>JAXDOS010000197.1:0-36339 GCA_034668785.1 Alphaproteobacteria bacterium
CCGCCCCGCTTGCGACCGCTCGTACCACGTCTCCGCCGCCTGCGAAGTGAGTGATCTCCACCTCAAGGCCCTCGGCTTTGAATAGACCTCCATTCACCGCAACATAAAGCGCCAGGTTGTCGAAGACTTCTTTAGTCGTCGAGGCAACCTTGACGCGAGTTAGTTCCGCAGCGACTGACATGCCGCTCAACGGGCTAAGGAGGCAAAGAAAAAGCGCAAATCTTTTCAGATAACGCAAAAACAGCATGACGTTTCCCCAGAACCAGCCTGCATTCTTGGTTTTGATACTGATATTGCATTTCCCGGGACCTGTCACGCCGAGGGCGGCTCGTTGCGCCGGGCGGCGAAGTTAGGGCATGCTGCCGTGCCGGGAGGCTGAAATGAACGTTGCCCTGGAACCCAAATTGTTGCTCGATCCCTATCTGTCATGGGCTCAGCAACAAGGCGTTCCTATTATCGAAGACTTCGGCGTCAACTTGCTAAAAGTTCCGACCGCGCCGTGGGCACGCTTTGGCGTGGATGGCGGCATTGTCCACCTTAAAGGCCGCGGCGATTTCATTTCCATCTTCGTGTTGGACTTGCCGCCGGGCGGGAAGACGGAGCCGCAACGGCACCTCTTCGAGGAGGTGATTTATGTGCTGTCCGGCCATGGCAGTACGGTCGTGGAGACCGAAGGGGGCCGGCACAGCTTTGAATGGGGTCCCAAGAGTCTCTTTGCCCTTCCGCTGAATGCGACATATCGCCACTTCAATAGCAGCGGGCAGGAACGGGTGCGGCTTGCTTCAACCAACAACCTCTCGGCGATGCTCAATCTGTTCCATAACGAAGCCTTCGTCTTCAATAATCCTTATAATTTCAATGAGCGGCAGGGCTCGCCTGGATTTTTCACCGGCGAGGGCAATTACATTCCGGTACGACCCGGCCGCAACATGTGGGAGACGAATTTCGTTCCAGATCTCTCCGCATTCGAATTGAAAACTTGGAACGAGCGCGGGGCAGGCGGATCGAACATCATATTTATCCTCGCCGATGGCACGATGCATGCCCACTCGTCGGAGATGCCGGTTGGTACTTACAAGAAGGCACATCGCCACGGCGCCGACTTTCACGTCTTTGCAGTCCACGGCGACGGCTATTCGTTGCTTTGGTATGACGGCGACAAAGATTTCATCCGCATCGATTGGGAGCATGGCGTTGTGTTTGCTCCGCCGGACGGGATGTATCACCAGCATTTCACGACGTCGGCCACATCGGCGCGTTATCTCGCGATCGCCATGGGCAGCCTGCGCTATCCCTTCACGACCGATAAGCGCAAGGTGTTCATGGGCGTGGATGTCAATGTCCGCGACGGCGGTTGCCAGATTGAATACGAGGATCAGGACCCGCGCATCCACCAAATCTACCTGGCGGAAATCGCCAAGCACGGCGTCACCTCAGGCATGGGAAAATTCATCAAGGAATGACTGCGGAGCGACAACGGCTGGCGATAACATTGGGGGATGGAAATGGCCTTATCGGTCTTGATTACTCGACGCGCCGCGGTGGCCAATCTCGCTGCCGCTTCCTTATGCCGTCCCACCGCTGCCGCAGAAGCGATGCGGATAAAATTCGCATCGACGAACCGGGAGCTGTTCGACAACCTTCCGCTTTACGTCGCCGCGGGCGGCGGCATGTTCAAAGCCGAAAACCTTGACGTCGAAATCACGCATTTTGCCGGCGGCGGCGATGTGGTCCGCGCCGTCGTGAGCGGTGTTGCCGACATGGGGATGGTTGGGACTAGTTCAGCCATTATTGCCGCGGGAAAAGGCGAGCCGCTGAAAATCATTTCGGCCTGGACCGCCCCGGCCTATGGAATCGTCTGGATCGTTCCCACGGATTCTCCGATCAAGACCGTCAAAGACCTTGCCGGAAAGAAGGTTGGCATCACCCGCCCCGGAAGCATCACGCATACGGGCATGCTCGCGGCGCTGCGCGCCAACGACTTGGTGGGGCAGGTTGAGCTCGTTCCGGTCGGCGGGCCCGGCGATGGCTGGGCGATGCTGAAAGCCGGGCGCGTGCAAGCGACCCACCATACGGCGCCAGACGTTTATAACCTCGTCGATCGTGGCGAAGCGCGCATCCTTTTCCAGACCTCGGATTATCTGAAAGATTATCAGCAAGGCGTTGTCGCGGCGCTGGAACCTTACCTGCAAAAGAACGCGGAGACGGCGCGCCGGTTCCTCCGCGCGATCAAGAACGCCGACGATTTCATCGCGCAGAAACCGGACGAAGCCGCAAAACTCGGTTCCAAGGGAATGGAAATTCCCGAGCACCGTTTCCATGAAACGATTGTGAAAGCGCCCGCCGGGTTCTTCCGTGTCGGAGTGCCAGAGAAGGCGAACTTCGACGGCTCGATGACCGAGGCCATGGTAGCGGGCGCGCTGAAGGAAGCGCCGGCTTATGACAAGGTCGTCGATCGCAGCTTCTTGCCATGAATGTAGTTCGTCAAACTAGATTAGCTTGGACGCGAGTAACTCCGAAAGCTGCACGTCTATTTCAAAGCGCCTTTCGTTCGCGCTCTACAGCCGTGCCCAGCAACTCCAGCGCTTCGATGACCGAGATCGGATCGGCGATGCCTTGTCCGGCGATGTCGAAGGCGGAACCATGGCCGACGCTGCTGAAAAGCACCTCGGTGCCGATCGCCATCGCGGCGGAGCGATGCGGGCTCACCAGCTTGATCGGGATATGCCCCTGGTCATGGTACATCGCGAGGTAGCCGCTGTGCCGGCGCTGCGCCAAAAGCACATCGGCACCAATGGGACCGTCCGCCTGCACGCCACGCTGGCGTAAGCGCTCGACGGCCAGCTTGGTGATGTGCTCATCGTCGTCGCCAAACAGGCCGCCCTCACCCGCGTGCGGGTTGATACCGAAGACGCCGATGCTTGGATTTTCGATACCCAAGCGCTTGAGCGCTTCGGCCATCGCCAGCCCCGCGGAGACGATCAGCTCCGGCGTGAGCCTGTATATAGCATCGCGCAGCCCCTCATGCAGAGTGACGTGGCAAATTCGCAATCCTGCGGCGACAAGCATGAGATAGACGGCCTCGGGCTTGCGGCCGGTCAGCTCGGCGAGCAGACCTGGATAGCCGGTGAAGGGAATGCCCGCCGAATTGATCGCAGTCTCGGAATGCGGACAGGCGACAACGGCACTCGCGGCGCCGGATCGCACGAGATCGACGGCGCGGCGGACATAGGCGACGGTCGCGCGTCCGGCCAAAGGATCGACCAATCCAGGCTGAAAGCTTGCCGACGGAAGGCTTTGCTCCGAAACATAGCCGATGCCCTGACGATCATTTTCTTTTTCTTCCAAGCGCACCAGCGGCAAATCTATAGCGCAGCGGGAATGGTAGTCGCGGATAACGAACTCGTCTCCCACGAGGATCGGCTCCAGCGCGCCGCTACGTGCAAACACGGCAGCGGCCTTGACCGCGATCTCCGGCCCGATGCCGTTGGGATCGCCGATCGATACTGCAATTCGCACGGGACGGCGCATGCTTGCGATGCCTAAAGCGGAAGGGCCATGAGAGTGTCGATCACCGAGCTATCGCACACGGCCACTTTTTTCGTCAGCTTCAGCTTGTCGCCTTCGATCCGGTAGCTGTCGAAATAGCGGCCGGTCGCGAAAATGTCCGTTTGTCCGTCGTGCATGATGCGAACGACGATGAAAGGCGTCTCGCTTTCGGCCTGCGCGCCGCCGTTGGCGAGGATCGTGGGAATACCGACGATATGCCGGTAGCTTTGCCGTTCATAAATATTCGCCTCGCGCAACGCCGCGACGCGATCGACCAGCATGCCTTTGGAATCGGCATAGATGATGCCGGCTTCAAAGCCGCGCTTGTAATTTTCCGCCGTAGTGACCTTGTAGAAGCAATCGTCCGCGAAGAAATCCGGCCAGGTTTCGAGTTCATTATTATCGATGCAGCGGATGTAATCCGCCTGCAAACGGAGAATGCGTTCGAGCGTGATCGTCTCGCTCATTCTTAAATTCCCATATAGCCGCGATAGGCTTTCCAGAAGCCGCGCACCGACGCTTCCGTCGCACGCGTATCCTCCGACGAGGTGCTGTCGCCGCCCATTTCGACAATCGCGCTCTCGCCTGCAGCGCTGGCGACGCCGCGCTGCACGAAACCGCCCACCGCGCCGTCTTCCATCGAAATATAGCCCGCGGGTCCGATCAGGTTCGCCTGTTTCAGCCGCATCCGCCGCATCTCCGGCGTATCGTCGGCAAATCCCAGATAGGTCCAATGCAGCATGGTCGACTGCACGCCCTTCGGCAGCACCTGACGCACCGCCAGGCTGTTGAGATGCTGCTGCAGAACGAAGCCGGGAAACACCGTCAAAATCTGCATCACCACGCCATCGCCGAACTCGTCCTTCGCGGCGACGAGGCTGGGATCGGCCAGCTTGTAGTTCTCTTTTTCCGACCGCAGTTTCTGCTCTGAATATTCAGCGTTTACCGCGGCGGGGTCCGCCATGGCGTAGCTGACATGGTGTCCGCCACCTGGCGCCACGATGAGACCGCCCTTCTGCGAAAGCCTATTGATGCGAAAAGTGGTGAAGAAGAGATGCAAGAGGCTCGCGTGGTAGCTGTCTTTGACGTTCTCGAAATAGAGCTTCCAGTTGTTCGGCAGTGCTTGAGCGAACCGGCCGATGACGGCGACGGGTTTACAGAGCACACGTTCGATCCGCTTCGCGATCTCCTCGCCGAGATAGTCCCGGATCGGCGGCGCGTCGCCGCTGAGGCTTCCAAAGATCAGGCCGGAGAAACGCGCAACGCATAATTTCCGCGGCCCATGCTCTTCGCGGCGGAAGGTTTTCGGCATGCCGCCCTTGCCGCCGACGCCGCGTTCGAAGGCAACGCCCTTCAAGTTGCCTTGGAGATCATAATTCCAGGAATGATAGACGCAGGTGATGTCCCGGCCATTGCCTTCGTTATCGAGGCAGAGCATCGCCCCTTTATGCGCGCAGCGATTCTCGAAGGCGTAGATTTGCCCGTCTAGATCGCGTGTCACGACGACGGGCATTGAACCGGCGAAGGTGGTGCGAAAGTCGCCCGGATTGGGTATCTCGGCTTCGAGGCACAGATAGTTCCAAACCGGCCCCTCATAGACGCGCCGCTGTTCCTGTTCGTAGACCTCGGACGATCGATAGATCCAGAACGGAACGCGTGTCAGCATTCCTTCGGGCCAGAACGATGGCTGTTGACCAGCAGGCGCAACCACGGACGAACTTCCTTCTTACAACGAGATGGGGGCCTTGATACTACCGATATGCGTTATTCCAACGTCATGTTGGCTGCCTTGATAACGGCGGCGTAGCTTTCCCGCTCTTCTTTCATGAACGTAGCCATCTGCTCCGGGCTGCTGCCCCAAGGGGCGACGGCAAGATTGAGAAAGTTTTTACGAATCTCCGGATTTCGAAGGCTATCGAGAACGTCCTGATTGATCTTGGCCACCACGCTGGCCGGGGTATTGGGAGGAGCAACGAGGCCGAACCAAGTCAGCGACTGAAAATCCGGCAGACCGGATTCCGCGATGGATGGTACATCCGGCAACGTCGGCGTCCGGCGCAGACTTGCCACGCCCAGGATCTTCAATTTTCCTTCACGATGCAGTGGAAGAGACGATCCCAGATTGTCGAACATGATGTCGACATGGCCGCCGATAAGGTCGTTCAAGGCCGGCGCCGATCCCTTGTACGGGATATGGACTAGTTTGATTGCGGCCTTCATCTCGAACATGCTGGTGGCCAGATGCGATGTCGTGCCGACGCCCTGCGATGCGTAATTTAACTTGCCGGGGTTCTCCTTCGCCTCTTTGATCAATGCTGCAATGGATCCGGCCTTAAACTGCGGGCTGACCGCCAAGACATTCGGAGTCGATGCAAGAATCGTAATGGGAACAAAGCGGGTTGGATCGTAAGTCAGGCTTTTGTAAAGACTTTGATTGATGGCGAGCGGACCAGGGGGGCTGGCGAGCAGCGTGTAACCATCGGGATTCGCTCGCGCGACGTATTCAGCGCCCAGATTCCCGCCGGCACCGGCGCGATTTTCTATGATAACCGGGCGGCCCCACTTCGCCTGAAGGTCGCCTGCGATCATTCTCGGCAAAACGTCGGCCGTTCCGCCCGCAGGATAGGGCACGACAATCGTTACAGGTGACGCGGGATAGTTTTCCGCAGCGGAGCTTGGCTGCGCTCCTAGGCTGGTCCAAGTCATAAGAGCCGCGGCAATAACCGACCTGATCAGAAACATGCGTTCCTCCAATCGCGGAGCGGTCTAAGCCGCTTCCGCTGCCCAATGTAGTTGTTCGCATATCGCACAGACATGCGCTATACGA
This sequence comes from Alphaproteobacteria bacterium, assembly GCA_034668785.1. GTDB lineage: Bacteria > Pseudomonadota > Alphaproteobacteria > Rhizobiales > Xanthobacteraceae > CANKHA01. The sequence goes on from JAXDOS010000197.1 coordinate 6,377, forward strand.
ACCACTGTCGAGTAGCGCCTGCAGCTGGAGCGAGTCAACCGCGTCAAAGTTGATGTTCGAAACGCGAACACACGTGAGGTATAGGCGATGAAACGAAACAAGGACCCCGCCAGCGATGATCGCGAGCTCGTGGCCGGCTGCATAAAGGGGCTCAAAGTCATCGAAGCATTCGATGCGGCGCATCCACGGCTGACATTGACGGACGCCGCGCGCATGACGGGGTTGAGCCGAGCGGCGGCCCGCCGCTACCTGCTGACGCTGCTGAGGCATGGATACGTGGAGTCTGACGGAAAGTTCTTTCGGTTGACTCCACGCGTTCTTCGGTTGGGATATTCTTATCTCGCGTCAATCCCGCTTCCAGAACTGGCGCAGCCAATACTTAACAAGATAGCTGACCGGACAGGGGAGGCTGCCTCTGTCGCAATCCTGGATGCGGACGAGATCGTCTTCATCGCCCGCGCCGCACCGCAACGGATCATGACGATCAGAACCAGCGTCGGCACGCGACGGCCGGCCTATTGCACGGCAATGGGCCGTGTTTTGCTCTCCGGCTTGGCGGAAAGCGAGCTCTCGCACTTCTTCAAACGCGTCAAGCTACAGCGGCTTACGGCGAAAACGATCATCGAGAAGCCCAAGTTACAAGGTCTGATCGCCAAGGCGCGCGAACAAGGCTATGCGATCGTCGATGAGGAACTCGAAGTCGGCTTGCGAACGATTGCCGCCCCGCTGCACGACTCCCGCGGTGCCATTACCGCCTCGCTGAGCATCAGTTTGCAATCGGCGCGAATGACACCGGCGGAAATGACGAGGGAACTGCTCCCGACACTTCAGGAAAGCTGCCGTCTGCTTTCGACGACCTTGTGAACCATAATGGGCCGAGGGCCCGAAACTCCAACCAGACGTTATGGGCGCCGGAACGCACGCGCAGAGATATGCCGTTGCGGCTCATCACCTATGCCACGTCCGGCAATTGTTGTGATACGTTTGCATCCGGTGGATACCGGGTTGAAACGTCCGGTTTCCACCCGCTCGCATTACGCGGGAGAAGGCACAGGACTAAGCGCACCGTCTCTAACATCGCATGTAACGGCTAGCAGACATCGGGGGTTTGATCTTGGATATTCTGGACGCATTGAGCCAGGGCTTCTTTATTATCATGGAGCCGCATCGGCTGCTGTTGCTGTGGCTCGGGGTGCTCTGTGGTTTGGGTCTTGGCATTCTGCCGGGAATCGGAGGCGTTGCCGGAACGGCGCTGCTTCTGCCGTTCACCTATTCAATGGATCCCGCCGCGGCGATGGCTTTGCTGCTCGGGCTGGCGGCGACCACGACCCACGGCGATCCGATCTCCGCCATCGTCCTTGGCGCGCCCGGCCATGCAGCGTCGGCGGCGACGACGCTCGACGGTTATCCCATGACCAAGCGTGGCGAAGGCGCCCGCGCGCTCGGCGCCGCCTACATGTCCGCTCTCATGGGCGGACTTTTCGGCGCGGCCTTGATGGCGGCCGCCTTGCCGTTGGCGCGTCCTCTTATCCTCTACATTGGTTCGCCGGAATTGCTGGCGCTTTCGGTCTTCGGCATTTCCATGGTCGCGGTCTTGTCGGGCAACAGCCCGCTGCGCGGCGTGACGATGGCATGCTTCGGCCTCATGCTGTCGATGATCGGTTCCGATCCACAGACGGGCACGCCGCGCTGGACGATGGAAAGCCTGTACCTCTGGGACGGCCTGCCGCTCGTCCCGTTGACGCTCGGCATCTTTGCCCTGCCGGAGCTGTGTGATCTCCTGATCGCCAGGTCGGCCGTCTACAAGAGCGAGAAAGTCCAGGATAACTGGGCGGGGCTTTGGCAGGGCAGCGTCGATTGCTTCGTGCATTGGTGGCTTGTTCTGCGCTGCTCCTGGATCGGCTCGGTCATCGGCGCGATCCCAGGCATCGGCACTTCGGTCATCGATTGGATTTCCTACGGTCATGCCCTGAAGACCGAGAAAGGCGCTAAGGAGACGTTCGGCAAGGGCGACGTGCGCGGGGTCATCGCTGCGGAAAGCGCGACTTGCTCGCGCGAAGGCGGCGCACTGATACCGACTATCGTATTCGGTGTTCCCGGCAGTGCCGGAATGGCGATCTTGCTCGGCGCATTTCTGATGCACGGGCTGGTTCCCGGACCCGAGATGCTGACCAAAAATCTCAGCATCACCTATTCAATGGTCTGGTCGATCGCCATCGCCAATATTCTCGGCTCCGGTCTTTGCTATCTCTTCAGCAGCCAATTCGCGAAGTTCGCGACGCTGCGCTACACGCTGATATTGCCCTTCGTGCTGTCGCTTATCTACATTGGCGCCTTCGAAGGGCAGCGCGACTGGGGCGACCTTTACTCGCTTTTGTTGTTTGGCGTTTTCGCCTGGATAACGAAGCATGCCAAATGGCCACGGCCGCCGCTTGTTCTCGGCTTTATCCTTGGCAAAATTCTAGAACGCTACATGTTCATCTCGATCGAGCGCTATGGCACGAGCTGGATGCTGCGCCCGGTGGTGGTTGTCCTGTTCCTGATGGCCGGTCTCAGTCTGCTGCGCCCACTGCTGAAAGACGTTAAGTCCCATGGCGGCTGGAAAGGCATGCTTTGGGATATCCATGCGCCCAAGTTTCATGTGCGGCAATTATTCCCGCTCTTCATGCTCGGGCTTTTCATTGTCATGATGTCCCAAGCCTTCAGCTGGAACCACAAGGCCGCGATCATTCCATTCATCGTCGGGACGGGAGCGATTTTCTTCTGTGCGCTGACGTTGCTAAACGACTTGCTGAAGTCGGAAGTGCATGAGGCGAAGGCGGTCGAAAGGGCGAGCCTCGGTATCGCCGACGATAAAATGCACTTGGATATCGCCAGCAACATCGCCCACCTGCCAACGAAAATATTGATCCTGCGCGGGGCGATCTTTTTCGGCTGGATGCTCGGATTCATGGGATCGATGGCGCTTATCGGTCTCATTCCGACGATCCCAATCTTCATCATCGCCTTCATGCGGATCGAAGGTCCCGAGCGCTGGAGGACCACCCTTCTCATGGCGGCGTTCATGACCGTGCTGGTCTATGGCGTGTTCGATCAGTTGCTGGCGATCCCGTGGCCCGCAACGGTGCTGGGCGAACACTGGCCATGGTGGAAGGCACATATCCCGAGCGGGTGAGCCGATGGGACATCCTCGTTATGGCTTAGTTAGGTAGCGGGCCTGCTCAGGATTGCCCGCCGCTGCAGTTGATCACTTCGCCGGTGATGAAACTGGCGTCGTCGGAGGCGAGAAAGGCGATCGCGGCGGCTTGTTCTTCCGGCGTTCCGCGCCGTTGCAGCGCTTGCTGATTGCGGATGTCCTCCGCCATTTCCTGCGCGTAATTCTCGGCTCCGGCGTCGTTATCTTCCGCCATAATGCCAGGCCGAATAAACTTGCGTGGGGTGACGCGGTCGGTGGCGTCCGTGCCGCCCGGCGCCATGGTGTTGATGCGAATGCCGTAGCGGCCATATTCCTTGCTCAACACCTTGCCCATGGCCAAAATGCCGCCTTTGCTTGCCGCATAGGGCAGGCGATAGAGGCCGCGCACCGACTGCGACCCGACATTGACGATGGAGCCGGCCTTCTGCTCCATCATGATCGGTAATACCGCCAGGCAACACCACAGCGTCGGATAGAGCGAGCGCTCCAATTCGAGCTTCACTTCCTCTTCGCTGAAGAGGTGGAAAGGCTTGATCCAGATCGTCCCGCCGACGTTGTTGACAAGGACGTCGATGCGGCCAAAGGCGTTAACCGCTTGCGCCATCAAGTCCTGGGCGCCTGCAAGCGTGCTCAGATCGACAATAATGGCTTCTGCTTCGACGCCATGCTTATGCAGTTCGGAGACGGCTTCATTCGCGGAAGCCTCCACCCGGTCGGCGACGACGATTTTCCCGCCTTCTTGGCCGAGCCGCTTTGCCGCGGCGCGGCCAATTCCCTGTCCCGCGCCGGTGACGACGCACACCTTGTCCTGAAGCCGGCGAGCGCCTGCGGCCCTCGCATCGAGCGTCGGCTCCATCTTCTTCTCCTCGCGGTCAGATAGAGGTGTGCGGGACGCCTTCCTTCACCTTCAGCGCGCCAGCCATGGCCTTATCGAAGGCGACGCCGATGGGAAGCACGAAGGTGGCGGAACGCACGCGATGGGTTTCCGGTATCAGCCCGGGAGGCTCGATGCCTTTTTCCAGGGCGAGCGCCGCCCGCCGCAACCGGTGGCGCGCCATGATGATAGCGTTATCGGTCGAGGCGAGATTCTCCTTCGAGCGATCCTGCAGCGGTCCCATGCTTTCCTGCACCGATGCATCCTGCATGGCGATGCCTTTGACGCCGCAATAGGTCCGGCCCGCCTTCTGCGCGGCGCGGTCCATCAGGTAATCGTTGTCTTTATTGATAACCGGCCGGAACGTTCCCGGAATAAGCGGGACATGAATGCCGCCGCCCTGACGCATCGTGTTCAGCTCAAGTTCCGACAGCGGACGGGTCGGATGATAGGTGAAGGTCCAGGTGAAGCAATTCTCGTCGTCGATCGGGACCCAGGCGTGGCCGTTCAAGGCATTATCGCCGTAGGGCGGCACCATCGTGTACCAGGGCATGATCCATTGCGTGATGCGCCAATAATGATGCCCTTCCTCGGCATTGCGCCTCGCGCCGATGTAAAGTCCGCCTGGGGACTCGACGACCTCGAATTTCGGCTTCCGATCCTGCTGATATTGCGCGCCCTTGGTTCCCTTGTGCAGCGGATCGCTATGCAAGTCGCCACTATGCAGGAAGGAGACATGACTGGAATCGATACCGCCTTCCATCGCCTGCAGGTAATTGCATTCCTGCCAACGCTTGGAAATGTAGAGATGATCGGCCGGAAGCATGGACCATTCGAACGCCGGGAAAGCCGGCTCGCGTTCTGGCGGACCCATATAGGTCCAGATGATCCCGCCCCGTTCCTTACATGGATATGATTTCAGTTTGATTTTTTTACAGAAGCCGCTCTCGGCGGGCTCGGACGGAACCTCGAGGCACTCGCCTGTCACGGCGTATTTCCATCCATGATAAGGACAACGAAGGCCGCCTTCCTCATTGCGGCCGAACCAAAGCGACACGCCGCGATGCGCGCAGAATTCGTCGATCAATCCGAGCTTTCCGTTGGTGTCGCGGAAGGCAAGCAGCCGCTCCGACAAAAGCTTGATACGGACCGGCGGGCACTCCGGCTCCGGAAGCTCGCTCGACTGCATGATCGGAATCCAATAACGCCGGAATAGCGTGCCCGTCGGAGTGCCGGGGCCGGTCTGCGTCACGAATTCATTTTGCTCGTCTGTCAGCATCGCAGGGCTCGTTGCGGTTCTTACTTGGCTTTGCGCTTATATGGTCCCAACTCTTGTACCACTTTTTGGACGAAGGAGTGATCGACGACGCTGTCGGCCGATATCCCATCCTTCTCGATGAGCTTCTGCTCCTTGAAGAACGCCAAATCCTTCTTCAGGCTGTCGATATTGACGGTGCCGTCCGGATTGCAAGCATTCGGCGAAATCTGCCGGTAAATATCACGATCCTTGATTTCGGTCGTCTGCGTCAAAATAGAAATGATCTCGTCGGCATTTGGGCCATCCATTTTGCCATCGCGCAGAGCGTCATTATAATCGCGAACGCCTTTGATGTAAGCGCGCATGAATTTGAGCGCCGCCTCGGGGCGACTTTTCATGAACTCTTCCGAGTAAAGGACAACAGCCGTTTGCTGGTTTGGATAAATCTCGTCATTTCCGGCAACACGAACCGCCACGCCCGCCCGCGCCGACAATGTCACGGTCGGCTCATTTGTTACGCTGGCGTCAATCCCTTTGTTCGTATAGGCGGCCATGTGCTGCGGGAAAGCCAAGTCGATGATTTCGACATCCCCATACGAGAGGCCACCGCGCTTGAGCGCCTCGTTGAGCGCCGACGCCGTGCCGGTCCCCGCGGCTCCGATGGCGACCTTCATGCCTTTCAGATCTTTGAAGCTCTTATACTTGCCGCTATCCACGAGATCCTTGCGCACCATCAGCGCGGAGAAGGCGTAGCCGGGCGCGATCGATCCCTTGTCGGCGACGATCTTGATCTTAATGTCGCGGCCGACGGCGTTATAGAGTCCAGCCGAAACCGTGCCGCCACCCACGTCCAACTGCCCGGCGCCAAGTGGCGCAATCATTCGTGCCGCCGAGTTGAAGGCGGTGAATTTGACGTCGAGGCCTTCCTGGCGGAAATATCCCTTGCTCTCGGCAACATAGAAACCGGCGTCGCTAATCGTATTGACGATGCCAACTTGCACCATCGTCTGCGCCTGGGCTGGAGAGATCGCAGCCAGGAGCCCGGTGGCAGCAGCAGTGAGATGCCGTGCATTTGCAATGAGGCTCAAGTTTTGACGCAGCATTAGAATCTCCAATCGGAATTTATCGCGAACTTTGTTGGCAGCGTGCTCACGCGGTTTTCCATGGAATGATGACTCGCTCGAGTTCTTGCAGCACGACGGTTAATGCGACGCCAATAACGGCGATCACGAATAGCCCAACGTACATTTGCTCGACGGCGAAGATTTCCCACGCGTTCCAGATCATGAATCCAAGACCGCTCTTGGCACCGATCATCTCCGCCACGGCGATGAGCACGAGGCCCATGCCGATACCCAAGCGAATGCCGGTCATGATGAAGGGCAGTGCGCCCGGCAGGGCGATGGTGCGAAAGGTGTTCCAGCGGTTCGCCTCGAAATTCTTACCGACATCGAGGTAAATTTTGTTGATCTCAAGCACGCCCGTGGTCGTGTTGATGATAACCGGGAAGAAGACGCCGACCGCGACCATGAATATTTTGGAGCCTTCGCCGAGCCCGAAGATGAGGAGCGCGAGCGGCACGATCGAACTTTTCGGTATTGGATATAAAGCCGCAACCAGCGGTTCCACGGCCGCGCGGAAGACCCGGTTGAGGCCCATCATGATACCCAATATGAGTGCCGGGACGCCGCCCAGCAGGATGCCCCAGCCGAGCCGGCCGAGGCTGGTCAGCGTGTGCCGCATGAGTTCGCCGGACTGCACCAAGGCGATCAGCTTTTGGAAAATGGCAGAAGGTGCCGGGAAGAAGCGGATATCTACCACGCCGAAGTGAGCGGCAAGTTCCCAGACCAGAAGCAGGGCGATCGGCGATGCAATGCTGATGAGGCGCTCATAGCCTCGCGCGCTCAGCCGCCAGCTTCGGGTAGGCGCGGTTATTGAAACGACGGCGCTCATATTACCCTCCACCTTCATCGGTTTGCTCGCGCGCGCGCTGCACTTCCTCCCGCAAGCTCGACCAGATGCGATGCACCAGGTCGCCATAGGCTGAGGTTTTCTGCAGTTCCATGTAATCGCGTGGGCGGGACAACGGTACCGGAATTATCGCCTTGGCGCGGCCGGGTTGCGCGCTCATGATCATGATGCGGTCGGCGAGCAATACAGCCTCTTCCACGCTGTGGGTAATGAAGACGACTGTTTTTTTGTGCTCTTCCCAGATCTTCAGCAATTCTTCCTGCAGCAGAAGTTTGTTCTGCGCATCGAGCGCCGAGAACGGCTCGTCCATCAAAAGGATTTGCGGGTCGTTGGCGAAGGCGCGCGCGATCGATACGCGCTGCTTCATCCCCCCCGAAAGCTGATGTGGGTAAGACTTCGCGAATTTCGTCAGTCCGGTGCGATCGAGATAGTGACCGACAACTTCTGAAATTTTGGCCGCCGAAGCCCCGCGCATACGCAGCCCATAGGCCGTGTTGTCCCAGACCGTCATCCAGGGAAAGATAGATTCGCCCTGAAACACCATCCGATTCACGGGCCGGTCCGACAGTTGCGACGTTACGACCTCGATCTGTCCAGAGCTGGCCGTTTCCAAGCCGGCGAGGATGCGCAACAGCGTGGTTTTGCCGCACCCCGACGGACCGACGATGACGAAGAATTCGCCATTCATGATGTCGATCGAAAGAGTATCGACGGCGACAAAATCGCCGAACTGCTTGACCAGATCGCGAATGCGTATCGCTGGCTTGCCGGCAAGTTCGTGCAGCTTAGCCATTGGCACTGCTGCGGTTTCCCTTGCCATCCGTTCCTCCCCGAGCGTCATAGCCTGCACAACGTTAGATCCGTGGCCGGGAAGATTTCATAGCGCCATTGCAGAGAAATGGCGATTTATGGAATGATTGAACTTGATTATAGTATCCTGAATGGGCGCCGTCTGCGCAACCTGATTTTTGGACGCAGGTGCGGTTTCACCCGACGTTGTCTTGGAAAAGGGCAGGGCGCCGATGCGCAAGGTAGGCGGGAGAAATCGTGTTGTGGCTTCCGCGAAAACAACTGGGAATGGCAAAGCCGATCAGCGGCGGATTCAATCGATTGAAGTCGGTTTCCGCCTGATCCGTGTGCTTGAACAGGCGGGCGCCAAATTACCGTTGAAAGACCTCGCGGCACGCGCCGGAATGGCGCCGAGCAAGGCGCATCTTTATCTCGTCAGCTTTGTTCGCCTCGGTCTGGTGGTGCAGGAACCTTTGAGCATGCGCTACGGTCTTGGGCCTTATGCCGTGCATTTGGGATTGGCCAGTATTCGCCAATTGAGCGTGGTCGAAGTCGCGCGTGAGCCCATGGAGGAGCTGGAAGAAAAGACCGGCATGGCGGTCTATCTTTCAATATGGGGCAACCGCGGACCGACCATCATTATGAAGCTCGACAAGGCGCTCAAGGCGCCGATTTCCATTCGGGTCGGTTATGTCTTGCCGCTGCTGGCTACCGCAACCGGGCGCGCCTTCCTGGCCTATATGCCGAAATCGGAAACCGCCCCTGTCGCTAAGGAGGAACCGTTCGCTGGTCCCGACTTGCGCGCGCGTGCAAAAAAATCGATCGAAGCCGTCAGGCGCTATGGCGTTGCCTTTTCCGACGGCCGGCATCACCAGGGCCTTTCGGCTTTATCCGCACCGATATTCGATCATGCCGGCTTGATGGCCGCCGCGCTCACGCTTCTAGGATTTCAGCGCGACATGGATATCGATCCGAATGGAGACATGGCAAAGGCCCTGCGCGGGGCGGCGGCGTCCATTAGTGCTTCGATGGGATTCAAAAAGTTGCCGCCATCTGCTCGCAGCATAGCGCAGAGTGGATCCCGTTCCGCAGGAAAGCGAAAAACGAACGGACAGTCGGGCGAGCTAGCGCGGTGATTGTCTTCGACAAACCCGTCGCACTCGGTATTGCCGGCCTTGGCATGGCCGGGGCGGTCATGGTTCGTGCCGCTCATGCCCATCCAGGGATAAATATCGTTGCGGCGGCGGACCCGTATCCCGCGCCTCGCGAAGCCTTTAAGCGGGACTTTAATGCACCGACTTATGAGGACATTCGCGGTCTCTGCGAGGATCCTACGGTGGAGGCGATCTACATCGCCACGCCGCATCAGTTTCACAGTGAGCATGCGTGCCTTGCCGCCGAAGCGGGAAAGCACATCATCCTCGAAAAGCCGATGGCGCTTACCTTGGTGGACTGCGACACCATAATCGAAGCCGTGGATCGGGCAGGTGTCGTGCTTATCGTCGGCCATACCCATGCTTTCGATCCGACGATCAGGGCGATGCGCCGCATCATTGCTAGCGGTGAAATCGGCACCTTGGGCATGATCGCGGCGTGGAACTACACGAACTTTCTTTATCGGCCCCGCCGCCCCGAGGAACTTGATACCTCGCGGGGAGGGGGCATCATGTTCAACCAAGTGCCTCACCAGATTGAGATCATGCGGCTTCTCGGCGGCGGCCTGGTACGTTCGGTGCGCGCGCAGGTCACGGTCCTCGATCCGGCCCGGCCGACCGAAGGCAGCTGTATCGGATTTCTGGATTTCGAGAATGGCGCCGCCGCGTCGCTGGTTTATAGCGGCTACGATTTTTTCGACAGCGACGAGTGGCATTTCTGGATCAACGAACGGGGCGCTCCAAAGCCGCAGGGCCAGCACGGCGCCGCACGCCGGGCTTTGGCGGAACAAAAGAGCGAGGAAAGCCGGCTGCGCATCGAGCGCTTTGCTTATGGCGCCGACGGCGGGCAGGCGCCGGCGCACCAGCCGCATTTTGGGATCATGATCGTTACCTGTAGCGGCGGCGAACTGCGCGCATCTGCTGATGGCGTCCTGCTCTATGACGCCAATGGGATGCGCGAAGTCCCGGTTTCACTGGGACGGGGATTTTCCGGTCGCGGCGAGGTCCTCGATGACCTCTATCGCGCACTGCGCGCCGGCACTCGGCCGATTCATGATGGCCGCTGGGGCAAGGCTACTGTGGAGGTAGCGCTTGCCTTGCTGCAGTCTGCGCGCGAACGGCGGGAAATAATGCTCCACTACCAAGTAGCGGTACCGGCTGGCGCATGAGGAGACCTTACGGGCAGAGAGCTCACTCTCTGCCCTGCAACAATTAGGGCGCGGCTTTCTTATATGGCCCGAGGGATTTGACCGCTTCCTGAGCAAAGCTCATATCGACCACGTCCTCGACTTTGACCTTGCCGTCGATTTGCTTGGTATCCACGAAGAACTGCCAGGCGATGCGAAGACTTTCCAGATGGAGCCCGCCGTCGGGATCAATCGCATTCGACACGATCGAGCGATGGATTTCCGGCTCCTTGATATGGGATTCTTCCACCAGGATGGCGATGACTTCGTCGGCCTTGGGGCCTGCGAGTTTTCCCCCTTGCAGGGCGTCGTTGTAGAAGCGCATTCCGCGGATCAAGGCGCGCATTGCTTTCTTCGCGACCTCAGGCTGCTCCTTGATAAACTTACCGCCGAAGAAAGTCACCGCGGTCTGGTAGTCCGGATAGAATTGATCGACGCTTGCGAGTTGCACCGCGGTGCCGGCTTTGAGAATTGTGGAAACCGTCGGCTCCGTGGTGAGGCTCGCGTCGATGGCGCCGTTTGCGTAAGCCGCGATGTGCTGCGGAAAGCCGAGATAGGTCGGATCGATATCGGCGAAGGTGAGGCCGTTCTGCTTCAGCGCCGCGTCGATCAGGGCGGCCTCGCTGTTGCCTGCGGCGGACAGGGCGACCTTTAGTCCTTTCAGGTCCTTGATCGACTTGACCTTGCCGCTGGTGACCAGATCCTTTCGAACCAGGATGGATTGAAAGCCATAGCCCTTCGCATTGCGGGCCTTGTCGGCGACGATCTTGATGTCGATGCCGCGCGCAACCGCATTATAGAGAGCCGCCGATGTCGCCCCGCCCGCGATCTCCACCTGGCCCGAGCCTAGAGAAGGTATGGCTTTCGCGGCGGAATCGAACTGGATGAAGTTCACAACGATCCCTTCGTCCTTGAAATATCCCTTTTTGCTGGCGATGAAATACGGTGCGTCGCTTGAGGTGCCGATGACGCCCACATTGAGCGTCGTCTGAGCGGCAGCGGGAAGCGCCGTCGCCAACGCCGCGAAGATAGCCGCAAGCGCGAGTGCTGGGAATTTGGCGTGAGCCGAGCCGACCATCTGGAATACTCCCCTTCGGACTATTGCTATTATGGCAAGGTGGACATGCGAGTTTAATATTATATAATCCAATTCATCCTTGTCTACTGAGCTTAAGCCTGTTTTCCCGGCGCTCGCGATACCACTATAATGCCGGCGGGAAATGGTTTTGAGCCAATGCGTGGAATGGCGGACATGAACTATCAGCCCAGCACAAAAGATTTCGTGGTTGAGGACCGGGAAAAGCAAACCTTCCTGGTGAACCGCGAGGCTTTTGTCTCTTCGGATGTGCTTCAGCAGGAAAACCGGGCGATTTTTGACAAATGCTGGATTTATGTCGGGCACGCCTCCGAGCTGAAGAACGCCGGCGATTTCCGCAGCCGTTCCGTCGCCGGCCGGCCGATTATTTTTGTCCGGGATCGTGAGGGGACGGTACGGGCGCTGATCAATTCATGCCGGCACCGGGGTGCGGTGGTTTGTCGCGAGCGCGAAGGAAACAGCCGCGGCTTTTACTGCATGTATCACGGCTGGACTTACAACAATGACGGCACGTTGCGCGCGGTACCCGGCGAGGAGGCCTATGGCAAAAGCTTCGACAAGAAAGAAATGGGACTTGTCGAGGTGCCGAGGCTCGAGCAGTACCAGGATTTCTATTTCTTGAACTTCGACGTCAATGCCGTCGGCCTCGAGCAATATCTCGGCAAGGCCAAGGAATATATCGACCTTGTCGTCGATCAATCCCCGTCGCGGAAGATGGAGATCATTTCCGGCGTGCAGGAATACGAAATCAAAGCCAACTGGAAGATGCTGGTCGAGAACAGCGTCGACGATTACCACCTAATCGCCACGCATACGACTTGGCTAAAATACATGCGCAACTCTGGCGTCGACATCACGCCGCCGAAGGGTCTGTTGCTGCCGACCAAGGGCCTCGGCAAGGATTTGGGTAACGGCCACCTGACCACGGACAATCCGAATTACCGCGGCCGGCCGGTCGCCCGATGGATTTCGGTCTATGGAGAAGAGGCGAAGGAAGATATCGCCGCCATCCGCCGCGAACTGGTGCAGCGGTTGGGCGAGGAACGCGCCGCGCGGGTTGCCGACACCAACCGTAATCTGGTGGTCTTTCCCAATCTTGTCATCAATGACGGCTCCTCGGTCACTGTGCGCAACTTCTTCCCGGTAGCGCCCGACCTGATGCGGGTAACGGCCTGGGCGCTCGGTCCGGTGGAAGAGACCGAGGCGCAACGGGCGCGCCGCCTCCATGCCTTCCTGACCTTCTATGGACCGGGCGGTTTTGCTACCCCGGACGATGTCGCGGCATTGGAGGCCGTGCAGCAGGGGTATGCTGCCTGGCGTGAGGTGCCGTGGTCGGACTTGTCACGCGGCATGGCGCGGAAGGACGAGCAACTCGATACGGATGAGGGTCATATTCGAGTATTCTGGCGCCGGTGGAACGAGTTGATGGGAGGCCGCGCATGAACAAGGCGCTGGACAAAGCAGCGACCGTCTCCTGCCAGGACGTCGAACAATTCCTTTATCGGGAAGCCGAGTTGCTGGATTCCTGGAAGCTTGATGAGTGGCTGACGCTCCTGACGGACGATGCTTCCTATTTCGTCCCTCCCAATGAAATGCCGGACGCCGATCATCGCTTCACGTTGTTCTTGATCGCGGACGACGCCGTCCGCCTGCGCGAGCGTGTCATCCGGCTAAAGGATCCGAATTGCCACGCGGAATTTCCGCCCTCGCGCACCCGGCGCATGATCACCAACGTGCGCATCACTAGTGTCGACGGCGATAACATCTCCGTTGCCGCGAATTTCGTGGTCTATCGCCATCGTCGAAGTGAGCCGCCGCGAACCTTTGTCGGCTATTATCGCTACAAGTTGAGGAAGCAGAACGGCGCGCTGAAGATCGCCGAGCGCCGCGCTGTCCTGGATGCGGAAGAGCTTGGTGCGATGGGTTCCGTCAGCTTCATTCTTTGAAGAGAATCCCCGGCCCAAGCTACAGCCCGGGTCTGCCTATTGTTGGTTATTGTTCCAAAGCATCGGGCTGGTGCTGGCTTCTCGTTCCGATATACCGACGAACTGCTCACGCGAAAAGCGCAGTCGCCGGCGAAGATTCAAACGCCGCCCCAGGGTGGCGCCGGCAGTTCAAGGATGCTGTCTCGCGGCAGAAAAATTACAAGAACGCCATCCCGGTAACCAGCTTGGCGCTTTGTTTTTGAGGTCGAGGAGGGGCCGCTCAACAAGCCACCAGGAAAGCTCGGCTATCATTACGGAGAGGGTCACGTTCACGACGAAATAAACGATCGGCCGCGGAAAACCGGAGAAGTGACCGTAAAAGTCAGCAAAGAATTTTGCGAGTAACAGAGGCACGAAGAAATGATAGACGTAGACTCCATAGCTGATTTTTCCCAAGTGGCGAATTGGCCACCAAGCAAGCCAGCCCAGCTTTCCATCCTCGCCGGGTTCTTTGGCCATTACAATCACAGCCATAGACAGTACCGCTATCGATAGCGGGTGGGCGACTAATAGAAAAAGAGAGTCCGGCAGGAAAATTCCGCCGAATGTAAGTAATGCGGATAACAAAATTGCTAGAGGGTGAGTCACAACTTCTTTAATGCGGCGGTAGAGTGTCCCGCTGTATGTCTCCGCATAAGCCATAAGGGCGCCGCATGCTAAAAAATCAATGTTTGCCGGTAAAGGTTGGACAGTCGCTCGCACATTAAATAGCATTGCGTAGGCAAACAGCCGATAGAGCGATGCCGAACCGATTGCCACTATTCTCGCTAATAAGAGGTGCCTTCTTGGCACACAGAGGATCACAAAAAACCAAACAAGATAGAATTGCTCCTCAACCGCCAAGCTCCAGAAGTGCGCGGAATTTCCCCATTCTCTGGTGTAGGCGATACGGAAGTTTGTTAAATATAATGCGTGAACCCCCCACTCCTCATTTAGGTTCGCGATTCCGATTAAAGCGCCGGCGGTGATTGCGAGATAAAGCGCCGGTGAAAGGCGCAGCAATCTCCGCCAATAAAAGTGTGCGGCAGCCTTTCTGATCGGCGTTCCGCTATCCCGATAGCTGAGCAAGATGCGCGTGATTAAATATCCGCTCAATACGAAGAACAGTCTCACGCCCAATCCGCCAGTTCCCACTCCCGCCGCAATATTAAACCCAGCGAAATGGTTCTGTAGTACGAAAATGATAGCGACTGCGCGCAGCCCATCCAGTCGCGGCATGTAATTCAACATGAGGCACGCCTCTTGCCCTTGTGAACGGGTTTTTAACAGCCGCCATATGCTTGAGCAACCGCAGGCTGACCTACCGCCTGGCCACAGGAGTCTTTAGCTCGGCAAGTAATAAGATTGGGAAAATTGACCGTCATTTATGTTATGACTTGCCGTAGAATGACAATATGAATGCACATTCCCGACGGCCTACGGGGGTCATGACGAATCCAAGCCGGTTTTTGGCTCTATGCTGGGATAGGAATGAAGATAGTCTTGTTCGGAATTGGATCATCCATTGTGGTGGAGCATATCGAGTCCTGCCGGCGCCTGGGCTGGTCAGTCTTCGCCGCTATTAAAAATCGGCCTGGCAAAATCTACATTGAAGATGAAGCTAACGCTATTACTCTCGATGCCATTACACCTGAATTGCTAGCCTATCCCTGCATATGCCCGTTATTTACGCCGGCTAATCGAGCCATGGCCGCTCGCGAAGCCGAACTTCTTGGATTCCGCTTCGAAGAATGTCTGATCGATCCGTCTGCGGCGATATCGTCAACCGCGCGTATCGATGGCGGAAGCTATGTAAATACCGCGTGTATCGTCGGCTCTGAAACATCCATTTCCCGGCATGTTCTGATAAACCGTGGCGCATCGGTCGGGCATCATGTTCAAATCGACGACTGTGCGTCCGTTGGACCGGGCGCTATTATCGGCGGCCTTGCCGTAATCGGAAAAGGCGCGATGATTGGCGCCGGCGCCATCGTGTTGCCTGAGATAAAGGTGGGAGCATTTGCAGTTGTCGGCGCGGGCGCATTGGTGACCCGCGACGTTGCCTGCGGCGCCAGAGTGATGGGTAATCCGGCCCGGGTCGTCGAAACGGGTTTGACCCGGTTCGAGTTGCCAGGAGCGCCTCCTGGCTAGACCGGGGATTTCGATCAGCCGACGATCTGGCGCCCATGAGCAGATGGACTACTGCATCGCTGCTGCTGAAATGTTTGGTAGACGGTACGCTCTATGCCTCCGCAGGTATCTGTTGTCATTAAATCTTACAATCACGCCAAGTATGTTGGCGAGGCGATTCAAAGCGTTTTAGATCAATCCTTTCAAAACTTCGAAATCGTCATCACCGACGACGGATCGAGCGACGGTACTGCTGACAAAATCCGCGAATTTAATGATCCGCGAATTCGTCTACGGGTGTTCAAGAAAAACCGAGGCATTTCCAACGCCATGAACGCAACGATTGCGCGAGCGCGGGGGGAATTCGTTGCAATCCTAAACTCCGACGATTTTGCGCTCCCGGGCCGGCTGGCACGGGAGGTATCTTTTCTAACCGCCAACCCCACCATAGGCGCGGTCTTTGGGCTTCCTCGAACGGTCGACGAGCAAGGACAACCCACCAAAAGTTTTTTTGATTTCACAATTCCATTTTCGTTGCCCGATTTCTCCAGAGTTTCACTACTGCGCCACTTCTTTTTTTCCTCCAACTGTCTGTGCGCGCCGACTGCTATGGTTCGTCGAGCCGTTTATGCGCAAGTGGGTAGCTATGATCCGCGTCTGACTAACCTGCAGGATTTTGACATGTGGGTCCGGATTTGTACGGACCACAATATCCATATCTTAGATGAGGAGCTTACTGCATTTCGGATTCGTGGCGATCAACTCAATATGAGCGCTCCGCGGCGAGACACTATTTTGCGCTGCAATTTTGAGTTCGCCCAAATATTGAAGCATTACCGATCAATGAACCCTAGGCTTTTGAAAAAAGTTTTTGCGCGCGACCTGGCCGAAGCGAAAATCTCTACCAAACAAGCTCCCTATCGCTGGTTGATCGAACTTGCGCTGACCGCTTCTTTAGAGGCGCATCAAATCTTTGCAGTAGAGACCTTGTTTGACGAAGCTCAGAGCGATGACGAGTTTTTCCGACTTCGTGATTTGACTGGCAGCCTCGACTTGTTCGGGACTGAGTCGAAGGCGGAGGTGGGTGCGCTCAGGAGAACGGTAGCTGCGTGCGATGAACGGATGTCTGAGCTCAGCCGCGATGCCGAAACTCATCTCGAAACGACAGCCTTCCTTCGAACAGAGTTAAACGAACTTAACCAGCAAGTCGTTGTGGCGGACGCGGAACTCCGACGGCTTGCGTCCGAAGTGCAAGACCGCGACCAGCGCCTCGGTGCCGCCGACCAAGAACTGCGGCACGTGTTCGAGATGACAGACAATAACTTGCGCGAGCTCATTGGGAAGGTTCAAGATCGCGACCAGCAACTCGTTGCCGCTGATCAAGAATTGCGACGTGTACTGGAGGCGACGGACAACGATTTACGGGAACTCATTCGACAGGTTCAAGATCGCGACCAACAACTCATGGCCGCCGACGCAGAACTTCGCCGGCTTGCGGCCGAAGTCCAAGATCGCGATCGGCGCCTGCTTGCCGTTGACCAAGAATTCCGACGCGTGATCGAGGTGGCGGACAGTAATTTACGCCAAGTTATCCGGCAGACTCAAGAACGCGACCAGCAACTCGTTATCGCCGATGCAGAGCTTCGCCGACTTACGGCGGAAGTCCAAGTGCGCGACCAGCGCTTAGCTGCCGCCGATCAAGAATTGCGTCACGTGACTGAGGTGGCGGACAACAATTTGCGCCAATTAAGCCGGCAGGTTGAAGAGCGCGACCAGCAGATCATTGTCGCGGACGCGGGGCTTCGCCGACTTGCTACTGAAGCGCAGGAACGTGATCAGCGCATCCAAGCTCTCTTGGATCAGAGGGATCGACTTGAGGCTACAGCCGCATTTAGACTCATGCGCTTCATTCGGCGGCGGTTCGGACGGTCATAATTTTGCTGGGCAATGTTTCGCTGTCCGACCTTCAAGAAATACCCAGGGATAGCGTCCCGGGCATATTACGTGTGCAACGCCTTCAGTATGATACTGCGCTGTAAGCTTGTAAGGAGGAAGGCGTGGGAACGCGCATGATCGGAAAGACCGCCATCGTGACCGGCGGGGGAGGCGGGATCGGCGCCGCAATCGGTGAGTTGTTTTGCGCCGAAGGCGGAAGCATCGTGCTGGTCGACCGCGACGCGAACATGTTGCGCCGGACGGTTGACCGGTTGCGCTCCATGGTTCCGAAGGCACAGGTCGAGAGCTGCGTCGCCGACGTATCCGACTATGAATATGCGGCGCGCTCCGTCGAGCATGCCGTCAGTTGCTTCGGCGGGATCAACGTTCTCGTCAACAACGCCGCCGTCCGCAGTCACTCCTCCGTCGAAGCCTCTACGTCGGAAGACTGGCAGAAGTTATTCTCCATCAATGTTCTTGGCGCGGTGAACTTTTGTAAGGCGGCGCTGGGCCACCTTCGGCGCAGCGGCAACGCCAGCATTGTCAACATGTCCTCTTGCTACGCAGTCACTGGGCGAAAGGGCATGCCGATCTATGATGCGACGAAGGCCGCTTTGCTGTCTCTGACCCGCACGCTCGCTTTCGAAGAGGCGCAGAACGGCGTCCGCGCCAACGCTGTTTGTCCCGGTGGAACGTTGACCCCCTTCACCGTCGGGCGCGGCGTGGCCAGAGGGGAAAAGCCGGAAGATATGGCCAAGGAAGTCAGGTCGGATTCGTTGCTGCAACGCTGGGCGAAGCCGGAAGAAATCGCCTATCCTGTGCTCTGGCTTGCTTCCGACGAAAGCTCCTACATGACCGGCGCGACCATCATGGTGGATGGCGGGCTTTCCATCATGTGAGCGGCGTTCACGATCGCGATGCGTTGTGCGCGGCGATCTGGGTATGAAGCTTTGCCAGCATCTTGCCGGACTCGCGCGCACCCTCGAGATAATTTTCCGGCACGATATGATACGGCGGCCGGCATGGACCGGCCTTCACCCAGCCTGCGGCATTCATCCGCGCCTTCTCCAATCCGATATTGTATTTGGAGAACTCGGCGAAATTGCCGTTGGGGATGAGACGCGCGGAAGCGGCGGCGATGGCAGCGGAAATCTCCTTGGCTGCAGACCAGTCGCCGCTTTTCTTCGCCGCCGATACCGTATCGCGCAATTTAAGCTGCACGGCAGGTCCGCAGAGCGCGCCGCCACTCCAGAAGGCGGTGCATTCTTCCGGCGCGATGCGTGCCGCGGCATAATAAGCGCTGTCGACCGGCATGAGCCGGATCTGACCTTTGGTCAGCCGCAGGTCTGCCTCGATGGTGGCGATGCCGACGATCTTTGCGGCGACGACCTGCGGCACTTGGATAATCTGCGCCCAGAATGGCCGGGGGAAATCGAACTTGAAAGCTTCTGGATTGGCATAGACGCAGATTGCGATCTCGGGGCAGGATTCCGCGACGTCGCCATAAAATTGCAAGCTGGTCGCGAGATCGGGATAGCACCACATCGGCGGCCCCAGCATCGTGCCATCAACGCCGATGTCATGCGCCGCGCGAGTCTGCTGCACGGTCTCGCGGGTATTCAGGCTGCTCGTGCCGCCGAAATAAGGGACGCGTCCGCGCGCGGTTTCCACCACCGTCGCCATGAAGGCGCGCTTCTCCTCCCAGGTCAGCGTGGCGCATTCGCCGAAGGTGCCGAGGCTGAGAAGGCCGTCGACACCGGCTTTGATCAATTCCTCGACCACGCGCGCCGTCTCGTCGAGATCGACAGTGTCCTCCGCCCGCCAATCCGAAGCGTTGTCCTTCGCCGGTGTCGGCAGAATGGCCCATGCTCCCTGAATATCCGCCGCCGTCAGGCGCGCGCCTTTTTGACGCATCCCGCTTCCTCCCCGCACTCGATTGTCTCAACCGTAAGACGCGCAAAACGCTCTGACAAGCTCATTGACAGTATGCGGAGGGTTGGCATACTGCCGGTGCAAATACGTGCGCTGTTCGCGTGCGAAGCCGGGGAACACCGGCGGATAAAATCTTATAGGGAGTGACGCCATGGCCTCTGCATCCGAGGTCTCGGTCCGCTGGCCGGCCGAATACAACACCATTCCCAAGGACGTCTTTTATCGGCGCGACGTCTATGAGGCCGAGCTTGGCCGGATTTTTTACGGCCCCGAATGGCATCCGCTGGCACACGCCTCCGAAGTTCCTAACAAAGGCGACTTCAAAACCCTGCAGATCGGTGAAGCGCCGGTACTTATCGTCCATGGCGACGATGACCGCGTCCGCGTGTTTTACAATTCCTGCCCGCACCGCGGCACGCAATTGCAGATTTGCGCGCGCGGCCAAGCCAAAGAAATCGAGTGCCCTTACCACCGCTGGCTGTTCAATCTGCGCGGCGATCTGATCGGCGCGTCGGGCATGGATCAATTTTCACCGGACTTCCGAAAAGAAAATTTCGGTCTGAAAGAGCTGCGTTCGGGCGAATTTTGTGGGCTCGTTTTTGCCACCTGCAGCAATGACGCACCCGAATTCGAAGAATTTCTGAAGGGGACCAAGGATTACCTCTCTAAAGCGCTTGGAGGCGACGGCCGCTTGAAGCTGATCGGCTATCAAAAAACGATCTATGGAACCAACTGGAAGGAATATGGCGACAACGAGGGCTATCACCCGCCGCTGCTGCATCGCGCGTTCCGGTTGCTGAAGTGGGGCGGCGGCAAAGGCTCCAACGGCGTCACCGAGTATGGCCACAAGGTCATGGAAGCGGAGGTGCAACGTCCGCAGCCAGGATTCTTGAACGATCACTCGCTGGTCGAATTCCGCGACACTTCCACACCGCCACGATCCGTCATTGTCTCTTTCTGGCCGATGACGACAATCGTCAAGCACATGGATGTCATCAACGTCCGCTACGCCTTTCCGCTGTCGCCGGACGAGACGGAAGTCCATTACGCCTATTTCTCGCACCAGGACGACTCTCCGGAATTGCTGGCGCATCGGATTCGACAAGCGTCTAATCTGCTTGGCCCGAGCGGCTTCATCTCGCTTGAGGATGGCGCTGTCTTCAGCCGCGTTCACGGCGGCTCCCGAGCGTTGGGAACCGTGGCCTTTCAAAAAGGCTATGAGGGCAAGCCGCTGCAGGCCCCTTGCTTCGTCGCCCAGAACGATGAGGCCAGCAACCTGATCCGCTGGGAGCGTTATCGCAAAACCATGGGGTTCCAGCGTGATTGATCCTCTTATCCTGGCGCGGGTCGACGCCCTGCAAATGAAATATCTTGCCGCGTTGGACCGGCACGATCTTAACGCCTGGCTTGCGTGTTTTGCCGAAGACGGCAGCTATGTCTGCATCACCCGGGAAAACGTCGATGCCGGGCTGCCGGTGGCGATGATGCTGGATGACAACCGGGCGCGGCTGATCGACCGGGTGAAATTCATCAACGAGGTGTGGTCGGGGACCTTTGAGGACTACGCGACGCGGCACTTCGTGCAGCGTTTCGAATGCACGCAAGGCGAGGGCGGGCGTTTTCACGTCCTGTCGAATTTCATGGTCTCCTATACAAACCGCAAGGGCGGCTCGGAGATCCTGGTGACGGGCGTCTACGAGGACGACATGCAACTCGACGGCGAGGAAGCGCGCTTTACGGCAAAACGGGCGATCATGGATACCGTGACGACGCCCCGCTACCTCGTTTATCCGGTCTGACGTTGCGCGCCGTGCCGCCCAGGTCGACAAAATCCAACGGCACTCCCGCGGCCCTGCTTTGGACCTTGGACGACGCCTATCGCGGTCCCGGTCATCTCATCCGGCGATTGCAGCAGATCGCGGTGGCGATATTCATGGACGAGTTCAAAAACCTGGATATCACGCCGGTTCAGCACATCGCGCTCGTCGCGGTGCGGGATCGCCCGGGTCTGGAACAGCAGGCGATTGCCGATTTGATCGCCATCGACCGCTCCAGCGCCGGCCGCGTCTTTTTGTTTTTGCAGCAACGCGGATTGATCGCGCGGGTGACGCCGAAGAGCAATAGGCGGACGAAGCAGGCCTTTGTCACGCCGGCCGGTATCCGCCTGCTCAACACCAGCGCCGGGCTGATCCGAAAGGCGGAGCAGCGCATCCTCCAGGCTTTGGATGACCAGGAAAAACGGCTGTTCATGGAGCAACTGGTCAAGCTTGTCGATATCAACAATACATTGAGCCGGGCGCCGCTGCGCATGCGTGTCGGGGTGCCGGCCGCCGAGCATGTCGTCGCGGCGGAATAGGGGAGTGGGACTGTGATACCGGTAAAAAGACTCGGGCATGTGACGTTCGAGACGTCCGATCTGGAGCATCAGATCGCTCACTATACGCAGGTGGTCGGCTTGGCCGTGGCCACGCAGGACAAGCAGCGGGCCATTCTCGCCACCTATCTCGGCGACGAGGTGGTGGTGCTTGAGCGCGGCGCGGTGCAGCGCTGCACGGCGCTGTCGCTGCATGTTGATTCCGCCACCGACCTCGCCGCGGCAAGCCTTGCGCTGAGCGAGCGTGGCATCAAGAGCGAGCGGCGGCGGGACGTCACGCCGAATATGCACGATGCTCTGGCCTTCGAAGATCCCAACGGTACGCGCGTCGAACTGTTCTCCGAAACCGAGCTATTGCCGCGCACCGAAGCCCGGAACGCCACGGCGCCGATCAAGCTCGGCCATATCGCCTTCATGGTGCGCGACGCCAAGCAGATGGTGGACTTTTACACCTCGGTGCTGGGTTTTCGCGTGTCGGACTGGGCGGGCGACTTCTTCGCCTTCCTGCGCTGCGGTCCTGATCATCACACGGTGAACTTCCTGCGCGGCGACGAGCAGCGCATGCACCACTTCGCCTTCGAGCTGAAGGATTGGGCGCATGTGCAGAAAGCCTGCGATCACCTCGGCGAGAAGGACGTGCAGATCGTCTGGGGTCCCGGACGCCACGGCATCGGCCACAATATCTTCATGTATCACTTCGACCCGGATCATCGCGTGGTCGAGTTCTACACCGAGCTCGATCAGATGAAAGACGAGGCCGCCGGCTATTTCGAGCCGCGTCCCTGGCACAAGGATCATCCGCAGCGGCCCAAGGTCTGGACGGATTTCAAGGCCGCCCGGCTGACCTGGGGACCGCAGCCGATGCCGGAATATGCGCAGACCCACAGCAAGCACACGCCTGCAACGACCTGAGGCATTGATGGTCCCGACGATCGACTTCTACTTCGACTTCATCAGCCCGTTCAGCTATCTCGCGCACCAGCGGCTACCGGACCTCGCGGCGCGCTACGGTTATTCTCTGGCCTATCATGCCGCGAGCCTGGCCGAGCTGAAGCAGCTTGCGGGGAATACCGCGCCGCGCGTGACGCAGATACCACTGAAGCTGCGCTATTCGCGCATCGATCAGCAGCGCTGGGCCGACCGCTACGGCGTTCCGATCAAGCCGCCTGAGGGGTCGCATGAATCAAGTTGGCTCAACCGTGGCTTTTTCTTCGCGGAGGATCGCGGGCAACAGCGCGACTATGTGACAAACGCCTGGAGCAAGCTGCGGCGCGACGGCCGCGACATGGTGGATGAGCAGCTCTGGCGCGATATCGCCAAGGAGCTCGGCTGGGAGCCGGACGAGTTTATCGCTTTCGTTCGTTCCGAGGCGTCGCAGCAACGCTACGAGGCTTCCACGCGTCAGGCGCATGAGCGCGGCGCTTTCGGGGTTCCGACCATGCTGATTGGCGGCGAGATGTGGTGGGGCAACGACAGGCTCGATTTCCTTGAAGAATTTCTTAAAGCCAGCACGGCGGCCGAGCGCCGCGCTGTTTCCTAATTCAGGAGAACCTGATGGCCTATTGGCCCACGCTTCGTAGTTATGTCGAGGGTCTGGATAAGGCCGGTAAACTTGTGCGCGTGACCACGCCCGTCAACAAGGATACCGAGCTTCATCCCCTTGTCCGCTTGCAGTTCCGGGGATTGCCGGAGAGCCAGCGCAAGGCCTTCTTCTTCGAAAACGTCGTCGATAGCCGCGGCCGGAAATACGACATTCCCGTGCTGCTGGGCGCGCTGGCGGGATCGTCGGATATTTATGCGCTCGGCATGGGCGTTCCGGTCGACCAGATATCGGCTACCTGGCGCAAAGCGCTGGCGAACCCACTCACTCCGGTGGAAGTGAAAGAGGCGGCCTGCCACGAAGTTGTCATCACCGGCGCGGAGCTAACGCGCGAAGGCGGCGGTTTGAGCCGCCTGCCGATACCGATTTCGACGCCCGGCTTCGACAATGCGCCTTACACCACGGCCTCGCACTGGGTCTCGAAACATCCGGATACCGGGCTGCATAATGTCGGCAACTACCGCGGCATGGTCAAAGCGGAAAACCGCATCGGCACGCTGCCCGCGATGCTCGGCGTCGGCATGCGCGAACATATCGATCTCTGGCGCAAGAAGGGTATCGAGCGCATGCCTGCGGCGCTGGTCATCGGCGCGCCGCCGCATGTCACCTACACAGCGGTGACGCGCATTCCGAACGACATGTGTGAATACGATGTGGCCGGCGCCTTGTCCGGCCATCCGCTCGAGGTGGTGCGCTGCGTCACACAAGACCTGATGGTGCCCGCCGAGGCGGAAATCGTCATCGAGGGCACCATCCCGACCGACATCCTCGAAATGGAAGGTGCCTTCGGGGAATTCCCCGGCTACATGGCGGCGCGCGATTACAGCTTCTTCATGGACGTCACCGCGATCACCATGAAGAAGAAGCCGATCTTCCTCGCCATCATCAGCCAGATGCCGCCGAGCGAAAGCTCGAAGATGCGCCACATCAGCCGCGGCGAGGGTGCCTACAAATTCCTGCACAATGCCGGCTTCACCAACGTCAGCCAGGTCGAATATCTGGAATGCGCCGGAGCCAACGCCCTTGTCGTGGTGAAGATCAAGAAGCGCACGCCCGACGACGCCAAGAACGCACTGCGCCTCGTGGCGGAAAAGTTTATCGGCAAGATCGCTATCGCGGTGGATGAGGACATCAATGCGCTGGACGTGGAGAACGTGATGTGGGCGGTGGCCTATCGCTCGCAGCCCTTCCGCGACATGGAAGTTGTCGAAGCGCCCTTGTTCGCCCTCGATCCTTCCGCCGCAGCGCCCGGGGAATCCCGCGGGCTGACCCATGGCAAAGCGCCGCGCTCAACCGCGATCATCATCGACGCGACCATGCCGTGGCCCTATCCGCCGCTATCGCTGCCGAAGAAGGAGTTCATGGACCGTGCGCTAGAGATGTGGCGTGACCTGCAACTCCCCTCGCTCACTTTAAAGGAGCCATGGTGGGGCTATTCGCTCGGTCATTGGACGGAAGAAGAAGAGAAAGAGGCCGAATTGGCCGTCCAGGGCCGTTATTTCGAAACCGGCGAAAAGCAGGCGCAATCGCGCCGCCGCTTCTCAGAATGAGGACGCAGATGCCGGCCCCAGCCAAGGTTAGGAGGTAAGAATGGCCGACGTGAAGGTCCCGCCCGGCAAGTTCATGCTCGATCCTTATTTGGACTGGAGCCAGAAAGAGGGCGTGCCGATCTACGAGGACTTTGGCCTCGACCTTCTCGCCGTCGAGACAAGGCATTGGGCGCGCTTCGGCATCGATGGCGCCATCGTTCACGTCAAGGGCCGTGGCGACGCGATGACGGTTTTCGTGCTGGACATCCCGCCGGGCGGCAAGACTCTGCCGCAGAAACACATCTTCGAAGCGGCCTTCTACGTGCTGTCAGGCCACGGCAGCGGAATCATCGACCGCTATGCGGGTGAGCGTCAGCAATTCGAATGGATCACAAACAGCGTTTTCGCGCCGCCGCTGAATACCCGCTATCAGCTCTTCAACGGATCGGGCACCGAAAAGGCGCGCATTGCGGTTTCCTGCAATCTGCCCGCGGTGCTCAATCTCTTCCACAACGAGGATTTCGTTTTCAACAATTCAGGCGTTTTCCCCGAACGGGAAGGTCCGATCCAGCATTACACCGGAGACGGGGAATTCATTCCAGTGCGCGCCGGCAAGCATATGTGGGAGACGAATTTCGTACCGGATGCGGCCAGCTTCAAGCTGCATGAATGGTCGGAGCGCGGAAAGGGCGCTTCGCATATCCAGTTGATCCTCGCCGACGGCGTGCTGCATGCGCATATTTCGGAAATGCCGGTCGGCACTTACAAGAAGGCACACCGGCATTCCCCGGACGTGCACATCTACATCATCTCCGGCGAGGGCTATTCGCTGCTCTGGATGGAAGGCGACAAGGACTTCATCCGCGTCGATTGGCGGCATGGCTGGGTGTTCGCCCCACAGGACATGATGTTTCACCAGCATTTCAACGCCGGCACCGAGCCGGTGCGTTATCTCGCTTTCATGCAGGGCAGTGTCCGCTATCCGATGACCGAGCACACGCGGAGAATCTACGCCAAGCTCGACGTCGACGTGAAGCGTGGCGGCAACCAGATCGAGTATCGCGATCAGGATCCGCGCATCCATACGATGTATGAGCAGGAGATGGCTAAGAAGGGATTCGCCGTGAAGATGGATCAGTTTGCAACGGCAATAAGCGCGTAAGAAATCAAAACCTTCCGAGGGAGGAGACATATGTCGAAGTTTGGAAACCGGTTCAATGCAATTGGGTTGGCCGGTATTCTTGCATTCGGCCTCGGATGTTCTAGCGCGGCCGCTCAGGATGCCGTCAATTTCAAAGGCAAAACAATTACCCTTCTTGTCGGCTCCGAGGTTGGCGGCGGCACCGATGCATCCGCGCGGCTGGTCGCACCGTTCCTGACCAAATATCTTCCCGGACAACCCACCGTCGTCGTGCAGAATCTGCCGGGCGCAAGCGGAATCAAGGCGCTGAACCACTTTGTCCAGAGGGTCGCGCCTGACGGGCTGACGGCCATCAACGGCTCGATTTCCATGATCGACCCGATCACCTACCGCGGAGCCAATGCTCAATACGATCCGAAAAACCTGCGCTTCGTCGGCGGCGTAGGCCGAGGCGGCGGTGCCATCTTTACCAGCAAGGACGCCGCTGAAAGACTTTTCGACAAGTCGAAAAAACCCGTGATCATCGGCTCGGCCCTGACGGTGCCGCGTTCCATCATGCAGCCGGCGCTGTGGTGCATCGAATATCTCGGCTGGAACGCCACCTGGATCGTTGGCTATCACGGCACCAATGAGGTGATGCTGGCGCTCGATCGAGGCGAGATCGACATGACCTCGACCGGCAACCTGTTTCAGATCAAGGATCGTCTCAACAGCGGGCAGCTCAAGCTCATCAACCAGTCCGGCTATCTTGCCAATGGCAAGATCCTTGCGCGGCAGGACTACGGAGACACGCCACTGTTTCCCGAGCAGATGAAGGGCAAGATCAAGGATCCGATTGCGCAAAAAGCCTATGATTATTGGGAAGCGCTGAACAACGGCGACAAGTGGGTGGCGCTGCCGCCCGCCACACCAGAAAATATCGTGGCGGTCTACAGGGAAGCGTTTGCGAAAGCCTCGGCCGACCCGGAATTTCGTGAGAAGGGCGAGAAAATCAGCGACGGCTTCGAACCAATGACGGCGCAGGACGTGGAGATGGTCGCGCGGACACTGGCGGACACGCCGCCAGCAGCCATCGACTATACTAAGGAGCTCATGCGCAAGCAGGGCATTGGCGTGCAGTAGTCCAGTAAAAAAAGCCAACGCTCCGCCGGCCCTATAGTTGGCGGCGCGGGCGCGCCGTTCTCCCTTTTTCCGTTTCCCTCGATAGGGAATGGAGCGCCGGGGAGGCGCCAAGGGCGCTGGCGCAGCGCCCTTTAGCGGGGATTGACGGACCCCGCCGCGCGTCTGGCGAGACGCGCGGGTCCTTGGCGAAGGACCCGGCGCCTCCCCGGCGCTCCACAACGGCGCTGCATGAGGCAGCACCGTCCCTCCGCCACTTCAAGGCGCGTCATGACGAGCGCCTGTCAGGCTGCAAAGGTCTAGGATTAAAATCATAGACAGGAAAAGATGTCAAATGCTTTTTTCGTTATGCCCCGCGCTGGTCGCAGTATGCCTACCGTCGTCATTGCCGGGCGTAGCCGTCAAAGAAGGCGTCGCTTCGCGACGCCTTATGACCCGGCAATCCATCGTTCTTGCGAAAAAGATGGATGCGCGGATCAAGTCCGCGCATGACGAATGCATTGCTCGCCAAGCGGCGGCCGCCACTCAGTCGCAGCCGCAGCTCTCGCTTTGCAGGTGGCCGCAAGCCTTCACGGCGGCAATGACTTCGGCTTGCTTCTTCTCCTGCTCGCGCTTGAACTCCGGATCTCTTTTCTCGCTGACCGCGCGCGGGTCGGGCTTGCCCGAATAGAGATTTTTAATGAAGCCGCTATCGTCGATGCGGCGGATATGATGCAAGTCCCAAAGCTCCATGGGGTTGATTTTCGCGGCATCGGCATCGAAGCGCTTGGCTGCTTCATAGACATTCGCGATCGCATCCATCTTAGGATAAAGCTTCGGATCGATCACCGGTTCGATGTCGTGATACATGTAGGTCGCCTGGGCGTGATTAAGCTGACCTTCCCGCGTGTGGTACTTCTGGATGATTTTGATGCTCTCTTCCGGATGCGTCTTGAAGAAATGAATTCCTTCAATCAAACCTTTGAGGAAGCGCTCGACGATGTCGGGGTGTTTCTCAACAAAGGGCAGGCTCGACGATACGGTTGTGTACCAAATCATCGGCAGCGCTTCGATGTCGATGATCTTCATCCCGGCATCCGCTGCGAACAGGTGACCCGGCGACATCACCAGTGCCGCGTCGACGTGGCGGTCGCGCACCCATGCCCAAAGCGGATTGTGTTTCTTCTGCAACGCCGCCGCGGCATCCGCTCCTTCGAGCTGCTCGACGTCTTCCGAGACGACCTGCCCCTTGTAGTCACGGACGAATTCGAAGTCGCCGCGGTCCACGTCCAGGCCATGCTGTTTCAAAAACAGCCAGTCGTTGAGACCGGGATGGTTTCCGCGGGTACCAATTCGCTTGCCGCGTAGATCGGCGACGCTGTCTATGCCGGAATCGGGCCGCACCACTAGCTTGCATTGAACAGAGTTCAGGGTCTGGCCGATATACACCCACTGATCCCCGCGGGCGCGTTTGCCGTAGGTCGAGATGTGGTTGCCGCCGACAAACTCGACTTCGCCGCTTTCGATGGCGTGATGCGCGTCGGATTTGGAAATCTGCCAGTCGTAGTTGACGTCCAAGCCATGCTTGGACCAAGACCCAGATTGACCGACGACGTGAAGGAAAGCCAAGTGTGTGGTGGCGCGATAGGGGAACGAAATCTTATCCATATTGCTCATCGTTTTTCTTTCCGCGAATTTGTTGCGCCACCGCGCTGGCGATCAGGGGTTTGATTAAATGTCAGCTAGGTTTAGCCATCATAGTCGCGATTTACAACCGTTTCGGACCGTCCGATTATTGTACGTCCAGGCCCTGCTTGCGCAGGATGACGGTCATGTATTCCGTCGCTTCCAAGGGCAAGCTTCCCAGCCGGTGGATGAGCGCCTCTACTTCCATCGCCGACAATGGCACGAAGTCATCGCTGATCTTTTTTCCGCGATCGATGAAGTCCGGATCGTGCATGATTTTGGCATAGGCGTCGCGATAGATGTCGGCAACGCCCTTTGGCGATTTCGGCGGCAATGCCAGCCATTTATCCGTAACCGCGATCGTGCTCCAGTATTCAAAAGCCTTGCTGGCCAGCGGGTCGTTAATCTTGCCCTCCAGCATGGTGGTGAAAAGCGGTGCATTGCCAAATTCCGGGCGCGCCGCGAGCGCGCCATTCTTCAGCGTGCCGCTTTGCGTCAGGATTTCGAACTTTCCGGTCTCGATCAGCCGCTGAATCAAGAATAGGTTGGCGGTCGAGGTCATGTCGATCTCGCCGCGCTCCAGCGCGAGGGTGAGTTCATTGGTGCCGCGATAGCCGATGACCCATTTGGCGTTCCAGCCGAGGAACTCGATTCCCCAGGCGGTCATCTGCATGCCGGAGCGCGGAATCCCACTTAGCGATCCCATGATGACCGGAGCAGCTTGCTTGTCGTATAGGCGCTTTGCCGCCTCCTTGTTGATGAGGAGAACCTCGCCGCCGCGGCCGGCGCCGCCCACCACAACAAAGTCGACCGGATTGAATTGCGCCTGCGGTTTCCGGTAGTTCAAAGGGTCGGCCATGGTATTCGCGGCCACGACGATGGTGTTGCCGTCGGGAGCGACCTGCTGCACCACGAAGTTCATGGCTGTTAGCCCATCGGCGCCGGGGACGTTGCGCGGAACGATGCTGGGCGAACCAGGGAGATATTTCTCGAGGAATATGCCCGCGAGGCGGCCATAGGCGTCTGTGCCGCCGCCTGCGGCAGAGCTG
>JAXDOS010000198.1:0-5384 GCA_034668785.1 Alphaproteobacteria bacterium
GCTTGGCGCGCACGTCCTTGTCAGCCTTCAGCAAGGTGAGGAAATCGCCTTTGCCTTCCCAAACTTGCATTGCGTTGCGCTGGACCAGTTTGTAGGCCTCCTCGCGCGCCACGCCTTTTTGCGTCAGCGCGATCAACACGCGCTGTGAATGAACAAGCCCGCCGAGCCGGTCGAGGTTCTTTTTCATATTCTCCGGATAGACCACGAGCTTGTCGATCACGCCCGCGAGCCGCGCCAGCGCGAAGTCGAGCGTCACCGTGGCGTCAGGGCCGATCATGCGTTCGACGGAAGAGTGCGAGATGTCGCGTTCATGCCAGAGCGCCACATTCTCCAACGCCGGCGTCACGTAAGCGCGCACCATGCGGGCAAGGCCGGTCAGGTTCTCGCTGAGCACCGGGTTGCGTTTGTGCGGCATGGCGGAAGAACCCTTCTGGCCCGGAGAGAAGAATTCCTCGGCTTCGAGCACCTCCGTCCTTTGCAGATGCCGGATTTCCGTCGCCAGTCGTTCGACCGATGAGGCCACGACGCCGAGGGTGGCAAAATACATCGCATGACGATCGCGCGGAATGATTTGTGTGGAGACCGGCTCGACGCCAAGCCCGAGCGCTTTGGCGACATGTTCTTCGACGCGCGGATCAACCTGGGCGAAAGTGCCGACGGCGCCGGAAATGGCGCAGGTCGCGACCTCTGTGCGTGCGCAGATCAGGCGCTCCTTGGCGCGGAAGAATTCGGCATAGGCATAGGCGAGCTTCAACCCGAAAGTCGTCGGCTCTGCGTGGATGCCGTGAGAGCGACCGATGGTTGGAGTGAGCTTGTACTCGAAGGCGCGGCGCTTGAGCGCGGCCAACAGTTTGTCGATATCACCGATCAATAGCTCCGCCGCGCGCACGAGCTGGACATTAAAGCAGGTGTCGAGCACGTCGGACGATGTCATGCCGGAATGCACGAAGCGCGCCTCGGGCCCGACGATCTCGGCGAGATGCGTCAGGAAGGCGATGACGTCGTGCTTGACCTCGGCTTCGATCGCATCGATGCGCGCCACATCGAACGTGGCGTTCTTGCCCTTTTCCCAAATCTTTTTGGCGGCTTCCTTGGGGATGATGCCGAGCTCGGCCATGGCATCGGCCGCATGCGCTTCGATCTCAAACCAGATGCGAAAGCGCGTCTGCGGCGACCAGATCGCGGCCATCTCAGGTCGGCTATAGCGCGGGATCATCGTTGCCTCCGAGCAAGCCTGCGCTGTAGCAGATCAGGCGGCGCTCAACAATTGCGAGTGGCCGTGCAATGCTGGTCAGGCAGCGAATCACGGGGGGAATTCCACCATGAAACTGCTTCAGATCATGCCCCGCAATGGCATGCGGCTGTATGGCGCGATGGTCAGACGGGAAGCCGAAATTCGAAAAGGTGGCCGTGGGACGTTCTCGCGCGCCGGACGCAAGCGGGCGAGTGCGGCCAGATGGAAGCATGCCAGATATCCTGGCTCCATCAGCCTGGAGCGAACTCCGTCGGAGCTGATCAGCGTTGAAATCAAATCGCCCGATCAGGACGAGGAAGCACGGTTGCTATCCGCGTTTCTTGGTTGGATTGGCCGCCATTTCAGCGCAGAGGTACAGGCTATCAATATTCAGTACCAGCCTCCGGCGCGGCGATCACGCCGCTGACTGTTGCCGTGCTTGAGCCCTGCTACGCCGCTTCTCCGCGCGCCATGGCCGCGGCTTGACGGATCGCCGCGATATTGGCGCGGTAGGACGCAGGCCCGCCTTTGAAGACGGCAGAACCGGCGACCAGCACATTGGCTCCGGCGGCTACGACCATCGCCGCATTGTCCGGCGTGACGCCGCCATCGATTTCGATGTCGATGGGCCGGCCGCCAACCAACGCCGCGACGCGCCGGATTTTCTCCACGGCCGCGGGGATAAAGCTTTGGCCACCATAGCCGGGGTTAACCGACATGACGAGGACGAGATCGACGATGTCGATGACGTGCTCAATGGATTCCACCGGCGTGCTTGGATTCATGGTGACGCCGGCCTTCTTGCCCAGCGCACGGATCGCCTGCAGCGAACGATGCAGATGTGGTCCGGCCTCGACGTGAACGGTAATGATATCGGAGCCGGCCTTGGCAAAGGCTTCAAGATGTGGATCGCAAGGCGCGACCATGAGATGCACGTCGAGGAGTTTCTTGGTCACCGGGCGGATGGCTTTCACCACCTCCGGGCCGAACGAGATGACGGGGACGAAATGCCCGTCCATCACGTCGACATGGATCCAATCGGCGCCTGCGGCCTCGATGGCGCGAACCTCCTCTCCAAGCTTGGCAAAATCGGAGGAGAGAATCGAAGGCGCGATAGCAAGCGGTCGCATCGAAAGCTCCGGATTGGACTGCTCCGGGGTACCACGGCGATGCCGCAGGGGCAATGTGAGCAGGGGACGGCGCGGCGATCACGCGGCGCCGGCGGTAACCTCGCGGAAACGATAGCGGTCGCGAATGCGCTGGTTGAAAAACGCCCCCTTTGAAGGCGCATTCCGAAAGGCGCTGACCACATCGCTCGACACGCCATAATATTGGTAGCGGCGGCCGGAAACAAAGGTAACCGTCAGCATCCCGCGGTCGCGGTCATAGCTGATAAAGGCGATGGCTGTTGAGGGCATTTGCAGCCTCATCCGGCTGTGGCGTTACTCATAATCAACGCCTTTTGCCCGCTTTTGTTCACGCCGGCGGGGTTACTTGCCGAACCTGTCGTGCCAGCTTGGCAAGGCCCCAGGAAAGGGAAGGGGCGTTGCCTCGTACACCGCGCGCGCAATAGCGCGGGCAACCACATTCCCGGCGACAGCACCGAGCCGAGAGAGCGCGATCAAGGGATCGGCGAGGGCTTTTCGTCCCGTGGCCGCGGCAAACAACACGTCACCATCGAGCGGGGTGTGGACCGGATAGATCGCGCGTGCGAGGCCGGTCTGCGCCATCACCGCCAGGCGCTTGGCCTGCGCCTTGGTCAAGATCGCGTCGGTCGCCACCACGGCGAGCGTCGTGCTCATCCGCGCACTGCCCTTGGTCCGTGGCTCCAACGCATCGGCGGGGAACGAAGACGGGAAGCCGCGAGCACCGAATTCTCCGTTTTGCTCGAACGGCGCTGCCCAAAACCACGGACCATCGCCAATGGTGACGCTGCCGGCGGCGTTGACTGCGACCAAGGCTCCGACCGTGAGACCGTCAATCTCCGCTGAAGCGGAGCCGATGCCGCCTTTGAGACCTACGGTAGTGGCGCCGAGACCGGCTCCGACACTGCCGAGCGCGCAATCCGAATTGGCGCTCGCCGCGGCGGCATAGCCGAGTTCGCGATACGGCGGGTATCGCTCCCAATTCTTGTCGCCGCCGCTGAGAAGATCGAACAGGATCGCGCCGGGGACGATTGGCACCCGTGCCGAGCGGACGGCGAAGCCGCGGCCCTGGTCGCGCAGCCAAGCCTGCACGCCTGATGCCGCATCGAGGCCGAAAGCGGAGCCGCCGGAGAGCGCAATCGCATCGATACCACTGACGGTTTGCGCCGGGTCGAGGAGGGCGGTTTCCCGCGTACCGGGTCCGCCGCCGCGCAGATCGATGCTCGCGACCGCGGGCTCGTCGAAGATCACTGCCGTTACGCCGGAGCCCAATCGCGGGTCGTCGGCATGGCCGATGCGGATGCCTGCAACGTCGGTGATGAGATTCCGCAGTACCACTTTGCCCTCTTGCCGCAACCTATCACACACGATCAATTCTCGGCAGCACGGCCATTCCTGCCTTGCTTCCGCCGGCTCAGCCGTCGCATCTAACGCCATGGCCGACGTCACCATACCCGCTGTGCTTCTCGCCGGGCTGATTAGCTTCCTGTCGCCCTGCGTCTTGCCGTTGGTCCCGCCCTATCTGGTTTATCTTTCCGGCGTCTCCCTCGAACGGCTTGCGGATGCCGAGCCTGAGCCCGCGGCGCGCCGAGAGACGGTGCTCGCCGCGTCGTTATTCGTGCTGGGGTTTTCCACCGTCTTCGTGGCATTCGGCGCCAGCGCCAGCGCAGTCGGAACGCTGATCCGCGTCCATGCCGGCACGCTGGCAACCATCGCCGGCATCGTCATCATCGTCATGGGCCTGCATTTCCTTGGCCTTACCCGCATCGGATGGCTGTTGCGGGAGAAACGGCTTGAAGTCGCCAAGCCCGTCGGCCTTTGGGGCGCCTATGTGATGGGCCTCGCCTTTGCCTTCGGCTGGACACCCTGCATCGGTCCAATCCTCGCGGCGATCCTGGCGGTTGCCGCCTCGGAGGCCACAGTCGCCCGGGGTGCGGGGTTGCTCGCGGTCTATTCGCTTGGGCTGGGCATTCCATTCATGCTGGCGGCGTTCGCGGTCGAACCCTTTGCCGCGTTTCTGGTCCGCTTCCGTCGCCATCTCGCCAAGGTAGAGAAAGTGATGGGCGGGCTGCTGGTGCTGACCGGCGTGGCGTTCCTTACCGGCTTCATCAGCGAGGCGAGCTACTGGTTGCTGGAAACCTTCCCGGCGCTGGGAACGATCGGCTAGGGCTCAATCACCGGCGCCGCCAGGCAAACGGTCCGGTGCGTTGATAGATCCAGCGATATTGCGTGACCATCTGGGTCGCACGGGTCGCGCCAAATCCAAGCAAGGCAATGATGAAGCATAGCGCTGTATCGATGGCGTAATAGTAGGGCGAAAGCAGGGTGCCGCCGAACAGCGCGAAATGGATGAAGCGCACGGCCACACCAAGGATCAGCATATAACCGACCAGTTGCCACCACGGGCGCCAGGTCGCTGCAACGGCCCGCCCCGTCAGCCAAGCGGCGCCACCCCCGAGCACGAGGGTGACGAGTACGAAAAGGCCGATGTGATTTTCTTCGTATAGAAAGCCGTGCATCATGATTCTGCTCGCTGTCGTCCTCCGTCGAGATAGGCGGACTTGACCTCGGGTTTGGCCAACAGTTCCCCTCCGGTACCGGAAAGCGTAATGCGTCCGTTGACCATCACATAACCGCGATGCGCTAGTTTCAAGGCGTGGAAGGCATTTTGCTCAACGAGAAATATCGTCAGTCCATCTCGCCGGTTAAGCTCACGAATGGCGTCAAAGATTTGCTGGACGATAAGCGGGGCCAAACCGAGCGAAGGCTCGTCAAGCAACAAGAGCCGCGGGCGGCTCATAAGCGATCGCGCGATCGAAAGCATCTGCTGTTCGCCGCCGGATAAGGTTCCGCCGCGCTGATGGAGGCGTTCGCGCAGAAGGGGAAACAGCGCAAGCACTCGTTCGAGGTCGTTATTAAAATGCGCCGGGTCGGCGACGATTCCGCCCATCTGCAAATTTTCCAGCACGGTCATGCGGGCAAAGATACGGCGCCCCTCGGGAGCT
>JAXDOS010000199.1:0-15828 GCA_034668785.1 Alphaproteobacteria bacterium
ACGTCCCGACCGCCGCCGCCCTGCGGCTGGATAAAACCATATCCCTTGGTCGGATTGAACCACTTCACAGTGCCTCGAGCCATCGTCGATCTCCAATAGTGAAACATGCGGCCACGCTCGCGGCCACACCCCAAGATAGCGCAGCCACAAGGGATTGGCCATGGCCTGAATGCTACTTTGCATCCAGGCGTGGCCTAGCGGCCACGATGGCAGGGCAGGGCCGCAGGAACCAGTTCCCAGACTTAGACTGTTTTCGTCGAGCTTTAAGGAACGTGGCGCGCCCAAGGGGAATCGAACCCCTGTTTTCGCCGTGAAAGGGCGACGTCCTGGACCGCTAGACGATGGGCGCTAAAGGCGGGCGAGGTATAAAGTGCTTGGCGGGGACCGGCAAGCTGCTCACACCACGGTTTCACCATTTGCCGGTATTTGGCATCGACGCCCAAGGCTCCCGCGGCGGCAGCGGATTTCCCTTCTGCAACAGCTCGATCGAGTGTTTGTCGGGGGAGCGCACGAAGGCCATCGCACCGTCTCGCGGCGGGCGGTTGATGGTGACCCCCGCCTGCATCAGCCGCTCGCAAAGGGCATAAATGTTATCCACCTCGTAGGCGAGATGGCCGAAGAAGCGCGCCTCGCCGTAATCTTCGGCGTCCCAATTGAAGGTCAGCTCCACCAGCGGCGCCTCGCGGCCTTTGCTCTGGCTGTCGGCGACCAGGCTGGCGTCGGCAGGAGCCGCCAAAAATACCAGCGTAAAGCGGTTTTTCTCGTCAACCCGGCGGCGGACCTCTTGCAGGCCGAGCTTGTTGCAGTAGAAATCCAGCGCGGCGTCGAGATTGCGCACGCGGAGCATGGTGTGCAGATATCGCATCGTTTCATCCTCTGCAGCCGTTCGGTCCGATAGCGGCCCGTTCGGAAGTGACCCTTATATAATGATCGCGCCCGATCTGGAGACCGCCGCCGCCGAGCTTAGGAGATTGGTCGACGACGCGCGGACTGTGCTCCCCTTTACCGGCGCCGGCATATCCACCGAATGCGGCATCCCTGATTTCCGCTCGCCCGGCGGATTGTGGACGAAAAACAAACCCATCCCCTTCGACGCCTTTATGTCGAGCCAGGAGATGCGCAACGAGGCCTGGCGGCGGCGCTTCGCGCTGGAGACGCATTTCTCCGCCGCGCGTCCCGGCCGCGGTCACCGCGCGCTGGCGTCGCTCTACCTCACTGGGAAAGTCCCGGCCGTGGTGACGCAAAACATCGACAATCTGCATCAGGCGTCGGGAATTCCGCCGGAGCATGTGGTCGAGCTGCACGGCAATACGACTTTCGCCGTATGTCTTGGCTGTGCCAAGCGTTACGAGCTTGCCTGGGTGCGGGAAAAATTCGAAAAGTCAGGCGGGGAGGCGCCCGATTGCACGAGTTGCGGCGGTCACATCAAAAGCGCGACGGTATCCTTCGGGCAAGCCATGCCGGAAGCCGCAATGCGCAGAGCGGAAGAACTCACGATGTCCTGTAACCTCTTTCTCGCCATCGGTTCTTCGCTCGTGGTGTGGCCGGCCGCCGGGTTCCCGTTGATTGCTAAACGCAACGGCGCGGCTCTCGTCATCATCAACCGGGAGGCGACCGAGTTCGATGATCTTGCCGACCTCGTCGTGCGGCAGGACATCGCGGCAGTGCTCGCGCCGTTCGCTACCCAGTGATTCGCATTATTCCATCGATGTTCACAGGCGCGCATAAAAACGCATTTTATTCTTTTACATCTCGTACTCGGTGTTATCTTCGCCAAAGAGATTCGTTGAAGCGCCCGGAAGAGGCGCCCCAAGCGAGCGGCGTACGGCGTCATGTCGTCGGACGGGGTTGAATCCAAAGTGACCGGCAAAGGCATCGAACTCGGACCGGATATGGTCGCGGGGATCGACGATGAAACCTCCGCCAGCGTCATCGAACTTACCGGCGTCATCAAGTGGTTCGACGTGTCGAAGGGATTTGGCTTCATCGTGCCGGATAACGGCATGCCCGACATCCTCTTGCATGTGACCTGCCTGCGACGCGACGGCTTCCAAACTGCTTATGAAGGTGCGCGGGTCGTGGTAGAGGTTCTGCCGCGGCCGAAGGGCTTGCAGGCGTTCCGCGTTCTGTCGATGGACGACTCGACCGCGATCCATCCGGCACAGATGCCGCCGCCGCGCACTCATGTTACAGTGACGCCTACCAGCAATCTCGAGCGGGCACAGGTCAAGTGGTTCAATCGGCTACGAGGGTTCGGCTTTCTGACGCGGGGCGAGGGCACGCCGGACATCTTCGTGCATATGGAAACGCTGCGCCGTTTCGGGCTCGCCGAGCTGCGGCCGGGCCAGTTCGTTCTGGTGCGCTTCGGGCCCGGACCGAAAGGGCTGATGGCGGCAGAGGTGCGGCCCGAGACTGGCCCGCACGGGTTGGCGTCCCACTGAGCCACCGCGTGGCTTCGCTGCTGTCGCGATATATTCCCACCTTCGGATTTGCGTTGCGCGCAGGCGTGTTGGCCACGGCGTTCCTCGTCCTGCTGGCTGGCGCCAGCGCAGATTCAGCCAAAGCAGCCGACCTGCAAACGCTGGAGATCGCGAGCAAGAACGGCGTTCACGTCTTCACGGTCGAGTTCGTCAATACCGAAGAGGAGCGCGCTCGCGGTTTGATGTTCCGCAAGGAACTGCCGGAAGGGCGCGGCATGCTGTTCGACTTCGAGCGCGACCAGGACGTCAGCTTCTGGATGCAGAATACGTATATTCCGCTCGACATGATCTTCATCCGCGGCGACGGACGGATTCTACGGATCGCGGAGAACACCGAGCCGATGTCGACCCGCATGATACCTTCCGGCGGGCCGGTGCGCGCCGTGCTGGAAGTGATCGGCGGCACCGCCCGAAAATTAGGTATCGCGCCGGGCGACAAGGTCGCGGCGCCCATTTTCCGGTGATGGCTTAGCGCGACATCGGCGCGGTTTCGCCTTGCGGCGTGTCACTGATCGGCGCGCTGGCGGAATGGTCTTCGCCTTCGAGCGCGGCGAGCCGGCCATCCACCGCCTGAAGCGCGCTGGTGACATGCTGGAGAATATCTTTTTCTGCAGGGGAGAGGTTTGGCTTCGCGCCTAACTTTTTCAAATCGCTCAAGGCCTCTTTGAATGTCTTGGTCATGATTTCCTCACGGCTAATTTGGAGCTAGCCAAAGTTAACGCGCGGCTGAGCGCGGCGTTCCGCGCGACTTGCTGGCCGCAGATGAAGCGTGTATTCGAGGCCCAGCGGCGAAGCGGCTGGTTTAGCGGGGCGTAGCGCAGTCTGGTAGCGCATCTGGTTTGGGACCAGAGGGTCGCAGGTTCAAATCCTGCCGCCCCGACCATCTTCAGCTTCGCGCCCGGCAACAGGACAGACGGCATGACGGCACGCATCTACAAACCGGCGAAGACGGCCATGCAGTCCGGCAGCGCCAAAACCAAGGATTGGGTGCTTGAGTATGAGCCGGAGGAGCCGCGCGTCGTCGAGCCGCTGATGGGCTGGACCAGTTCCGGCGACATGAAGCAGCAGCTGCACCTGCGTTTCGAAAGCAAGGAAGAGGCGGTCGCCTATTGCGAGCGCCACGGCATTCCCTATCAGTTGTTCGAAGCCAAAGAGCCGGCCCGGCGCATCATGGCTTATGCCGACAATTTTGCTTTTACCCGCCGTGACCGCTGGACCCACTAACGGTCTAACAATTTAAGCGCCGCGTCATAATACTTGAGATCAACGTAACGCTCAGGGGCGGTTGGCTTGCCGCCTTCGACTTCGGCACGCAACGCCAGCACATTTCGGAATCCCTCCGCGTCGATCTTGGCATCGGGTGTGAGTCCGAAGGAGGGATCGGTCAGCAGCTGGTAGGTGCGCTCGGCATCTTGAGGCGAGAGCTTCATCTTCTCGCTCATCAGGGTTAGGCAGTCGGCGCGGTGCGCCGGCTCGAGCACCCAACGCACCGACTCCACATAGGCCGCGAGATAGCGGGTGAGCAGCCCGGCATTGGCCTCGGCCCAAGCGCGCATCACAAACACGGAATTCGCCTGGTAGGGGCCGAGCATGCCAACGACACTGCCGAGGCTTTTCATTCCGGCCTTTTCCGCTTGCAGCGAAACCGGCAGGCCAAGGACGGCGGCTACATTCTCCTTGTCGTCGGTCATCGCCTTGAAGCGCGCTGCGCTATTGCCGGCAGGGTTTAATTTATAGTCGCCTTCCTTGAGCCCATTCTTGAGCAGGATTTTCTTTCCGGTCAGCGCAAAGGCCGTGTTCGTCGCATCGACGACAAGGGTGTGGCCGCGGATATCGGCAAAGGATTTGATTTCGGGGCGAACGAAGAACTCGTTCATGCCGCTATCGCTGCCGGCGACGATGACGATGTCTTGGTGTGCCACCTCGACCATGGCGACGCCATTGTCGGAAGCTGAATGCGCGATGTCGAAGGTGCCGGTGGCGAGACCATTGCGCTGGTCGGTGGAATTCTGCGTGAACTGAAGTTCCAGCTTAATGCCGTGCTTGGCGAAGATGCCATTGGCAACGGCGGCATGCAGCGGCAGGTTGTTGGCGGAGGGAAATGTATTGACCCGCACCAGGATCAGGTCCTCCGCGAGCGCCGGTACGGCACAGAGACAGAGGACGAGAACCACGCCGCGAAAGACTGCCATCACGGCTCTGCCGCTGTTTGGTGCATTCCGGAACATGCAATCCTCCTCTAGCGTCAGCCAGGACCGTTCGATCCGCAACCTTGTAGCGGCAAGTCGCCTGATCTAGGCTGCGCACAAAGCAAATAACAATCGATCGGCTTTCTCGCAGGCCATCGAACCGGAGGGTCGCGCTCATGTCCATAGGAAACATGCCGATGCGAAAGCCGTGGCTTGCTTTGGCGGGAACGGCAGCAGTCCTGCTGTTGCAAGCTGGGCTGTCGTCCGTTCCGGCGCAGGTCGCGACGGCGTTGGCAGGACAAGTCAGTTCCGCCGAGGAAGGCGCCATGGAAGGCGTCGTTGTTAGCGCCAAGAAAGACGGCTCCACCATCACCATCTCGGTCGTCAGCGACGACAAAGGCCAGTACAGCTTCCCGGCGGCGCGACTGGAGCCTGGCCACTACACACTGAAAGCGCGCGCCGCGAGTTATGATCTCGACGGCGCGCCGGTCGCGGACATTGCCACCGGCATGGAAGCCAAGGCCGACATCAAGCTGAAGAAGACGAAAAATTTAGCTGGGCAGATGACGAATGCCGAGTGGCTGCTCAGCATGCCAGGCTCCGACGAGCAGAAGAAGTTCCTGCTCAACTGCGTAGGCTGCCATACCCTCGAACGCATTGTAAAATCGAACCACGACGCCGAAGAGTTCCTGAAAGTCTTTAGCCGCATGAGCGGCTATTATCCCGGCAGTACCCCGGCGAGGCCGCAGAAGCTTTTCGGTGACTTCACCCGCGACCGCGATCGCGGCGGCGACATCAAGCAGACCGCGGAATGGCTCGCCAGCGTCAATCTGAGCAAGCAGGAGACATGGAATTGGCCGCTCAAGACCATGCCGCGGCTCAAGGGCAAATCCACTCACGTGGTTATTACCGAATACGATCTTCCCAACCCGCAGATCCAGCCGCATGACGTGATGCTCGATCGCGAGGGGATGCTTTGGTACTCCGACTTCGGTCAGTTATTCCTTGGCAAGATGGACCCGAAGACCGGAAAGGTGACGCAATACCCCATTGCCGAACACAAGCCGGGATTTCCCGTCGGCTCGCTCAATCTGGAGATCGACAAGGACGACAACATTTGGCTCGGCGTCAGCTACCAAGGCGAAATCGCGAAGTTCGACAAGAAAACGGAGAAGTTCCAGACGTGGCCGATTCCGAAGGAATGGGATACCGATGGCGGCCAGCTTAGCCACATCGCGGTAGCCGGCACCCCTGTCGATGGCAAGGTCTGGATCAAAAATTCCGACGGCACCTTTATTTACCGTCTCGATCTCGCTTCCAATCAGATGGAGAATCTCGGCGCGCCCAAGGACCCGAGAAACGGCAAGAAGATCGGCACTTACGGGCTGCATTCGGATGCCGAAAACAACATTTATCTGCTGGACTTTGGCGCAGGCAACATTGCCAAGATCGATGCCAAGACCAAGGCGCTTAGCGTCTATTTGACGCCGACGCCAAATTCGCATCCCCGCCGCGGGCGCGTCGATGCGGAGGGGCGCTTGTGGTTCGCCGAATATCTCGGCGAAGCCATCGGCATGTTCGATCCGAAGACGGAGAAGATGCAGGAATGGAAGGTGCCGACGCCGTGGAGCGCGCCCTATGACGCCATGGCCGGCCGCAACGGCCAGGCGTGGACGGCGTCCATGCTGACCGACCGCGTATCGCGCCTCGACATCAAGAGCGGCCAATACACCGAATATCCGCTGCCGCGGCCGACCAACATCCGCCGCGTCTTTGTCGACGATACCAAGAGCCCGGGCACGCTCTGGGTAGGCAGCAACCACGGCGGATCGATCGTGAAGGTGGAGCCGCTGGACTAAGGCAGGCTTTCTTGCCGATCGGGGGGCGGGGAATGCTCAGATATTCGGCAATGCTCGCAGTGGTGGGCGCGTTACTGGCGCTCTCTGGCGCCCAGGCCCAATCGCAAGACGCGGCTAGTTATCCCAACCGTACCGTCCGCATTGTCGTTTCCGCTCCCCCAGGCGGCGGCGTGGACATCGTCGCCCGCATCATTGCCGACAAGCTGGCGCAGCGTTACGGCCAGACCTTCGTGGTCGAAAATCACGCCGGCGCCGCCGGCAACCTCGGCTCGGAAGCCGTCGCCGCGGCGCCCGCCGACGGCTACACCTTGCTTGCCGCGCAACCGGCGCCGCTCACGACCAACATTATCTTATACAAGAAACTCAATTTCGATCCCGCCGCTTTCGAGCCGATCGCGGTCATGACCACGATCCCGAACATGTTGATCGTGCGGCCGGATTTCCCGGCGAATTCTGCGTCGGAGTTCATTGCCTATGCCAAAGCCAACCCGGGAAAGCTGAATTACGCCTCCCAAGGCGCGGGCACCACGCCGCATCTGACGGCCGAATTGTTTCAACGAGATACCGGTACGAAGCTTGTGCATGTGCCCTATAAAGGCACGGCTCAAGCCGTCAACGATCTCATCGCCAGCCACGTCGATTTGATGTTTTTGGAGATGGGCGCGGGGTTGGAATTGCACCGGGCAGGCAAAGCCAGGATTCTTGCGGTCACGACCTTGCAGCGTCTCGACGTTCTGCCTGACATTCCGACGCTCAATGAAGTGGGCGTGACCGGCTTTCGCTCGGACACATGGAACGCTCTCGCCGCGCCGCCTAAAACGCCGCGCGCCATCGTCGCCAAGCTCAATGGGGCTATCAATGATCTTTTCAAGTTGGAGGACGTCCAGTCTCGCCTGCTGGCACTGAGCATGCAGCCGGTGGGCGGCAGCCCGGAGGAAATGGCGAAATTCCTGAAATCGGAGACGCAGCGCTGGGGCGATGTCATCCGCGCCGCGAACATCACCGCGAATTAGTAGGGCGACTGCAGGAGGGGGTCGGATTTGGGGCGCATGACCACGCCTCTTAAGCAAGTTATGCTATTTGCTTAACCCCGCCGCCCGGCTAAACCGTCGGAGCGCGGGTCGCGGCCCCGTAGCTCAGTGGATTAGAGCATCAGCCTTCTAAGCTGAGGGTCCCTGGTTCGAATCCAGGCGGGGTCGCCAGCGGTTCCATGCGGTCCGCGATTGCGGAGTACGATGCTGGTATGCGGGCTGGATAAATGTGGTCTTCTCCCGCCGCGCGGTTGCACCCGTAAAATTATTGGATATTCTGCGCGCGTTCGCGTCCCCTGGAAATTTCATGCAAGCGCGTCGAGACGCAACGGTTCGGCTGCTGACCGTCCTCATGGCTGCGGTGGTGCTGGTTCCCGCTGCCCTCTTTGCTTACGCCGGCCTGCTGAATTACCGCACGACTTTCGTTCTCGCTGACGAACGCATCGAGCGTTCCCTTGACGTGGTCGACGAACACGCGACCAAGGTTTTTCAATCCGTCAATCTGACACTTACGGCCTTTGAGGCACGGATCAACGGTTTATCGGATGACCAAATTCGTGCATCCCAACAGGCCATCCACCTTCAGCTGAAAGACTTCGTCGCTCAACTGACAGCGGTGAATGGCGTCTGGCTGTTTGACGCCAACGGGCGGACGCTGGTCACGTCATTCCGATTTCCGGCACCGCAGGAATTGGAGGTCAAGGACCGCGACTACTTTCGTGCGCACGTGGAAGGCGATGCCGGTACCTATGTAGGCGAGGTCATCTTACCGCGGGTGTCGGATCAGCCCTTTTTCGCTGTGAGCCGTCGCCGTCCAAGCGCCGACGGCACGTTTACCGGCGTAATTGTCGCCGCGCTGCTTCCGGGCGACTTCCATCGTTTCTATCAACGCTTGGCACAGCAAAGGGGCAGCAACTACACGATGGTGCGCGACGACGGCAATGTTCTGACGCGCTATCCCGGCCCGCTTTTTCCGCTGGTACGTTTGGATCAGGCGAGCGGGTTCATGCAGATGATTTCCCGCAATCCTCAGGGCGGCTTTTACACTACTGTTTCGCAGGTGGACGATACGGTGCGCCGCATTGCGGTGCGCAAGCTTTTTGGCCTTCCGGTTTACATCAGTACCGGTCTCGGCGTCACCGAGCTTAAGGAGGAGTGGCGGGCAACGATGGCCAGCCATTTGGTTTTTGGTTTGCCAGCCACCCTCCTTATGGCCTTGCTCGTTTGGCTCACGCTTCGGCGCACCAACGAACTTTATGCGGAAGCCACACGCCGAATGGCCGCGGAGGACACGCTTCGTCAGTCGCAGAAAATGGAGGCTGTCGGCCAGCTTACCGGTGGAGTGGCGCACGACTTCAACAATCTGCTGACCATCATCATCGGCAATTTGGAAATCGCGCTTCGAAAAGGGGTAGGCGAACGAGTTGAGCGGGTACTCAATAATGCTTTGACGGGTGCGCAGAAGGCGGCGCAACTCACGCAGCGGCTGCTGGCCTTCTCCCGGCGTCAACCGCTCGATCCGAAATCCGTCGATGCCAACAAACTGATCGGCGGCATGTCGGATTTACTTCGCCGCGCGCTGGGTGAACAGATCGATATGGAAGTCGTCGGCGGAGGCGGACTCTGGCGGACCGAAGTCGATCCCGCCGAACTCGAGGCCGCGATTCTTAATCTCGCGCTTAATGCCCGCGATGCGATGCCTGAAGGCGGCAATCTGACCATCGAAACCAGCAATGCGTTTCTGGACGAGCATTACGTT
This sequence comes from Alphaproteobacteria bacterium, assembly GCA_034668785.1. Taxonomy (GTDB): domain Bacteria; phylum Pseudomonadota; class Alphaproteobacteria; order Rhizobiales; family Xanthobacteraceae; genus CANKHA01. The sequence goes on from JAXDOS010000199.1 coordinate 9,319, forward strand.
CGGGAATACGGCGTGAAAGCCGGACAATATGTTCTGATTTCCGTTACCGATACGGGAAAAGGAATGCCGCGCGAAATTCTGGATCGTGCCTTTGAGCCGTTCTTTACGACGAAAGTTTCCGGACAAGGCACCGGACTTGGCCTGAGCCAGGTGTACGGATTCATCAAACAGTCTGGCGGGCACGTTAAAATTTACAGCGAGGTCGGGCAGGGCACGACCGTCAAACTCTATTTGCCGCGCCAGCAGGTCGTAAATGAGCCGCAGCAGCCGCCCAAATCAGAACCTCCCCGTCCTGGGAGCGGTGAAGTCATTCTCGTCGTTGAGGACGACGAGGGGGTTCGTGAATATGTCACGGAGGTTTTGAAGGAGCTAAATTATCGCGTGATGTCGGCGCCCGACGGCGCCGAGGCATTACGCCTGCTCAAGGATCCCGAGAAGCACGTAGATCTTTTGCTGACGGACGTTGTTCTGCCGGGCATGAACGGCAGGCAGCTCGCCGAGGCGGTCATGCCTCTGCGGCCCGGTCTGCGGGTTCTTTTCATGACGGGCTACTCGCGCAACGCCATCGTCCATCAGGGACGATTAGACCCGGGTGTTTTCCTGATTCAGAAGCCGCTCTCGGCGGCAACGCTCGCGGCAAAGATTCGCGAGGTTATGAGCGCGTAGTGGAGCTTACGTGCCCGTTGGTGACCGACGCGACGCGCTTCGTCCGGCCGAGGCCATCACACCGGCGATCGCCTTCAGACTCTTGTCTTGGCGCAAATCCTCCACTGCCACGGTTAAGCGCCGCCGCCAGTTTGGGTATTCACGCACGGTTCCGGGAAGATTGGGCTGCTCCTTCATGCCGAGAGCGTCCTCCATGGTGACCACGAGAAGGCGCGACGGCGTACCCGCCAGATATTGAGCCACGGCGGAAAAATCGAAATTAGCGCCTTCGCTTATTCCCAATGCTGCGCTCAGCGCCTTGCGGGCTTTGTCGCGGTCTTCATCGCTTTCGCCCGGGTCCAGTCCCAGCTGCCTTTTGACTGCGAGGTCGCGGTGCGTGGTCCACCCGGCGAAGGTGGGCAGATCGTGGGTAGCGAAGGTCACCAGCGCGTTCTCTTTGTAAGCCTTTGGCGCGAGGAAGGTGCCGTCGCTCCAATCGCGCTCGAACATCATCACCTGATACGACCAGATGCCCCAGTCCGCCAATGTCTCGCGGAAATTTTCCGGCACGGTCCCCAGATCTTCACCAATAACGATGCACTTATGGTGCAAGCTTTCCTGAGCAGTCACCGCCAGCAAAGCCTCGAAGGGAAAACGCACATAGGTTCCCTGATCGGGCCGCATGCCTTTGGGAACGAGGAAAAGACGCTTGAGCCCAAGGACATGATCCAGACGGATTGCCCCTGAGTGGCGCATGGAAGCTTGCAGCATCCGGCGAAACGGCTCGAACTGACGTTGCTCCAGCGCGATCGGGTTGATGCCGGCCAATCCCCAATCCTGTCCGGCCGTGTTGAGGGCATCCGGGGGCGCTCCAACGCTGACGGCGGAAAGAACTGCATCGCGTTCGCTCCAGGCATCAAATCCGTCGGAGCGGACGCCTACGGCGACATCCAAATAGAGCCCGATGGGCAGCCCCAGCTCGTGGATACGCTCGCAGCAAGTTCTCAATTGCGCATGCGCGATCCACTGCACGTATTCAAAGAAAGCAATGCCGTCGCCGTCCGAATGTTGCAGCCGCGCCAAGGCATCGTCATTTAGATCCCGCCATTCGGCAGGCCACTCCCACCACGGATTGCCCAACCGGCGCCGCAACAGCTCGAAGCAGGCATAGCGCCTCAGCGTCGCGCTGTGGTCTTGGCGGAAAGCCTCGAACTGCTGTTGGCGTTCGGCGCTAGCTTGGGTGCGGAAAGCTGTAAAGGCGAGCTGCAAGGCCCGGGTTTTCGCGTTGGCTACGCCTTGATAATCCACCAGCTCTGCATGACGCAGGCGCTCGACCTCTTCCTGCAAACCAGCGGCGGTCAAGCCGGGGAATTCGGGAAGTGACTCAACATCGATATAAAGGGGGTTGATAAAGAGGCGGCTATTCGGCGAGTAGGGGCTGGCATCTTCCGGGTGGTCATCAAACAGTGCGTGTAGTGGATTAAGACCAATGGCCGCGGCTCCCAGCTCCCTGGCGAGATCGGCTAGATGGAGGAGATCGGTGAAATCCCCGTGCCCCCAATTGCGATGCGAGCGGACGCCATAGAGCTGTACTGCAAGACCCCAAAGCCGGTGCGGGGTTTGGTTATTGCCTTGATAGGCCTGAGCAGGCGTGACGAGTAGAGTTGCTTGCTCCTGTCGATCACCGTCGGGCAATTGCAGAGTCAAACGAAGCTGGAAACTACCGATGGGCAGGTCGTTCGGCAGAAGGATCGTGGGCGCTTGGCCTTCGCCACGCGTAATCGGCCCCTTACCTGAAATCTCCCAGTGGACCGGCACGCCGGGAGGAGCCTCAATGCGAACTTGGGTGTTGTGACCGCGCCGGGAGATTACCGTCGCGGGCGCAAACCGTGGCGCCGGATCATCATTTAGGGACAGCACGTCGATCAGCAACGATAAAGTATCTGCATCTGCGCGCCGCGGCTGTCCGCGGGCGTCCCGATATTCCGTTGCGATGCCCAACAAAGCCGCGCGCTCGTCTATCCGATCCATGGTGATGCGCCTTCCACGAGCAAGCTCGCAGGCGAAAATGAGGTGAAAAAGGCGAGATTTCGGACCGCGTTCACGGTCCGGCCCCGAAAGCCAACCGGAAATGCCCGAATTTGTTCCTCCGAGCCGCCGTTTGTGCGGTAAAACGGGCGGGTTTCAGCCTATCGGCTTCGGGATTGAAGCTCGGAACAAAAGCCGGGAACAACCCGTTGTTCCACATCATCCTTATGCTGCCGGGAGGGGTCCCAAGGCGGCGACTAGCACGGTCGGGCAGACGTGACAGCAAATGTAAGTTTCCCTTTGGTCAGCGACCTTTCCGGTCAGCGGATCTACATCGAAGATATCTATCCCGCGGTTGATGGCGGGCGTTTCGCCGTGAAGCGGATCGCCGGAGAACCGGTGGACGTCTGGGCCGATGTTTTCCGCGACGGCCATGCGGTTCTCGGGGTGGAGCTACTGTGGCGCGGCGAAACGGCGACCAAGTGGTCTCGCGTGCCGATGCGGCACAACATCAATGACCGATGGACCGGGACCTTCACGCCGCCCGCACCGGGCCGCTACGTCTATGTCATCGAGGCCTGGACCGACACCTTCGCTACTTGGCGGCGGGATTTCCTGGCCAAGCAGCAAGCCGGGCTCGATGTAAGCTTGGAGGCGCAGGAAGGCTGCCAACTTCTCAAAAGCCTAAAACCCCGGAGCAAGGCCGAAGCTTATATTATCAGCGCCGCTATTCGCGAATGCGAGACCAGCGGTAATCCGGCGCCGCTTTTGTCCGAAGAGCTTCTTGCCGCCGCCTCTCGGGTTCAACATTCCGATCTGACCCGCGGCGCCACGCTTCCGCTATTCGCCGACCGGCCGCTCGCCCGGGCGGGCGCTTGGTACGAGATGGTGCCGCGCAGTCAAGGACAGGTCCCGGGCCGGCACGGCACCTTTGACGATTGCATCGCGCGGTTGCCGGACATTGCTGCGCTTGGATTTGATGTTCTTTATCTCACGCCCATCCATCCGATCGGCCGCACCAACCGCAAGGGCCGCGACAACGCCCTGCAGGCGGAAGCAGGGGACCCCGGAAGCCCCTACGCTATCGGCTCGGAGGCGGGCGGGCACGATGCGGTACATCCTGAGCTTGGCACGCTCGACGATTTCCGCCGCCTTGTCGCTGCCTGCGCCGAACATGGCCTGGAGATCGCGCTCGATTTCGCTATTCAGTGTTCACCCGACCACCCCTGGGTCACCGCGCATCCGGAATGGTTCAAGCGGCGGCCTGACGGCTCCATCCAATATGCCGAGAATCCGCCAAAGAAATACGAGGATATCGTCAATCCCGACTTCTACTGCGCCGACCGGGAGCGGCTGTGGGCGGCGTTGCGCGATGTCCTTTTGTTCTGGATGAAGCAGGGCGTGCGTATCTTCCGTGTCGATAATCCTCACACCAAGCCGTTCGAATTCTGGGAATGGGTGATCCGCGAGATTCAATCGGTCGATCCCAATGCCATCTTCCTGGCGGAAGCTTTCACTCGCCCGAAGGTGATGAAGGCGCTCGCTAAGCTCGGCTTCACCCAGTCCTATACTTATTTTACCTGGCGCACCGGCAAGGAGGAATTGCAGAGCTACCTCAGTGAGATCACTCGCTACCCCGAGCGGGAATATTTCCGGCCGAATTTTTTCGTCAACACGCCAGATATTTTGCCCTTTCACTTGCAAAACGGCGATCCGTGGATTTTCAAATCGCGGGTCGCGCTCGCGGCTACGCTGTCGGGCAACTACGGCATCTATAATGGCTTCGAGTTGATCGAGCACGAGCCGATTCCCAGCAAGGAAGAATATCTGCATTCGGAAAAATATGAGCTGAAGACCCGCGATTGGAACAAGGAAGGCAACATCAAAAACTATATCGGTCATCTCAATTGGCTGCGGCAGAGCAATGCCGCCTTACTGCAAACTAGCAATTTACGTTTCGCCTCCGTGGACAATCCGGACGTCATCGGCTTCGTCAAGGAATCCGCGACGGGTGACAATGCTGTTGCAGTGGCAATTGCGTTAACACGTGGCGGGGCGCGACAGTTCTGGTTTCACTTCGGCGACATGGACATCGGGCCTCCTGGTGCCCGCCGCCGTGTCAGCGCCATTGAGAACCTTATCACCGGCGAGCGCCACGCCATCGAATGGGGGGGTGTTCGCCTGCGCATCGAGGCGGATCAGGATCCGGCTCTGCTCTTCCGCTGTGTCGCGGGAGGGGGGCTATGAATGTCGCTCCTGAAATCAAGGCGGAACCGCAGCTCGCCGGCGACGATCTTTGGTACAAAGATGCCATTATCTATCAGCTTCACGTCAAGGCATTTGCCGACAGCAACAACGACGGCATCGGCGATTTCGCCGGCCTGACCGAGAAACTCGACTATCTGCAAGATCTCGGCGTGACCGCGCTTTGGCTGCTACCGTTTTATCCTTCACCGGGACGCGACGATGGCTATGACATAGCGGACTATCGCCACATTAATCCCGACTTCGGAACGATGGCCGATTTTCGCCGCTTCATGCACGAAGCCAAGCGGCGCAAGCTCCGGGTGATTACCGAACTGGTGATCAATCACACCTCGGATCAGCATCCCTGGTTCAAGCGTGCGCGCCGCAGCAGGCCGGACTCCGATGCTCGCAACTGGTATGTGTGGAGCGACAGTGACCAGCGCTTCGCCGGAACGCGCATCATCTTCAACGATACCGAAAAGTCGAATTGGGCCTGGGACTCTGTGGCCAAGGCCTATTATTGGCACCGGTTCTTCTCGCACCAGCCCGATCTTAATTTCGATAACCCGCGCGTCTTGCTGTCCATGGTCCGGGTGATGCGGCGGTGGCTTGATTTGGGCGTCGACGGGTTCCGCATGGACGCGATTCCCTATCTTTGCGAACGCGAGGGAACCAACAACGAAAATCTTCCCGAAACGCATGCCGTCATCAAGAAGATAAGAGCAGAACTGGATTCCTACGCGTCGGGAAAGCTGCTGCTGGCGGAAGCCAATCAGTGGCCGGAAGACGTTAGTGCCTATTTCGGCGAGGGCGATGAATGCCACATGGCCTACCATTTCCCGCTGATGCCGCGGATCTTCATGGCCATTGCGCAAGAAGACCGCTTCCCGATCACCGACATCCTGCGTCAGACGCCGGATATCCCTGGCAATTGTCAGTGGGCGTTATTCCTGCGCAATCACGACGAGCTTACGTTGGAAATGGTCACCGACGTCGAGCGTGACTATCTTTGGTCGACCTACGCCACCGATCCGCGCGCGCGCATCAATCTCGGCATCCGCCGCCGTCTGGCGCCGTTGATGGACAACGACCGGCGAAAAATCGAGTTGATGAACTCCCTGCTGCTGTCGTTTCCAGGTACGCCGATCCTTTACTACGGCGACGAGATCGGCATGGGCGACAATATTTACCTCGGCGACCGCAACGGCGTACGCACGCCGATGCAGTGGACGCCGGACCGCAATGGCGGCTTCTCCCGCGCCGATCCGGCACGGCTTTACGCGCCGACCATCATGGATCCGGTCTACGGCTATGAGTCGGTCAACGTCGAAGCGCAGTCGCGCAGCCTGTCGTCGTTGCTGAGCGCCACCAAGCGGCTGATCTCGGTGCGAAAGTCGACGCTGGCGTTCGGCCGCGGCACCATGACCTTCATCCGTCCGGTCAATCGCTCGGTGCTGTGCTACGTCAGGCAGTACAAGGACGAGGTCATTCTTTGCGTCGCCAACCTGTCGCGCTCGGCGCAGGCCACCGAACTGGATCTGTCGTCCTGGAAGGAGCGCGTGCCGCTGGAAATGCTCGGCCGCACCACCT
>JAXDOS010000200.1:0-13708 GCA_034668785.1 Alphaproteobacteria bacterium
GTCTACGAGCGGCGCTGCATTCATGCCGATCGACGGAACCGTAGGTTACCAGCAACAGTTAAACTCATGCTCTATTGCGAGCAGCCGTTACCTGGGAGAATTCCATGTCCAATCCAAAAAGCACGGCGCAAATCGCCGGCCATCCCATCCACCCCATGTTAATTCCCTTTCCGGTCGCGTTCTTCGTCGCCACTTTCGCTTGCGATCTCGCATTCTGGAAAAGCGGAAACGCCGCTTTCGCGACGGCAGCCCTTTGGCTGCTGGGAGCAGGTTTGGTCGTGGCCGCGCTTGCCGCCATCATGGGTCTTATCGACGTGCTTGGCGACCAACAGATCCGTCAATTGTCCGATGCTTGGTTGCACGCGGGGGGCAACGTCATCGTAGTTCTCATAGAGCTGTATAACTTCTATATCCGCTATCCGAACCCAGCCGCCGCCGTCGTTCCGACTGGCCTCGTATTGTCACTGATTGTCGTCCTGATCCTGCTTTTCACCGGCTGGAAGGGTTGGGAGATGGTCTATCGACATCGCGTGGGCGTGAAGGACGCAATGTAGAAACCACGCTGCAGGTGAGCGCTGACATTGCCCCGATCCCTTCCCTGCCGATAATTTAATGCGTGTAGTCGTGTTCGATGGCAAGGCTGTAGCGCTTGCGCTAGAGGATGCGGTGACAATTCACATATGGTCGATTCGACTAGGCTTGCCAGCTTAGGTATCGGCGAAGACGGAGGCAGCGATGGGAAAACGCGACTCAGAACAGATAAAGATGGGGACCGAGGCCATCGCTTTTTGTATCGCGCGCACGCTGATTGAGCGCGATCCCTCGTTAAAGGCACCCATGCGCGCCAATCTGCGGAAGATGTGGGAGTTGCTGGATGAACGTGGCGATGAGGGCGCGGCAGAGATGATCGATGTCCTAACGCGCGCGCTTAACGATCCAGCGTTTTTCAAACCGTAATTATCTGTCTCGCGCGGTCTTTCCAAACTCTCGTGCCACCGCCTCGGGACAAAATCCAACCTTCGCGACCGCTGCGGCCAAACGTTCTCGCGAGACACTAAATAGCTTCGTCCAATACCGGACTTCATCCTCTTGAGTGAGGCTGATTCTGTTCCGACACGGCGATTTGTTCTCGGCTGCATTGCTCAACGCTGGGGCCATAAGAGCATTCCTTAGGCCCTGTTCGGATGCAGCGGGGTGCTACTCCGAGAGGCAATAGGCAACGTAGAACCCAGAGTTTAGTTCCCCGAACGGACTCACCTTAAGTTTAGTCAAATAGGCGCTGCCAGCGACCCGCATTAACCGCGCGGTAACCATAAACTGGGCAAATTTTGCCGAGAGCACTCACCTACCGGCGAGTCGAGGCCTGCCCTTGGACGCAGCCGCATTTCCTTCCATTCGGCCAGGCGGCCTTCCGGCCGCGCGGCATTCCACTGCCACTCGCGATCGACACAAAAGGGACGGGTCTGGGCCTATGAGCGACGCGACGGCTGCAGGCGGCTCACCCACCGGCGGCATGTCGTTGCCGACGCTTGGCGAACTCGGCGAACTGCTCAAACGCGGCGATCTCGCGCTCGCCATCGGCGTGTTGACGATCCTCTGCGTCCTCATCCTGCCGCTGCCGCCGATCCTGCTCGACCTTTGTCTTGCCATCTCGATCATCATCTCGGTGTTGATCCTGATGACTGCGCTGTTCATCCATACCCCGTTGGAATTCTCCTCCTTTCCGACGGTGCTGCTGATCGCAACGATGCTGCGGCTCGCGCTCAATCTCGCCTCCACCCGTCTCATTCTCGCGCATGGCCACGAGGGCACCTCCGCCGCCGGCCATGTCATCGAGGCCTTCGGCAATTTCGTGATGAGCGGCAATTTCGTCATCGGCATCATCGTATTCACGATCCTGGTGATCGTGAACTTCGTCGTCATCACCAAAGGCTCCGGCCGCATCGCGGAAGTCGCCGCGCGCTTCCACCTCGACGCCCTGCCCGGCAAGCAGATGGCTATCGACGCCGATCTCTCCGCCGGCATGATCGACGAAATCGAGGCACGACGGCGGCGCAAAACGCTCGAAGATGAGGGTGGCTTCTTCGGCGCCATGGACGGCGCCTCGAAATTCGTGCGCGGCGACGCCATCGCTGGGCTGCTGGTGGTCTTCATCAATGTTATCGGCGGCATGATCATCGGCATCGCCCAGCAAGGACTTTCCTTCGCGGAAGCCGCGCGCACTTACACCGTGCTCACCGTCGGCGACGGCCTGGTGACGCAAGTCCCCGCCCTGATAGTCTCCACCGCCGCAGGCCTGCTGGTCTCCAAGGCGGGGATTTCCGGGGCCGCCGACAAGGCGCTGCTGGCACAGCTATCGGGGTATCCCAAGGCGCTTGGCATGTCCGGCGCGGTAATGGTGATCATGTCGCTGCTACCCGGCATCCCGATGCTGCCGTTTCTGGCGCTCGGCACCGGGGCAGGCGCGCTCGCCTTCATGTTCGACAAACGTCAGATCAAGCAGATCGCGGCAGATGCAAAAAAGTTGGAAACTGACGCGAAGACCACACCCACCGAGGAACCGATCTCGGCCGCGCTCAAGATCGATGATCTAAAAATCGAGCTTGGCTACGCACTGCTGCCGCTGGTCAATTCGCCCGACGGAACCGATCGCCTCACCGAGCAGATCAAAGCCTTGCGGCGGTCCTTGGCCGTGGAAATGGGCTTTGTCATGCCGGCTGTGCGTATCCTCGACAACGTACAGCTCGAAGCCAACTCGTATGTCATCAAGATCAAGGAAGTTGAAGCTGGCACCGGCCGCATCTGGCCCGGCCAATATATGGTCATGGATCCCGCGGGCGCCCAGGTGAACTTCCCCGGCATCCACACCACCGAGCCGACCTTCGGCTTGCCGGCGACGTGGATCGATGCGTCGCTGAAGGAGGAGGCCTCGCTCAAAAGCTTGACGGTTGTCGACGCCGCCACCGTGCTCTCGACGCATCTCACTGAATTGCTCAAGGGCAATGTGTCGGAACTGTTGTCCTATTCAGAGGTGCAGAAGCTCATCAAGGATTTGTCCAAGGAGCAAAGCGACCTCGTCAAAGACATCGTGCCGGCGCAGATCACTATGTCCGGCATCCAGCGGGTGCTGCAATTGCTGCTCGGAGAGCGTGTCTCCATTCGCGATCTGCCGAGCATCCTCGAAGGCATCGCCGATGGGTTGTCCTTCACCCGCAATCCAGTGGTCCTGACGGAGCATGTGCGCGCGCGCCTGGCGCGTCAGATTTGCGCCCAGCATTCCTCTCCCGCCGGCTATTTGCCCTTGATCGCGCTCACTGCCAAATGGGAACAAGCCTTTGCCGAATCGATCGTCGGCACCGGCGACGACCGAAGCCTAGCGATGCAGCCGTCGAAGCTGTCCGAGTTCATCACGCTGGTGCGCGAACGCTTCGAGGAGGCGGCGCGCGCCGGTGAGGCTCCCGTGCTCGTGACTTCGGGCGGCATCCGGCCCTTCGTGCGCGGTATCGTCGAACGTTTCCGCGCTCAGACCAGCGTCTTGTCACAGGGGGAAATCCACCCGCGGGCGCGGCTGAAAACGGTGGGGAATATTTAGCTTCAACTGCTTTTTTTGTCATTGCCGGGCTTGATCCGGCAATCCATCTTTCTTGCGAAAATGGATGGATGCGCGGGTCAAGCCCGCGCATGACGATTGAGACGGTATCGGTTGATAAATGAAAATATTTTTCGACGTGGACGGAGTCGTCATCGACGGTTGGCATGCCAAACCGGAACGCCGCAAGCGTTGGGACACGACCATCGAGCAGGATTTAGGAATTGATCTGGAGGCATTTCAGCAAAAATTCTTTGCGTCACCCGTCGGAAAATTCTCTTCGGTCATGCATGGATGTGTGGCTGGCGAATACGATCTGAAGGAAGCCTTGGCGGCCCTACTCCCGACGGTTGGGTATGACGGGTCCGTCGACGTGTTTGTTCGGTACTGGTGCGAGAAAGACTCCAACGTCAACCGCGGTGTCTTGGAAACGGTGAAGCATCTGGCCGGACACCCTCATGTGGAGCTCTATTTGCTAACCGGGCAAGAACATTACCGGGCCGCCTATCTGTGGAATGAACTAAAGTTCAGAGAATATTTCAACGATATCCTCTACAGCGCCAAGCTCGGCCATCTCAAAAACACGCGCGAATTTTTCGATCATGTGAATTCGACACTTGGTATCACTGCCCTCGAGCGACCGCTCTTTTTCGATGATCAGGAAGAGGTCGTTAGTCTAGCTCGCAAAGCAGGATGGGACGCTTGCATCTTCAATACCGTCGAAGACGTACGGACGCATCCGCGACTACGAAGCCTGTTGGATGATCTCGGTGACCACCACACATAGGCCAGCCGCCCCTGAGGATGCGACGCAGTTATTTAAGCTGCGGCGAAAATCCATCATTGGCCTCGCGCCAAAAGGAATGTCTGTTTCGCAAGCGGAGACCTGGGCAGAGAATCTCACGCTCGCTGGAATGGAGCGAAAGATTCGCGAGATGGAAATATGGGTTGCCGAGCTAAATGGACAGGCGGTGGGCTGGGGCGCAATTCACGGAGATCGATTGGAGGGATTGTATACGGACCCTGACTTTGCTGGCCAAGGAATTGGGACAGAGTTGCTAACCAAAATCGAGGACTTGATGCGACGGCGAGATATTCGAACAATACGTGCGGAAGCAAGTTTGAATGCCGAAGGATTTTATCTTCGCCGTGGTTATGAACCGGCTGGACATGGCCTTTCCGGAGCGTCGCGACCGCTCGCGAAGCGGCTGGCCTAGGAGAGCTACACGTCGATCCTAGGAGGGTGGCGAGTACCGAGGGTCCCAAATCCTTAACCAGGCTCTTCGTGCGGGGATATTGTCGAGCGTTCGCAACGCTCCTCCAAAAAATCAAGGATACGTGAAGGGGCGGATGAAACTTTGCCCGCCCGGCCACGTTACTTACCCGACATAGCCGCCGGCCTTCCGGCCGGACGAATAACCCGGGCCACCGGGAGGGTTGCATGAATCACTCAATATACGGCGCGGACCGCGTCACCCACTTGAAAATCGTTGTGCTCGCTCTGATCGGAGCGACGTTGGTGGCAGGTGTTGGTATTGCCGCCCGCGGCACATCCGATGAAACAGCGTTGAATGCCCGCTACCAACCTGAAGGCCGCGTGGCCCAGGGAAGCGGCCCAATCGTCAGAGCTGGGCAGCCAGTTGTGCTGAGTACCCGGGAAACTACCACGATCCGTTGATAGATCCCGTTCGAGAGTTCCTTCGCGCGCTCTTTTGGGCGCGCGATTTTTTTATGGAATAGCCGGCGGCGTCGCTTCCACCAGCTTGCCGGTGAATAGCACCGGCCCTGTCGGCGAGCCGGTCGGCGAACCGCCTTCGGGCTCAAGCGATACGGCGTAGGTCGCGGAGTTAACAGTGTCCGGGTCATAGGCGGCCAGCAGCGGGCGTTGCGTGAACTCGCCGGTTTCGACCACGCCGAGGGACCGCGGCGCGGGATATCGATCCGATACCAGCCACAATTCATAGCTCTTGCCCGGCTCCTGTTCCGCCGTCACCCGCCGCATGGTCAGCGTGCGGCTTTTGGTATCAACGGTGAGCAGAAACGCCGGGCCGCTGGCATCCTTTTGCAACACCGCAACCAGCCGCGCGGGTTGCGTTTCCTTCACCACTTCGACGACGCGCACCGGCGGACGCAAGGGTCCCGGCAGCAACTCCGGTGAAAACTCCCAAGCCGCCACGAATAACATCAACGCCGCCGCCAGTGCGCTCGTCGCAGCGGCGATCCCGCGCCATCGGCTCACCCGCCGAGAGAGGTAAACGACATTGGAGTGCGGGGTTTCGCTGGTTGGCTCCGCCGCAGGCGCCGGTTCCACCTTGGGCAAGCGGATTTCGCCGCTCGGCTCAAATCCGCCGATACCTTCCCTGATACGTTGCCAGACGTGCGGCGACGGCTCGACCGGATCCACCATGACATTGAGTTCACCGAGCCGGCGTTCCCAGGAATGGACCACGGCGGCAAAACCGACATCGGCCGCCATCCGCGCCTGCGCTTGCGCGCGCTCGTCGGCGTCCAGCGTGCCGAGCGCATATTCCGCAGCCAGCGCTTCGTGATCTTCGTCCTGGGTCATGAGCCGAGGCACTCCCGGATCTCCATGAGGCTGCGCCGCAGCCAAGTCTTGATCGTATTCACCGGCTTATCCAGCTTGACCGCCAGTTGCTCACGGCTCCACCCATCATAGTAAGCCAAAAGCACGAGACGTTGCCGTTCAGCATCCAGCCTGCCGATGCAGGCAAGCAGGCGGGTAAGCTCTTCGGTAAGCTCACGCCGAGCCAACGGATTGGGGCTTTCAGCGGCGACGTCCATCGCTTCCGGCTCCTCCTCGATCGAGGCTTCGGTCCTCCGCCGCACCAGGTCGATAGCCCGGTTGCGGGCGATTGCCACCATCCAGGTTATCGGCGTCGATAGCCGCGGGTCGAATTGCCCGGCATTGCGCCAGACCTTGAGATAAGTCTCCTGGATGACCTCGTCGGCGAGATCATGTCGCCGTAAAATACGCAGCACCACCCCGAATAGTTTCGCCCGGGTGGCGGCATAAAGCTGCTCGAAAGCGGCTTGGTCGCCCTTGGCGACAGCGGCTAGGAGCCACACCAGCTCCGCGGTGGTCAGCATGGGAACGCCCTCAGCTGCCTTTTCATAGCGGGCAAAACCGGTGGGCGCCACCGCAAGCCCGCCACCGCTTCTGACAACCTTGTGGAGAGGGGTGCGAAAGCGCAATTTTAGGCGTTGGCTGAGGCCGATCAAGTTTGCGCCGGGGAGGGCAAAATGAAGTTGGCAAAGAAGATCCAGTGCGGCGTCGCCGCCGGGATTCTCGCGGCGACTTCAACGGCCACCGGGGCTGCACCGCTATTGATTGCCGAGGTCAACGCGCCCGCGGTGAATTGCGTGTTCAGAACAAATTGCATCCTTCCGGTCACCGACAGTATCGGTCCTATTCTTCTCAACACCGGTCTTGGCACGGCGCGCCTGCAGTCTCGCACCTTCACCGGCACCGCCGGGACTCCGGGAACGGGAAAGACAGGCTATCTCTACCGCGTCGACATGACGAAACTCTCCGCAGGCGCGGAATGCATAGCGGGATTGACCATCAACTTCGGCCCGGTGACGAAGCTGCCCTACAAAAACGGCCAGCTCTCCGACATATTCGTAATCACCGCCGGCGGCCTTGGTACGATCGGCCCTAAATCGGCGGACCAGTTTGGCAACATCATCGTGTTCAACTTCAGCCCGCAACTGTGCGTGGGCACTGTCGCAAGCGATGCCAACACCACGTTCTTTTTTGGGCTTGCGGCGGCCACAGCGCCGGTGGCGGCAAAAGCACATCTCTTCGGTACCGGTACTCCGCCTATTATCGAAGTGGATGCACGGGCGCCGACGCACTGAGCTGCTCGCCTCTATGTATAATGCGGCCTGCTTGAGCACCACTCTCAGCACGGCGGAGATTGACGCCGTTCTCCAGCCTTTTCCCCAGGCTCCGTGTATGGGATAAGTCGGCTAAACCTTCAGGGGATCAGGAATGAATGGCCTCACCACCAACGGCATCGTCCGCCTTGTTCTAATTACGAGTTTTGTCGTGGCGTTCCTCGTCGGAACGACAGGCTTCTACTACATCTTGCACGAGCGCGCGGTGCGACAAACAGCCCTCGAAGCCGGCCGGCTGCTGACGACCGCCACGGCGATCCGAGCCTACACCAGTGCGCATGTCAGCCCGGATATACAGCGGCTTCCGCCCGACAAGTTCTACGAGGAGACCGTTCCGGCTTTCGCGACCCGTACCGTTTACGAGAAGGTGCAGGAAACCTACCCCGGCTATAGCTACCGCGAGCCGGTTCTCAACCCCACGAATCCCAGTAATCGCCCCACCCCGATTGAAGTCGAGCTGATCAACCGGTTCCGGGCTGACCCGAAGCTGAAGGAGGTCCAGGGCGTTCGCGACGACGACAATGGCACCTTTTACTACCTCGCCAGGCCGATCACGATTACCGATGACGCCTGCCTCGTCTGCCACGATACACCGGCGCGGGCGCCGCCGGCCCTCATTGCCAAATACGGGCCGGTCAACGGCTTCGGCTGGCACATCAACGAAACGGTCGGGATTCAATCGTTGACTGTCCCGGCGGCGCAGGAACTCAGGCAGACCGGCGAGATCGCCATGATTCTCGCAGGCGGTTTGCTGATCTTGTTCGCGCTCACTTATTTCGCGCTCACCGTACCGCTCGACTTTCTTCTCGTGCGGCCTCTCCGTGCGCTCGCTCAGGCCGCGGAAGCGGTGAGTACGTCGAGCGACACCCGCGTGGCTATGCCGGAGTCGGGAGCTGAGGAAATCCGCAGCATCGCCACCGCGATTGAGCGGCTTCGCGTGAGCCTTTCCAAATCGCTCAACCGCCTTTCCAACGTCGAGCGTCCGACGTCGTAGAGCGAAAGGCGAACCGATGTGGCAAGTTCTCACCCTTGTGCTGCTGGCGGCCATCACCGGCCTGCTCTGGCTGTCCTACCAGCTCGCGTCGGAATTCAGCCTTTTCGCGTCGACCGCTATTCCGGCTGTGCTTCATGTCGCGGCGGCTACGGCGACAGCTAGTCTTTTCGTCATTGCCGTCGGACAGCTGATCCTGCGCGCCGGCTTTGCCGCTTATATGCAAGTGGAGCCGACCGGGCTGCAGCGCGGCCTGGTGCTCAGCTTGCTGACTTTCGCCGCCGTTGCCGCTGTTCTCGCAAATTTCGGGTTGGACCTTTCTACGATTCTCACCACGTCGGCGCTTGTGACCGCGCTGATCGGATTGAGTATTCAGCCGACGCTGAGCAGCCTGATGTCTGGGCTTACGATTGACCGGGCACTCAAGGTCGGGGACGGCGTGCTGATCAACGGCGAGGCTATGGAAGTTGCCTCGTTGAATTGGCGAGCCGTGGTTGGCCGTATGCCCGATGGCAGGAAGTTGATCATTCCGAACTCGAAGCTTGCCGACGGCACGCTCGAAGTCCTCTCGCGCACTCAGCCTACACGCATCGAAGTGACGATCAACGTCAATGCTACTATCGCGCCTCATCAGACCAGCAAAATCGTCGGTCAGATTCTCGCCGATATGGAAGAGGGCGATCTGACGCAGCCGGTGGTCCTTACTGCGACGGAGGCGGGCACGTCCGCCAGCGTCGCTCCATATCGCGTCACATTCTGGGTCTTGCACTTTTCGCAACGTGACACGGCAAAGGGGAATTTCCTCCGCCGTGTTTGGTACACTTTTCAGCGTGAAAACTTGGCCGAATGGGCCAATACGGCAGATTCCAAACGGCACGATCTCGACGCGCTGGCCGCGGTCCGAAAGGCGCTGAAAAGCGCGGGATTAGCGCCCGCAGATTCTGGAGGCTTGGAGGCAACCGCCAAAAACATCGCCGAGACAGGTGAGATGCTCTCCTATGGCGATGGAGAGCGGATCATTCTGCCGAAACGCCTCGCGGGCCTTCATTGTATATTGGTCAGCGGGACCCTGGCAGATGCGCTTTCACCGGCAGATATCGCAACGCCTGTTCCAACGTCGCGCCTTGCGGGCAGCAGCCGGCAAGCTTGGATCAAACGCATTGAGCGGCTGCTTGCGTTGCGCATCGGCCCTTACGCCGAGCATGCAGCCAGGGCCGCGGCAAGCCATCGCCTACCTATCGCCGAGGTTTGCGAGTTAGTCGCGAAAGAGATCGACGATCCGGCGGAGCGGGAAGCGTTTGTGCGCGAGGTGAACCCGCCAGCGGAGCGAACGCATCAACCGGGTCTGTTCTTTCGCTCCCGATACGATGAGTTGGGCCGGCTATGGTCCGATCCGCCACTGCGTGCCGTCGATCACGCGGTCATCGTAGCAGTGCCCGCAAATCTGCTGGAGCGTGACATCCCGCCCGCCAGGAAGCCGGCGCGCGCCAAAGTCTCTTAGGACTCGGCCGAATAGCCGTTGCATTTCTAGTTGAAAGAGACAGGCGATTAAATCGGGGCGATGGCGCGTGCCTGCATTAGCCCGATTGCGTCCAACTCGGCTTGCTCCTGCGCATCCTCGGCGGCGCGCTCGCGCATCTGATCACGTTCGTCGAGCAGCTCGACTTTCTTTAACTCCTCGAATGCCTCCGCGAGTGATTCCTTGGCGGTATCGAGCTGAACCTTCAGTTCGTCCGCGGAACGCTTGATGTTCTCGCGGCGCTGGATCGCCGCCTTGGCGTAGGTCGGATAGGCGAAATGGGCGGGATCGTGGATGCCGGCGCGCTCCTGCTCAAGGCGGATCTCGCGTTCCAGATCGCCGGCCATGCGATCGAAATCTGCGATCATGCTCTCGATCTGTGCGAGCTTACGGCGCCTCTCGTCGACCTGAAACTTCTTCAGGCGAATAAGCGTGTCACGTGACTTCATCGACTCTTACTCCCCCGAAGTCGAAACCTGGCGCCGGGGCTACTACCCACACGCCACGGGCCGCTCAACAGCAACCGGTAGCCATTGTGGCGCGATAACGTTAGTTTTCGGTTTCCACGCTAGCTAGGATTTGCTCCAGGCGCTGATAACCTTCCGGTAATCCGGTAGCCTCTTCCTTGCCTTGCGCCAAAAACTCTTCAAGGGGACGGTGCAGCCGGATCGCCTCGTCGACCTCGGCGCTGGAGCCAGGCCGGTAGGCGCCGAGCCGGATCAATTCCTCCATATCCGCGTAGGTCGCCATGACCTGGCGCGCCCGGTTGATGACCGGCAGATAGACCGGATCGGCGGCCCGCGGCATGGTCCGCGATACCGATTTCAGCACGTTGATGGCCGGGTAACGGCCGCGCTCGGCGATGGAGCGCTCCATGACGATGTGACCGTCCAATATGCCCCTAACGGCGTCGGCCACCGGCTCGTTGAGGTCGCCGCCGTCGACCAGGACGCTGAACAGGCCGGTAATGGTGCCGGCTTGGGTTCCCGGCCCTGCCCTTTCAAGCAACCGCGGCAATTCGGTAAAGACCGTCGGCGTATAGCCCTTGGCGGTGGGTGGTTCACCGGCCGACAAGCCTATTTCGCGTTGCGCCATGGCAAAGCGGGTAACGGAGTCCATCAGCACCAGCACGTCCTTGGCCTCGTCGCGGAAATACTCGGCAATGGCGAGCGTGAGATAAGCCGCTTGGCGGCGCATCAACGCCGGCTCGTCCGAGGTTGAGACGACGACGACCGAGCGGGCGAGGCCGGTGGGACCGAGATCGTCTTGGAGGAATTCCTGGACCTCACGGCCGCGTTCGCCGACCAGGCCAATGACCGACACGTCGGCCGCGACGTTGCGCGCGAGCATCGATAGCAGCACCGACTTACCGACGCCGGAACCGGAGAAAATGCCCATGCGCTGTCCGCGGCAGCAAGTGATGAAGGTATTGAGCACCCGCACGCCCAGATCGAGCGGCGGCCCTACCCGCTGGCGCGCATGCGCCGGCGGCGGCGAGTTGCGGAATGGATAAGGCGAAGGTCCGAGCGGCAGCGGCCCCTTGCCATCAATCGGATCGCCCATGGCGTTGACCACGCGCCCCAGCCAGCCATCCGATGGCCGCACCGAACCGGCGGCCGAGGTCACGATGGCGCGGCAGCCGCGACGGACTCCTTCCAGAGCCGCGAACGGCATCAGCAATGCGTTGGCGCCGGAGAAGCCCACGACTTCGCAGGGTATAAGCCTACCGGTGCCGGCTTCGATCACCACCCGCGCGCCAACCGACATCGCGTGGATCGGCCCTGCGGCCTCAACCATCAAGCCGCGTACGCCAACCACCCGGCCGTAGATCTCAACTCCGTCGAGTTCAACGATTTGCTCGGCTAGCGCTTTCATCGCAAAAAGTCCCTACGGGTTAAGACACGGTAGGACCTGTTAACTCCGTGTTTACCCGCGTCGTTAATCATTAGGTCACTGTCCTTTGGGTCTTGGGGCCGTTGCCGCAACTCCTAACAAAGGGGCGAATCTTAAGAGTCGCTTGAACGCCGCTCTTAAACCGAAACATGAACGAACACGTGACGAAAAAACCGCTCTACGGCAACCTCTTACGCAGATTCGGGAGAATTTGCCCAGGGGATGCTTGCAAACGGGAATCAGGTTTTGTTAACCATGTTCCGTTAGTGTTTCGAATCAGTTTGCCTGAAGGCGTTTTGATGGCCGCCGCTGAGGCGTGCCGACCTTAAGCCCAATGTGGCGAGGAAGGGGATTGGCATGCGCGTCTTGCTAATTGAAGACGATGGCGCGACCGCGCAATCGATCGAGTTGATGCTCAAGTCCGAAAGCTTCAACGTCTATACGACTGACCTCGGTGAAGAGGGCGTCGACCTCGGAAAGCTCTACGACTACGACATCATTCTCCTCGACCTGAACCTGCCGGACATGTCCGGCTTTGAAGTTCTCCGGTCGCTGCGCGTCTCTAAGGTAAAAACACCCATTCTGATCCTCTCCGGCCTCGCCGGCACCGAGGACAAGGTCAAAGGTCTCGGCTTCGGCGCCGACGACTATATGACCAAGCCATTCCACAAGGACGAACTGGTGGCGCGCATCCACGCCATCGTGCGCCGCTCTAAAGGCCACGCGCAGTCGGTCATCAACACCGGCGATCTCGTGGTCAACCTCGACACCAAGACCGTCGAAGTGAGCAACGCGCGGGTGCACCTGACCGGGAAGGAGTACCAGATGCTGGAGCTCCTCAGCCTGCGCAAGGGCACGACGCTGACCAAGGAAATGTTCCTCAATCACCTCTATGGCGGCATGGACGAGCCGGAGCTGAAGATCATCGACGTCTTCATCTGCAAGCTGCGCAAAAAGCTCGCGAATGCTTCCAGCGGCAAGAACTACATCGAGACGGTGTGGGGCCGCGGCTATGTGCTGCGCGAGCCGCATGAGGACGAGGTGAAGATTCCCGCCTGACGGATTTACCTTGAGCCTAAGGGCCCTCCCAACTTTAACCCCGGTCGAAAGGCCGGGGTTTTATTTTGGAAGGTTACCGCGCGGCGCCGGCCGCGACCGCGCGCGGCACCGGCTTGGCCGCTAGCTCCTTGGCCAGTTCCGGATTTGGCCCATAGAGCGCGCGGTGGTCACCGAGCGGTTTGAAGCTATTGGTCAGCCCGATCACCGTCTCCGCCGCGCCCATCACCAGGTAACCGTCAGGCTCGACGATACGCGCAATACGCTCGAGCACCTCGATCTTGGTTTTCTGCTCGAAGTAGATCAGCACGTTGCGGCAGAACACGATGTCGAAGTGGCCAAGCGGGGCATAATCCTGGAGCAGATTGAAAGGACGGTAGTGCACCATGGCCCGAATTTCCGGCGCCAGCTGCCACATCTCGCCGACTTGGGTAAAATATTTGACCAACATTTGGATTGGCAGCCCGCGCTGCACCTCAAACTGGCTGTAGATACCGGCCTTCGCCTTCTCCAGCACGTCGAGCGATAAATCGGTGGCGAGGATCTCGACGCGCCAGCCGGCGAGCTTGGCACCCATTTCCTTGAGGCTGATGGCGAGCGAATATGGTTCCTGCCCGGTGGAAGCGGCCGCGCACCAGATACGAATACGCCTGTGCTCGGTCCGGGCGGCGAGAAGCGCCGGCATCATCGTATTGCGGAAATGCTCGAAAGGAATTTTGTCGCGGAAGAAGAGCGACTCGTT
>JAXDOS010000201.1:0-2618 GCA_034668785.1 Alphaproteobacteria bacterium
GCATGACCGCGACACGGTCGGCCAACAAAATGGCCTCGGTCATGTCATGGGTAATCATGACCGTGGTCAGCTTGAGCCTGCGGTGCAGCTCGCGAAAATCATCGCCGAGCGCGTCGCGGGTGAGGGGGTCGAGCGCGCCGAACGGCTCGTCCATCAGCACGATACGCGGCTTTGCCGCCAGCGCGCGCGCCACGCCGACGCGCTGGCGCTGGCCGCCGGAGAGTTCATGCGGCAGCCGGTCGCGGTATTGCGCCCGGTCGAGCCGGACCAGGTCGAGCAGCTCATCCACCCGCGCGGAAATCTCGGCGGGCGGCGTGCCCGTCAGCTTCGGCGTAATGCCGATATTGCCGGCGACGGTCAGATGCGGAAACAGTCCGCCGCTCTGGAACACATAGCCGATCCGCCGCCGCAGCAGGATCGGATCGACGCTCCGCACGTCCTCGCCTTCGACCGTGATCGAGCCGGTGTCAGCCTCGATCAGTCGGTTGGCGAGCCGCAACAGCGTGGTCTTGCCCGAACCGGAGCCGCCGACGATGGCCAAAAATTCCCCCTCGGCGACCTCGAGCGAGACGTCGTTGACGGCCACGACACGGCCGCCGTCAAAGGTCTTGCCGACATTCGTATAGGCGATCAGGGGAGCGGTCGGCATCTGATGCGGTCCCAATCCTTGGCGGTTGCTGGCGGATACAGTGATAGCTGATAATTGGCCGGTCGCGAATGAAGGACTCAAGCGGTCCTCCGCCTGGCGTGTTAGGAAGCAGCAGGAGTCGCAATGGTCCACGGCTTGCCCGCGGATCACCCCGCATTCAGATAGCTAACTCACGGGGTTCTCAGCAACATGGAGTCCGTCAGCGCGCGAACACATTCTTCAACTGAACCAGGAATGTCACCAGCCACGCGCAGGCATACATGCCCGCGAGACCAAGCGCTGTTCTGCGATCAATCAAGGACAGGCCTGTCCACCACCATATCCGGTAAAGCCATATTCCTGCCGTGGCTACACCGAGCAAGCAGACCAGCACCTTGAGAAAGGACGAGTTTGCGACACCTAAAGCGCCAAACAAAAGCGTCGCCGGAACGAGGAACATGGTGCAGGCGGATATCAAAGTCTCGTTCATGGCTCCTCAGAACATCTACGAATCGCGGGCAACAAAGCTGCAGTTTGCAGCAAGCTGCACCCTTCCGGAAGGGACGCCGACGTGACTAAGGCTTGGGTGCGGCGCCCGCGAGGACTACGTTCGCGCTCGGCTCGATCGCTTGGTGAGGGAATTGATTACGCGAGAGAAATTGAGCCAATGCGCGGTCAATTGATTGCGGGTGCCGCTCTCCGCCAGTTTGCTCGCCGCGTCGACCAGCGTTAAATAGCCGCGCCGCGAAATGGCGGGTCTTGGCGCAAAGCGGGGCGCGCGGCGCCGGGTCCTGCCTGTCTCGTTCGTCCGGTAGGCATTGCAGCGCCGCGTTGAACTTATCCTTGGTAACCGCTAAGGCATCCGTCCAAACGATTGGGGAGAAACATGGCGGATACCGCAGAGCCCGTGGCGGTCGCCCTTGACGAGGCGACGGTGGCGTTTCGCGTGGCCGAGGATCGGGTCTACACAGCCGTGGAGCGGGCCAATCTGTCCGTCGCCCATGGCGAATTCGTCGCCATCGTCGGCCCGACCGGGTGCGGGAAATCGACGCTGCTCAATGTGGCGGCCGGCCTCCTGAAGCCTGCAGCCGGATCGGTGAGGATTTTCGGCCAGCCGCTGACCGGCCTGAACCGGGATGCCGGCTATCTGTTCCAGGCCGATGCGCTGTTTCCCTGGAAGACTGCGATCGACAATGTCGCCATCGGCCTCGACATCAAGGGCGCGCCGCGCGAGCAGGCGCTGCAGCGCGCGCAGGGCTGGCTGACTTCCGTGGGCCTCGGCGCGTTCGGCAATCGCTATCCGCACATGCTGTCCGGCGGCCAGCGCAAGCGCGTCGGCCTCGCCCAGGTGCTGATCCGCGATCCCAAAATCCTGCTGATGGACGAGCCGTTCGGGCCGCTCGATGCCCAGACCCGGCAGATCATGGGCAATCTGCTGCTCGAGTTGTGGAATGCCGACCGCAAGGCGGTGCTGTTCGTCACCCACGACCTCGAGGAAGCGATCGCGCTGGCCGACCGCGTCGTCATCATGTCGGCGGGGCCGAGTGCCCGCATCATCGGCGACTGGCGGGTGCCGTTGCCGCGTCCGCGCGACATTTCGGAGGTGCGGATGGAGAAGGATTTTCATGCGCTACACCGGGAGATATGGAGTGTTCTCAAGGACGAGGTGTTAAAAGGGTACGCGCAATCGGGCTGATCTCGTCCCGATCGCGATACGCGGAAGCTTCAGGCAGACGACAAGAAACTCACAGGGAGATATCGATGCTGTTACGTGGTTCGATTCTGGCCGGCGCCGTCGCGCTGGCAGCGCTTTGCGGCTCGCACGGAGCCAATGCGCAAGGCGCATTCACGTTGTCGTCGGCGAATTTCAAGGACGGCGAGCGGTTGGCGGTAAAGTACGCCGGCAACAACAAGGCCAATCCGAATTGCGTCGGCGAGAATATTTCGCCGGCGTTTTCCTGGGCCAACCCGCCTGAAGGCACCAAGAGTT
>JAXDOS010000202.1:0-8061 GCA_034668785.1 Alphaproteobacteria bacterium
CGACAAAACCCCGCCAAGCGAGGAAAAGAGCGCCGCTTGCGCGCTGCGCCCTATTGCTTACATTCCGAGACAGATACAGCGGGCCTTCGTCACGGAACTACCCATGAGCTATGTTGACGCGGCGGTCGCGCCATTGCGCAAGACCGGACAAATCAAGCTTCACGACTCAGCAGCCTTCGAACATATGCGCAAGGCCGGGCGGCTCGTCGCCGAATGTCTCGACATGCTGGTGGATGAGGTCAAGCCCGGCGTCTCCACCGACAGCATCGACCGGCTGGTGCGGGAATTTGGCTTCGATCACGACGCGATCCCGGCAACGCTGATGTATCGCGGCTATCGCAAATCAACCTGCACCTCGATCAACCACGTGGTCTGCCACGGTATCCCTGGCGACAAGCCATTGAAGGACGGCGATATCGTCAACGTCGATGTCACCCTGATCGTCGAGGGCTGGCACGGCGATTCGAGCCGGATGTATGCCGTTGGCGAAATCCCGCGCCGCGCCGAGCGACTGATTGAGGTTACCTACGAAGCCATGATGCGAGGCATAGCGGCCATCGCGCCAGGAAAAACCGCCGGTGATATTGGCGCCGCCATCCAAACCTATGTCGAGGCCCAGCACATGAGCGTGGTGCGGGATTTCTGCGGGCACGGTCTCGGCCGCCTATTCCACGATGAGCCGAATATCGTCCACGTCGGCCGGCCGGGAGAGGGCGTCGTGCTCAAGCCGGGCATGTTCTTCACGGTCGAGCCGATGATCAATCTCGGCCGCCACCACGTGAAGGTTCTCTCCGACGGTTGGACGGCGGTGACGCGGGACCGATCGTTGTCCGCCCAGTTCGAACACACAGTCGGAGTCACTGAAACGGGTGTTGAAATTTTCACATCGTCTCCCAAGGGCTTAGACAAGCCGCCATACGCGACCTGACCGGCCGCAACCTACACTGGGAGGTTGCAAAAGCCTGTAATACCGTCATCCTACGGCAACCGCGGCCTCAAATAGCGCGGCGCGCCCGAAGGACGACGGTGCACATGTCCAGCGACCATGACTTCGCGGAAACTCCTCCCGGTCTCGCCGAAGCAAACCCGCATTATTACGGCCACCGCGAACGGTTGCGATCGCGTTTTCGCGACGCTGGGCCGGACGCGGTAACGGACTATGAGTTGCTCGAACTGGTGCTGTTCCGCGCGGTGCCGCGCCGGGACGTGAAGCCGCTGGCCAAGATGCTAATCGCCAAGTTCGGCTCTTTCGCCGAAGTCATTTCTGCGCCGGTGGCGAGGCTCGGCGAAGTGAAGGGACTCGGTGATGCGGCAATTACCGAAATCAAAGTGGTACAGGCGGCGGCCAGCCGATTGGCGCGCGGCCAAGTCAAGCGGCGGCCGGTGCTGTCCTCATGGTCTACGGTACTGGACTATTGTCGGACCGCAATGGCTTTCGCCGACAAGGAACAATTCCGCATCTTATTCCTGGATAAACGCAACCAGCTTATCGCCGATGAATTGCTGCAGGTCGGCACCGTTGATCACACGCCGGTTTATCCACGCGAGGTGGTCAAACGCGCGCTTGAACTCAGCGCCACCGCCATCATCCTCGTGCACAATCATCCGTCCGGTGATCCCACCCCTTCGCGCGCGGATATCCAGATGACTCAATCGATTGTCGAAGTCGCGCGCCCGCTCGGGATTTCCGTGCACGACCACATCATCGTCGGCAAAGAAGGCCATGCGAGCTTTAAGGGTCTGAAGCTAATTTGACTGCGGCGTGGAGGAATTGATAATTTTTATCTTCATAACCGATAAAGATAAACTTCTCATTGTTACGCAGTATGACTCCCAAGCATCAAGATCGCGCCGCCGATCTCTCGCGCGTGGCCTTATTCGTCATTTGCTTCTTCGCCGTCTGGTCGTTCGCAGTTTTCCTGGTATGGCGTCCTGACTGGTACAACGGGAAACAGGACGGCTGGCTCCAAGATCTGGTGAAGATCGTGCTCTGGTTCGGCTTCTCCTTGGTCGCGGCCTGGTTGGCTGGAGCAAAGCAACCATTGCGTTGGATGGGATTTTACCCGGTTGCAGCGCGTGCCGTGGGCGCTGTTGCGCTGATAGCCGCAGCCCTGCTGCTGGTCAGGGACATTGGCCGGGTATTCTGGCTCGAAGGGCACGGGCCTGACTGGCACTCTTTCTTCAGCCATCTTCCGTCAGCTTGCCTCACGGGAGTGATCGAGGAAACGCTGTTTAGTGGTGCGATTCTGACCTGGCTGGTAACGCGCATTGGACCGGTGAGGGGCATTCTCGTCGATTCCGTATTATTTTTCCTCATTCACGTGCCGGGCTGGCTGATCTTGCAGGTGTCACCCAGCGTGGAAAAAATGGCGGTTGTTATGTTTGTGGGCTTGATCTGCGAGGCTTTGCGCCAGCAAACCGGGAGCCTTTGGCCCGCGATCGCGGCTCATAGCGCGAACAACGCCGGCGCGTGGTTATGAAGGCGGACCAAAGCTGATTTCGATTGTCACTGCCGCACAAGAAGGAGCGGTTCCACGCTCTCGGGAATGCGGTGCCAAGTCGTGGCCGGATCGCCTTCCTCAAAGCGCCAAGCCCCCGTGCGCGCCGACAACACAAGCTCACCGCGATCCATGCGCCAAGAAGAAGGATTAAAGCTCGAGACCAAGGCGTCGCAACCCGGCTTCAGCTTCAAAGTAAAACCATCCGCTACGGTTACTTTGGACAGCGTGATGGTGCAGATCGGCTTGTCAGCGCCGCGGGTGACTGCCCAATCGCCGAACATCTGCTCCGCCGTGCGCCAGACCGTGCCCGCCGCGGCGAGATTTTGCAGGAAGTAGAGCCCTTCTCCCGGCCGCTCGCCTTCAAACATTCCGCTCTCGACTTCGGTGAGTTCAAGGATCGTCTTGCCTTTGGCATCGACCAGCCGCAGCGCATCCCGCGCGCCAAGAGTCCAGGCGGTAACTCCCTTGGTCAGCGCGAAAACTTCGGGGCAGGTCTTGTCGAATTCAAGTTTGGAACCGCCGGGTGCCGGCTCCGGGCGAAAAGTCACCATGCAAATCTTGTCACGATCGGCGTTGGAAATTTCCCAGGTGCCAAGCATCGCTTTTGCCGCGTCGGACTGCGGTGGCGTCTGCGCCGAAGCTTTGCCTGTCAGCGCGAGAAAGGCGGATAGCAACACAATGGCAATGGGGCGGGTGAAAAGCATGGCGAACATTACCGCAGCTATTCCAGTAACTCTAGTTCTTCGGCCAAGGGGTTTCCCGCACCGGCGTCAACGGGCCCCGGCCATCCGCCCAGGCCAGCAAATTATCGACCACGAGCTGGTCCATCGCGCGCCGGGTATGCACCGAAGCGGAGCCGACGTGGGGCAACAGCACCACCTGGTGCATCTCGATCAGCGCTTGTGGGACATTGGGTTCATCGGCGAATACATCCAGGCCAGCGGAATAGATTTTTTTCGTCTGCAAGGCTTCGATCAACGCCGCTTCATCGACGACTGACCCGCGCGCCATGTTAATCAGGATACCGTCGGGTCCGAGCGCTTCGAGCACCTTGGCACCGATCAGGTGCTTGGTGTCCGCGCCTCCGGGCGTCATCACCAACAGCACGTCGACGTCGCGGGCCATGGCGATAAGATTGGGATAATAGCGGTACGAAACGCCCGGCTGCGCGCTCCGGCCGTGATAAACCACCGGCACGCCAAAAGCATCGAGCCGCCGCGCGATTGCCTTGCCGATGCGGCCTAGGCCGACGATGCCGACGGTGCGATCGCGCAGGGTCGCGCGGCTGTGCGGGAAGTTTTCCTTCGGCCACTTTCCGGCGCGTACGAAGCGGTCGGCCTGCGGAAGCTGCCGCACGGTGCAGAGCAGAAGGCCGAGCGCGGTGTCGGCGACCTCTTCATCGAGTACCTGCGGCGTGTTGGTGACGACGATGCCATGCGCGCCCGCCCATTTGGCATCGATATGATCGTAGCCGACGCCGAAGCTTGAGACGATCTCCAGCTTGGGAAAACGCGCCATGAAGGCGCCGTCAACCGCGCCGAAGCCGCTCACGGCAATCGCGCGCAGCCCTGGCGCCAGCTCAGCGAGGAAGGCTTCGCCGTCAATAGCCTCGATTAGCTTGTGCAGATTGACCTGGTTCTCCAGTCCACTAACGATGGTCGGCTTGGCGGGGCCGAGCAGCAATACGTCCATCTTTGCGTTCGCCATCGGAGCTTCCTCTACACAAGCATCGTCAGCGGACGCTCGATCAACGATTTGAACGCATCCAATAGCTGCGCGCCCAGCGCGCCGTCGATGACCCGATGGTCGCAAGAGAGGGTCACGGTCATCATGCTGCGGAACACGACGGCGCCATTTTCATCTTCCACCGCGCGCCGCTGCGCCGCGCCAACCGCCAGGATCGAGGCTTGCGGCGGATTGATGATGGCGGAGAATTCACGAATGCCATACATGCCGAGATTGGAAATCGCTGTTGAGCCGCCCTGATATTCCTGCGGCCTGAGCTTTCGCTCACGTGCGCGGCCGGCGAGATCTTTCATTTCGGCGGAAATGGCGGTGAGCGACTTCATTTCCGCGTCGCGGATCACGGGCGTCAGCAAGCCGCCGTCGATGGCGACTGCGACACCGACATCCGAATGCTGAAAGCGCAGGACGCGGTCCTCGGCCCAGACCGCATTGGCGGCCGGCACACGCTGCAGCGCGACAGCCAGCGCCTTGATGATGAAATCATTCACAGAAATTTTGAAAGCAGGATTGCGATCCTTGTCCTTCGGCGCGGCGGCATTGATCTGTTCGCGCGCGGTCAGCAGCGCGCCGAGATCGACATCCATGCTCAGATAAAAATGCGGGATGGTCTGTTTCGATTGAACGAGCCGCGCGGCGATGGTGCGGCGCATGCCGTCAAGCGGGATTTCCTCGTGGGGCCTGTCGGCGTACAGCGCTATGACTTGCGCGCCGGAGAAACCGGATGGCGCGGCGCTTGCCTTCGCGCCGACGCGGCCGCTCTCCACATCGCGCGCGATGATGCGCCCGCGCGGTCCGGAACCATTCACTTTCGAAAGATCGATTCCTTTCTCCGCCGCGAGCCTTCGGGCGAGAGGCGTGGTGACTATACCGCTCGCGAGCCGGGCCGGACCGTAATTGCCGGTGGCGGTGCGCACCTCGTTGAACGGATCGAGTGGCGCGGTGCGTGCCGCAACGGGATGCTGCGCCGGCGCGGGCGCGGGAGCTTGCGCCGGAGCTAGCGGGGTTTTCGGCGGAGCGCCTGTCTTCGCCTGCGGCGTTGTGGTCGCACCAACCTTGTCGCCGAGAACCGCAACCACGGCGCCGACCGGAGCGACTTCACCGGCGCCAACGCGGATTTCGGCCAGCGTGCCCGCCGCCGTCGCCGGCACTTCCATGGAAACCTTGTCGGTCTCGATCTCGAACAGATTGTCGCCCGGCTTCACGGCGTCGCCGGCCGACTTGAACCACTTTGTGATCTTGCCCTCAGCCACGGTCTCGCCGAGCTGCGGCATCAGGATGTCCATTAGCAGCCACCCCTCCGCGCGAGACTTTCCAACGTGGTCTGCATTGTCCTTTGTCGTCCCCGCGAAGGCGGGGACCCATAATCACCGGGTTCGCCGCATGTGCTCAGATAATGCCACATCGAGAGTCAAATGGTTATGGGTCCCCGCCTTCGCGGGGACGACAGGAATGAATCACCAATTCACCGAAATATACTGCGTCTCCAGATATTCCATCATGCCTTCATGCGCGCCCTCGCGGCCGATGCCGCTCTGCTTCATGCCGCCGAAGGGCGCCGCCGGATCGGAGACGAGACCCCGATTAAGCCCGACCATGCCGAAGTCGAGCTTCTCGGAGACGCGCATACCGCGGCCGACGTTGCCGGTGTAGAGATAAGCGATAAGGCCATATTCGGTGTCGTTGGCGCGTTTGACCACCTCATCTTCGGACGTGAAGGTCTGGATCGCCGCTACGGGACCAAAAATTTCCTCGTTCAACATTTCGGCGCCATCCGGCACGCCGGTCAGTACTGTCGCCGGATAGAAAAAGCCGGGACCATCCGGCGCCTTGCCGCCGGTGAGTACCTTGGCGCCTTTTTTCACCGCGTCATCGACCAGCGTCACGACTTTGTCGCGGCCGTCCTTGTTGATCAGGGGCCCGAGCGCGACGCCGTCGTCGAGGCCATTGCCCATCCTCAGCGCGCTCATCTTCGCCGTCAGCTTCTTGGCGAATTCGTCGTGCACCTTCTCATGCACATAGAAGCGATTGGCCGCGGTGCAGGCCTCACCCATGTTGCGCATCTTCGCGATCATCGCGCCTTCGACTGCGGCATCGACATCGGCGTCCTCGAAGACGATGAAGGGCGCGTTGCCGCCCAGCTCCATCCCGGCCTTGACGATATTGTCGGCGGCTTCATGCAGCAGCTTGCGGCCGACTTCGGTGGAGCCGGTGAAAGAGAGAACCCGCACGCGCATGTCATGCAGCATGGCGCTCACTACTTTGCCCGATGAACGCGAGGGAATGACGTTGACGACGCCGGGCGGCACGCCGGCTTCTTCCAGGATCGGCATCAGCGCCAGCATGGTCAGCGGCGTGTCAGACGCGGGCTTGAGCACGACCGTGCAGCCGGCGGCGAGCGCGGGACCGATCTTGCGCGTCGCCATGGCGGCGGGAAAATTCCATGGCGTCACCAGCACCGCGACGCCGGCAGGCTTGTGGTGCGCGACAATGCGCGCGCCAGACGCGGGTGCGCGGGATATCTGGCCGAGATTGCGCACCGCCTCCTCCGCGTTCCAGCGGAAGAACTCGGCGGCATAAGCGACCTCGCCGCGCGAATCCGGCAGCGCCTTGCCGTTCTCGATAGTAATGAGTTTGGCGAGCCGTTCGGCATCGCGCATCATCAGGTCGTAGGACTTGCGTAGGATTTCCGCGCGCTCGCGCGGCTTCTTCGCCGCCCAGGCGGGGAAAGCATCGCTCGCGGCGTCGACTGCGGCCATGGCGTCATCCACCGTGGCGCTGGCGACCGAGGCAATTGTCTTCTCCGTCGCCGGGTCGATAACATCGAAGCGCTGGTTGTCGGAGGATTTGCGCCACTGCCCGCCGATCCATAGATCGGTGGGGACATTCGCGAGGAGATTTTCGTACATGACGATGATCCTTACTCTCAACCGTCATGGCCGGGCTTGTCCCGCCATCTCGCTTAGGAACGCACTGCTTTCCTAAGCGGGGTCACCGGGACAAGCCCGGTGACGACAAAATTAGCTCTCCAGCGTCCTTTTCACCCGCTCCACGATCCGGTCCGCCGTCGGCAGCACCATATCTTCCAAAATGTCGGCCGCGGGCAGCGGAATATGCGGCGTGGTGATCCGCACGATCGGCCCATCGAGATCATAGAAAGCCTCGTCCGCAACGATCGACGCAATCTCGGCACCCCAGCCGCATAGACGTGGGTTTTCTTCGACCGTAAACAAGTGGTGGGTTTTCGCCACGGAACCAAGAATAGTTTGCGTGTCGAGCGGCACCAGCGAGCGAACGTCGATAACCTCGCAGTCGATGCCATGCTCACGCTTGAGCTTCTCCGCGGCGTCGAGCGCGCGCGGCACCATCAGCGCTAGGGCCAAGATAGTAGCGTCCTTTCCGGCGCGGAGGATTTTGGCTGTGCCGAGCGTATCGACGATCTCGCCGTCGGGTACGTCGCCCTTCACCGCGTAGAGCGACTTGTGCTCGAAGAAGATCACCGGGTCGGGATCGCGCACGGCGGCCGCCAGAAGCCCGATCACGTCGCGCGGGGTCGAAGGCGCAACGACCTTCAGGCCCGGAATCATCATCGCCCAGTTTTCCACGCTCTGCGAATGCTGCGCGCCGAAGCGCGAGCCCGCGCCGTTGCCGGTGCGCACCACCAGCGGGCACTTGATCTGGCCGTTCGACATGTAGCGGCTCTTGGGAAACTCGTTCGCGATATAGTCGAAGCACACGGCGAAGAAATCCGAGAACATGATCTCGGCGATGGGTTTCAGCCCGGTCATCGCGGCGCCCATGGCGGCGCCCAAGATCG
>JAXDOS010000203.1:0-35616 GCA_034668785.1 Alphaproteobacteria bacterium
ACCCCTCACCCGGCGCCTCACTTCGTTCGGCGCCACCCTCACCCACACGGGGAGTGGTAAACAAGACCGCGGCGCGCCCTACTATGTCCGATATCTTTTCCTTCTCTCTTAAAAAAACCGACGGCGCGGCGCGCCTGGGCGAAATCACGACGCCGCATGGTCGCATCGCCACGCCCGCCTTCATGCCGGTGGGGACGCAAGCGACGGTGAAAGGGCTGAAGCCGGAAGACGTGCGTGCGACCGGCGCCGAGATCGTACTTGCCAACACCTATCACCTAATGCTGCGGCCCGGCGCGGAGCAGGTCGCGGCGCTAGGCGGCCTGCACACATTCATGAACTGGCCACATCCGATCCTCACCGACTCCGGCGGCTTCCAGGTGATGTCGCTATCGGGACTGCGCAAGCTCGACGAGAACGGCGTCACCTTCCGGTCGCATCTCGACGGCGCCATGTTCAACCTGACACCGGAACGCGCCATCGAAATCCAAAATTTGCTCGGCGCCGACATCGTCATGCAGCTCGACGAATGCCTGAAACTGCCAGCGGTGCCCGCCGAGATCGAGCGCGCCATGCGGTTGTCGTTGCGCTGGGCGGAACGCAGCAAGCGCGCTTTTGAAAGCGTGCCGGAGGGCCGCGCTTTGTTCGGCATCGTCCAAGGCGGTGACGACGCGCAGTTGCGCCTTGAAAGCGCGCATGCGCTGATCGATATCGGCTTCGACGGCTATGCCATCGGCGGGCTCGCCGTCGGCGAGCCGCAGGAGGTGATGCTGGCCATGGTGGCGGACGTGGCGCCGGCGCTGCCGGCAGATTACCCGCGCTATCTCATGGGCGTCGGCACGCCTGAGGACATTCTTGAAGCGGTGGCGCGTGGTGTCGACATGTTCGACTGCGTGATGCCGACCCGCAACGGCCGCCACGGCGTCGCCTTTAGCCGTTACGGCGCGATCAACCTGAAGAATGCGCGCCATGCGGCCGATAATCGTCCCATCGACGAAAGCAGCGCATGTCCCGCAGCGCGGGATTATTCGCGCGCCTACCTGCATCATTTGGTGAAGGCCAACGAGATGCTTGGCGCCATGCTGCTGTCGGCGATCAATCTGCATTATTACCAGGAACTGATGCAGGGCATTCGCGCTGCCATCACCGCGGGCCGGTTTGAGGACTTCCGCCGCAGCACAAAAGAGACTTGGACGCTCGGCGATATTCCCGCTGTGGATGCGTGAGCCCGACGAAATTCCTGTTGTCACCCGCAGGAGCAGCGGCGGATACTAGAGCCAACAGAAAATACGTTAGGGAGCACGCCATGGAACAAAATGTCCGCTATGCCCGCGCGAAAATTGGCGCCGCCGGTCTGGTGATGGCTTCGAGTCTTTTGACGCTCGCCGCGCCGGTCGCGGCGCAGGTGCCGAAGATCGGCGATCCGCCGGAAGCCAGCAACATGCGCCTCGTCGGCTACAATGATCTGCAGGCGCGCAGCGCCTATCAGCCGACCGTGGTGCACCAGGGCGACCGCTGGATTCTTTATGTCGGTCATCACGGCGGCACCGATGACATTCCAAAACCAATGAATACGATGACGGGGCAGGCCGAGTTCAACGGCACCTCGGTAGTCGATGTCACCGACCCGAAGAATCCGAAATATCTCGCGCATATTCCGGCGCAGGAGGGCCTTTACGAAGGCGGCGGCGCGCAAATGGTGCGCGTGTGTTCCGGCGCGACGCTGCCCAAAGCCGACAAAAACAAGACCTATCTGCTGCGCACCTTCGGCAAAGCCGGACATGAGGTCTGGGACGTCACCGAACCGGGCAAGCCGCAGATCGTCACGCGCATCGGGATCGGCAGCGTCAGAGATACGCATAAGAATGCCTGGGAATGCGATACCGGCATCGCCTATCTCATCTCCGCCATTCCTGGCTTCCGCACCCGCGCCATCGAGATTTATGATCTCAGCGATCCGGCGCATCCGGTGAAGATCCGCGACTTCGGCTTGGTCGGGCAGGAGCCAGGCGGCACCGGTCCCATTCCGACGCAAATACACGGCCCGATCTCTACCGGCGCAAAGGGCAACCGCGTCTATTTCGGTTACGGTACCAACAAGGCCGGCTATATGCAGATCGTCGACCGCGAGAAACTATTGAATGGGCCGAAGGAGCCGACGCCGGAAAATTTTCTTTATCCGCAAGTCGGCCGGCTCGACCTGATGCCGACGGTCGGCGCGCATACCGCCTTGCCGCTGGGCAAAATAGCAATTCCTAATTTTGTCCACGACAAGTTCGGCAAAGAGCGAGACATGGTGATGATCGTCAACGAAGAGACCGCCAATGAATGCGGCGAAGCGCGCAACATGGTGTGGTTCGCGGACGTGACCATCGAAGCGCATCCGATGATCGTCTCCAACTATACGGTGCCGAGCGGCAATTTTTGCGAACGGGGAGGGCGCTTCGGTGCGCATTCCTCCAACGAAAACATGGGGCCGCCCTATTACGGCAAGCTCGCCTTCATCACCTGGTTCAACGCCGGACTGCGCGTGCTCGATGTCCGCAATCCCTATCAGCCGAAGGAAGTCGCCTATTTCATTCCGCCGATCACGGCGGCGACCGACAAGCGGTGCGTCAAGGCGGAAGGCGGGCCACGCTGCAAGGTGGCAATCCAGAGCAACAACGCCGAGACCGACGAGCGCGGCTACATCTATCTGGTGGACCGTGCCAATACCGGCCTGCACATTCTTGAGCTCACAGGCGAGCCCCGGAGCATCGCCGGCTTGCAGTAGGGGTCAGATTCCGCCGTAAAGCCAGGCAACGCCGTCATAGGCCTCGTCGGGCGTGCGGCCAGCGAACATCTGCGCACGCAATTCCGCCGCCACGCCGCGCGCGTGGTAGAACTCGCCATAGACGCGGGCCATGATCTGCACCCGACCGGTGCGCAGATAACGCGCGTCCTGATAGGCCTCGAAGGCGGCGGGCAGGTTGTCGGGCGTCGCTGCCACCTTCTCCGCCAGCACAACCGCATCCTCGACGGCCATGCAGGCGCCCTGCGCCAGATATTGCAGCATCGGATGCGCGGCGTCGCCGAGCAGCGTGATGCGGCCTTTGCTCCAGTTCTTGATCGGTTCGCGGTCGCATAAGACCCAAAACTTCCAGACGTCGATCCGCTCCAACAGCCGCAACACTTCCGGGCGCTGGCCCTTGAAGTGCTCCATCAGCAGCGAGGCGTCCCCCTCGGTATTCCAGCCTTCGACGTAGCGATCGGAGTGGAAGACAGCGACGAGGTTATACAATTCGCCGCGGCGCAAGGGATAATGGACAAAGTGCGTGCGCGGTCCGGCCCAGAGCACCACGTCCGCCTGCCACAAATCTTCCGGCACCTCGTCGCGGCGCAGCACCGCGCGATAGGCGATGTGACCGGAAACCCGCGGCGCGCCATCGCCCACGAGCTTCTCGCGGATTTTCGACCACAATCCATCGCAAGCGATCAGCGCGCGGCCTTCGATCCGCTCGCCGCCTTGGAGAGTGGCGGTGACCTTGTTGCCGTCATCCTCGACGTCGTCGACGCGGCGGTTGTTTTCCAGCGTGACGAGTTTGTTGTCTTCGCAGGCGTGCAGGAAGACCGCGTGGATGTCCGCCCGATGTGTGACGGCGTAGGGCTCGTGGAAACGCGCCGAGAATGCCTTGTCGAGAGGAATTCGGGTCACGAGCTTCCCGGTCAGCGCATCGCGCATTTCCATCCCGCCCGGACGCCAGGCGTCGGCCAATACCGCGTCTTTGAGGGCTATGCGTTCGAGGGCGCGAAAGATGTTCGGCGCCAGCTGGATTCCCGCGCCGACCTCGCGAAACTCAGGGGCTTGTTCGAGGACACGAACGGGAAATCCTCGTAGTGCCAGCGCATGGGCGGTCACCAAGCCGCCAATGCCTCCGCCCACAATCAGGAACGGCAGATCATGACCGTTCGACCCTGCCACCACCCACTCCCTTATATGCGCTCAAATGTCCCGGCGCTGTTCTAGCGTGAAGCAAAACCCCGCGTCTACGGACGAACGCGTGCAGAAACATTTCGGGCCAGGTTCGGCGAACCCGGCCCGAAATGCTGCGAATTTGGTGAGGTTTGGACTAGGCGGGCTGAGGAGATTCCACCAGCGGCGCGTTGCCGGGCATCTTGACTGCCGTGTGGAACTGTTGGCCACAGTCGCCGCACTCCCAGAAGTGGCGGACCTGCCCTTCGCTGATGAATTCGGAAGCTTCGGCGGTCAGCAGCGATTGGCCGCAACGCGGACAGCTTGGGACGCCTAGATATCTGCGAAACTCGAACGCGAGGGGCACTACGCTATGGGAATTCATGGCAAGCTCCTCTGTCGTCTATTGCGACTTCTTCGACCCTAGAGGCGCACTATGGCAGAGACGCGACACGATCATGAAAGTCTTGTGTTCTAAAAGTTAATCAAGCGAGCAGGCGACACTGGGCATTTAGCTCAAGCGTGTCGGGAACATAGTCTCCGGATTTGGGTTAAATTGAATCGGAGTGGACCATGCGGCCTCTCATATTGCTGACGGCTCTCGTTGGGATGGGGCTGATCGACGCGCAACACGTTGCCAAAGCCGCACCGTATTGCTTCGAATGGGAAGGCGAGACCGATTGCGCCTATTACACGCTACGCCAATGTCTCGCTACCAAGAGCGGGGTAGGCGGCCGTTGTCATGAAAACCTTTTTATGACGCGCGCTCAGTCTTATGGTTCTCGACGGCAGCCCGGAAATTGCACGGCCTATTTACGGCACGGCCGGTCGGGCCGCTGCCGCTGACCCGCCACGTGTCGCCTAGCCCTGCATGCATTTCTGGACGCTACAAAAATCCTTGGACTACAGGCAAAATCGATTGCAGTTCGCGGCAACTCGTAATTAGCTAAACGCGCCCATCGGCGCGCCAAATTTCCATCATGTGAGACGCATTCCATGAATGACTACAGCACGCTGCGCTACGTCGACAATGTCGGTCAGAATTTCTTGTTTCGCGGCGGCATGCCCACCGATGATAGTGGGAATTTCGACTATCCGGGGCTTACCGCGGCCATTGCAAAATCAGCCTCGCCGGTGCCGGTGCCGTCGTCCTATTATCTCATCGACATCAGCCTGCTGCACCCGAACGAAACGACGGAGCTCGAGGCGGAGCTGAGATTTTTCTACAATGGCTCGCCATCCGGCCAACTTAACCTATGGGACACTAACGGCACATCGCGCTGCTATTTTCAGACCGACCCGATCGAACGCGACTATCTTGCCGCGCAGCTCGATCAGTGGCTCGACGATCCCTTGATTTGGCGTGTTGCCACGCTGCGCAATTGGCTTGAGACTTCCCAGCTTCCGGCTCCAGCGCCCCCTGGCGTTCCACTGTTATTCTACGTGCACTGCGATGGCGGTTGCGATCGCACGGCCGAGCTGATCGGCGCCTATCGGCTGCGCTACATGGGCGACTCCTGGTCGGCGATGTGGAACGACCAGCCCTGCCATCGGCCTTTAGGCTGCAACAATTATCGCGCGCTGCAGTGGTATGCCTTCTGGCTGAATGCGACCATGGGATTTAAGCTCTCCGGCATGGGAGAAGATGGCGGCTGCTTCGATCCCAGCGGGCCGCATAAAGCGTGTTCGCCGTAACCGATTTGGTGAGCGCGCTGGGACTCGAACCCAGGACCACCTGATTAAAAGTCAGGTGCTCTACCAACTGAGCTACGCGCTCTCCGGGCCGTGGTTTAGGGGCGGCTTCGGGCACGGTCAATAGCCGCGCCACGGGCCTCGCAACCCGGCTGCCATTTGCTAGACTAGGCAGGCGGCATCGGCGAATGCGCCGGATTTGCCGCCTGAACCAAGGCTAGTTCCGATGCCAATCGTCAACCGCGTCGCCGATCTGCATGACGAAATCACCGGCTGGCGCCGCGATCTCCATGCGCATCCGGAGCTGCTCTACGACGTTCATCGCACCGCCGCGAGTGTTGCCGAGAAGCTTAAAGCATTCGGCTGCGACGAGGTGGCGACTGGTATCGGCCGCACCGGTGTCGTCGGCGTGATCCGCGGCAGCAGGCGGAGCGCGGACGCTGGGCGGGTGATCGGCCTGCGCGCCGACATGGATGCGCTGCCGATCGAGGAAGCGACTAACGCGCCCTACAAGTCAACCAACCCCGGCAAGATGCATGCCTGCGGCCATGACGGCCACACGGCGATGCTGCTCGGCGCGGCAAAATACCTGGCGGAGACGCGAAATTTCGCCGGAACCGCGATCCTGATCTTCCAGCCGGCGGAAGAGGGCGGGGCCGGCGCCAAGGCGATGATCGACGACGGCCTGCTCGATCGCTTCGGTATCGCGGAAGTGTATGGGATGCATAATTATCCCGGCATGCCCGTCGGGAAATTCTCCATCCGGCCGGGTGCGCAGATGGCCGCCGCCGATAGCGTGACGATTGACATCGAAGGTGTCGGCGGCCACGCGGCGCGGCCGCATCGCGGAGTCGATCCCGTGCTCGTCGGCGCGCAGATCATCAACCAGATCCAATCGATTGTCGCGCGGAGCGTCGATCCGCTGGAAGCCGCCGTGGTCTCGATTTGCATATTCCAGGCGGGCACGGCGGAAAACGTCATTCCGCAGACCGCGCGTTTGCGCGGAACGGCGCGGAGCCTGACGCCGCAGGTTCAGAATTTGCTAGAAGCGCGCCTGCGCGCCGTCGTCGAAGGCACCGCCAAAGCGCATGGGGCGACAGCCAAGCTGACCTATACCCGCGGCTACCCTGTCACGCGCAATCACGAGCGGCAGACAGCCTTCGCTGCTTCAGTGGCGTCGGAAGTTGTCGGTAGCCATGCGGTGAATGTGAATATGGCGCCGGTGATGGGCGCGGAGGATTTCTCTTTCATGCTGGAAGCGCGGCCGGGCGCTTTTATCTTCGTCGGCAATGGCGACAGCGCGGGGCTGCATCACCCGGCCTATGATTTCAATGACGAAGCGATTCCGGTGGGGACTTCTTACTGGGTGCGGCTGGTGGAGACGGCGCTTGCCGGGTGAGTAGCGCTCCGTCGTCATGCCCGGCCTCGTGCCGGGCACAACGAACTCAGTTGGTTGGATCAGTCACAAAGTGATGGCGATGTTCTTCAGCACCGTGTGCGAGAGCATTTCGTCGAGCACCTTGTCGCGGCCATAGCCGGATTGCTTGATGCCGCCATAGGGCGTGCCGAGCGCTTGGCCGCCGGCGCTGTTGACCCAGACGTAGCCGGCTTCGATGCGCGCGGCGGCGCGATGCGCGGTGGCGAGGCTGGTGGTGAAGACCGCGCCGGTGAGACCGTATTCCACCGCGTTGACGTCGGCGAACATTTTTTCTTCGTCCGACCATTTGAACACGGACAGGACCGGGCCGAAAATTTCCTCGCGCCCGATGCGCATGTCCATGGTCACGCCGGAGAACACCGTGGGCTCGACGAAAAAGCCGCCTTTGAGCTTCGGATCGTCCGGCACCTTGCCGCCGGTGAGCAGCTTGGCGCCCTCTTTCTTGCCGATCTCGATATAGGACATCACCTTGTCGAACTGCGCCTTGGAGATTAGCGCGCCCATCTTGGTGGCGTCGTCCTGCGGATTGCCGGGCTTGATCTTGCGGATGCCCTCGATGACGCCGTCGAGCACCTGGTCATGCAGGGATTCGTGGATGAACAGCCGCGACATCGAGCCGCAAGACTGGCCGCACCACGCAAAGTTCATCCCGCCGACGGCGCCGGCGATGACACGCTTCACGTCGGCGTCCGGATAGACGATCAGCGCGTTCTTGCCGCCTAGCTCCAGCTCGACAAGCTTCAGCCGGTCGGCGGCGCCGCGCGCGATAGCACGCCCCGTGGGTACGCTGCCGACCAAACTTATCTTCGGGATGAGCGGATGCGCCACCATCGCCTGGCCGCATTCGACGCCGCCGCTGACCACATTGACGACGCCGGGTGGCAGGATGCCTTCGATCAGTTCCATCAGACGAAACGCCGACAGCGGCGCCTGCTGTGCGGCTTTGATCACCGTGGTGCAACCGGCGCCGAGGATCGAACCAAGCTTGGCGGCAGCGAAGGAGAACGGATGGTTGTAGGCGACGATGCGTCCGATCACGCCGATCGGTTCGCGTACGGTCATGTTGAC
Organism: Alphaproteobacteria bacterium; assembly: GCA_034668785.1. Classification (GTDB taxonomy): domain Bacteria; phylum Pseudomonadota; class Alphaproteobacteria; order Rhizobiales; family Xanthobacteraceae; genus CANKHA01. The sequence continues at coordinate 8,148 of JAXDOS010000203.1, forward strand.
GATGCCTTCGCCGAGCGGAATGGTGGCGCCCTGCACCTGCAAAACCAGGCCGGCGAAGAAATCGATGGAAGCTGCCGCGTTGCTGATGTCGCGGCGCAAAGCCCATAGCGGATTGCCGCAGTTGAGCGAGTCGATCAGCGCGAATTCGTCGGCATTGGCGCGGATCACCGCCGAAATCTTGCGCATCAGCGCGGCGCGTTCAGTCGGCTTGATCCGCCGCCACTCCACGAATGCCTTGTGCGCGGCCTGCGCCGCGGCATCGATATCGGCGGCATTGGCGTTGGCGGCATTGCCGAGATTTTCGCCGGTCGCGGGATTCCAGGTCGGCTCATAGCCGCCGAGCGGCTTATGCCAGGCGCCGCCGTAATAAAGGTCGCGATGGACCGGGAGGGGCGATGAAGCCTGGGTAGTGGCGGACTCGCGCAACGCTGCAACCGTCATGTCATGCTCCTTGGCCGTATTTGCCGTTTGACGTGATGTTACGGCGTGGCGGCGGGCAAGACAATCGACGGCTTATGGCGCGGAGTCGACCCTATTGTCCGCCGGTGCCTGGGCCTGCGCCTCAACCACGGCGGGCCGCCACGGGAGCAGTTCCGCGAAGCGTGCTTCGATGCTCCGCCAGTAGACGAAATCGTTGAAGCGTGAGCGCTCGATCACCGCGATGGCGACGGCGGAGAGGAAGGGCAGACTCTGGAGGATGAGCACCGCTGCGAAGAGATTGAGCTCGCGGATTTCCCTGTCGTTGGTGGCGATCACCACCGCCGCGCCCGCCAGCAGAAGCGCGCCGAGGACGGCTTCCCAGAATGCCTGAAAATCCGACCCAATGCGCGCGCGGCCGCCTTTGGCGGTACGCACGAAGGGCAGATGATCTTTGACCACGCCGTGACTGACGGCGCGGGCGACGGTCCATTGCACCGACATGGCGGTGAACACCGCGCCGAGTAACTGACCGACCGGTATGGCCACGCGTAGACGGTAGAGCGCGGAGAAATGCACGAGCGAGACGACGAAAGCGGCGATGATCGGTATCATCAGAATCTGGTCGGGTACGGCGATGCCGGCAAAAACGACGAAGGGCACCCAGATCAGGTTGAGAATGGCGACACCGACACCGATGCATTCGGCGCCAAGCCAGTTCAGCCATCCCAGGACGAATTGACGCTTCTGCTCGCGGGTCAGCCGGCTGGCGCCCGGCAGGAAGCGGCGCCAGTGCTTCTTGAGGATCTGGAAGCCGCCATAAGCCCAGCGGTGCCGCTGCTTTTTGTAGGCGTCGAACGTGTCCGGCAGCAGCCCATAGCCATAGCGGCGGTTGGTGTAATGAGCCAGCCAGCCGAGTTCCAGAATGGTCAAGCCGAGATCGGTGTCTTCGCAGATGGTGTCGCTCGACCAGCCGCCGGCGGCGATCAGCGCCTCGCGGCGGATCAGGCACATGGTGCCGTGAACGATGATGGCGTTGACCTCGTTGCGTTGAACCATGCCGATATCGAAGAAACCGGCGTATTCGCCGTTCATCGCATGGTGCATGGGGCTGCGGTCGCCGTCGCGATGGTCCTGCGGGGCTTGGACGAGGCCGACCTTAGGATCGGCAAAATGCGGCGCCAAATCCTTTAGCCAATCCGGATGCACGACATAGTCGGCATCGATGACGCCGATGACTTCGGCATCGCTCGCGGTATGCGCGAGCGCCAGCCGCAACGCCCCGGCTTTAAAGCCGACCACGTTTTCAGCGTTGACGAATTTAAAGCGCTCGCCGAGCGTAAGGCAATGCTCCTCAATGGGCCGCCAGAATGCAGCGTCGGGGGTATTGTTGATCACCACCACGCATTCGAAAGCCGGGTAATCCAGCCGCGCAATCGCATCCAGGGTGGCCTTCAACATCTCGGGCGGCTCGCGATAGGCCGGAATATGGATCGAGACTTTCGGCATGAAGGTTTGATCGGGCACCAGCGACGGCGAGGCCGTGAGCATCAAGCGGCGCGGCTTGCGGCCGAAGGCCACAGCGGCGATCTCGTCGACCCGCGCGAAGGCGATGGCGACCAGCGGGATCAAGAGTGCAAGCCCCAGGGTCAAAGCGACCGCAGCACCAGGGACAAAGTAGTGCCCCTTCCAATAGGCGAAGACGACGGCAAACCAGGCGCCGACCGCATTGGCGGAAACCGCGAGCAGGACGGCTTGACCGACAGTAGCGCCGCTAAGCGCGAGCATGGGGAGTGATAGGAGGACAGCCAGCAAAATGGCTAAGCCGGCAAGCTTCCAATGGTCGGCATCGGTAATGGCGCCGCTCCAGGCGAACTTCGCCTGGCGGGAAGCATCGAACAGACCCCAATAGGGTCCGACCGAACCTTCAAACGCTTTCCACGGCTGATCGATCGCTTCGACGATGTTATAATCGATACCCCAGGCTTCGGCGCGTGAGACGAAGTTGCGCAGAACCGTGGCTTGCTCGACGCGGCCGGGATTGGCGTTCTTCAAATTGTAGCCGGCGCTCGGCCAGCCGAATTCGGCGATGACCACCCGCTTGCCGGGATAAGCTTGGCGCAGCTTGTCGTAAACCAGAATGGCCTGATCGACCGCCTGCTTCTCCGAGAAGCCTTCCCAGTAGGGCAACACGTGCGCGGCGATGAAGTCGACAGCCGAGGCAAGCTCGGGGTGCTCCATCCAGACGTGCCAGATTTCACCGGTGGTGACGGGGACCGACGTCGATCGTTTCACCCGCTGAATAGTCTTGATGAGGTCATCGACCGTCTGGTCGCGGCGGAAAATAGTTTCGTTGCCGACCACGATGGCGTTGACGTTGCTGTTCTTGCGCGCGAGATCGATGGCGGAGCGGACTTCGCGCTCGTTGCGCTCGGCGTCTTGGTCGAGCCAGGCGCCCACGGTGACTTTCAATCCGAATTCGGACGCGACAGCGGGGACGAGTTCGACGCCTCCGGTAGCCGAATAGGTACGGAGCGCACGGGTATAAGGAGCGATGGTTTTTAGGTCGGAGCGAATTTGCGCGACATCGGCGACACTGCCTTTGTCGGCACGGGCCGAACTGCCAAACGGAGCGTAGGAAACGCTGGCAAGCTGGCGGCCATCGAAATTTGGAGCACTATCCTGTCCGCGGATCAGGGTCCAAAGACCGGCATGCACGCATGCGATGAGCGCGATGACGGCGGCGACGGAGCGCATGGACTCACTACCAAGTGGGGGCAGAGAAGCAGGGACCCGAACCTGTCCCCTAGGTTCGACTGAAAAGACTGCTCGATGCAGACTATCTCAGGGCTGGGCACATGATCAAGTAAGCAAGGTGCATGGCGGTTTCAGGGCATACAAAATATTTTGGCTTAAATAAAATCCATGTTCGTGACTAGCTGTTCATCGGCTGCCGTTGCCGGCTGCGGGGGGCGTCGGCGACGTCGCAGCACCGGCCGCCGCCGCGGGAGCGGAAGCCGCCAAAGCCGGGTTGATCCAGCAGGCGTGCACACGGCCGTTCAGGCTCTCGGGCACTTTCGGGTCGATATTTCCCTGGCGCACGAGACAGCGAAAGGTGGATTGGATGTGGGCAGCCGGGCAGCCGAAGCGGTCATAAAGGTCGAGATGGCGAAAGGCGGTGTCCAAATCGTCGCGCCAGAGCAGGCTGACCACCCGGCGGCCGAGCCAGACGCATTCCGGATTGCCGGCGGGTCCCGTTACGAGACGTGCGGCCTCCGCGAATTCATCGATCTTTTGGGCTTCCTTGCCGTTTTCTCCGGGCTGACCGGGCTTCTGGGACTGCTGTTCGGGAGGTTTTTGGTCTTGGGCCCATGCGGGAGCGGAGAAAATAAAAGCTGCCGCACAGAGGGCGGCAGTAAGGATACGCGGACTGAAAAAGACCATGGCTCTACGAGTTGGTTGAGCCGTCCCCGACGGCTTGCGTCCATCTGTGCACCGGAATCGGTCGGCAATACGGCATCTGCCTACCCGGTCCGGTTAACGCTCACATGACGGAACTGGCTGCCATTGTCCAGCGCAGTCCGATCTCTTGATTAAAGGCTGGTGCGCTTGGCACCGGCTTGCGCGCAGGATAAGCCGGGTCGCACGGATTCTTAGCGGTTGGGGCGCTAATGCGCATTCCCTTGGGGCTTTTCGCGATCTGCGCGTCCGTCATCGTCGCGGCTTGGTGGTGGCTCGGGGCACCCGTCCAGATGCCGCCGTCGCCGCTCGGTCCCGGCGAGAAGCTGTTTTGTATCTCCTACGCACCCTTCCGGGCGGACCAGAGTCCGCTGAACGCCTCGACCAAGATCGAGGCGCGGCAGATCGACGAGGACCTTGCCCGGCTGGCGCGCCTGACCAATTGCGTCCGCACCTATTCGACGGATTTCGGGCTCGAACAGGTGCCGGAGATCGCACGGAAACATGGGCTGAAAGTGATCCAAGGTCTTTGGCTGTCGCGGCATCCCGACAAGAACCAGATTCAGATCGAAAGCGCCGTCGATCTGGCGAAAAGATATCCCGATGTCATCGAAGCCATCGTCGTCGGCAACGAAGTATTGCTGCGGGGGGAAATGTCGGCCGCCGATCTCGCCAGCACGATTCGCGCGGTAAAAGCCCGGGTGACGATGCGGGTTACCTATGCGGATGTCTGGGAATTCTGGTTGCGCTATCGCGAGGTCTACGAGGCGGTCGATTTCGTCACCATCCATATCTTGCCCTATTGGGAAGACTTTCCAATTCGCGCAAGCGACGCTGCGGCGCATGTGGACTCCATCCGCCGAAAGCTCGCCGCCGCCTTCCCGAACAAGGAAATTTTGATCGGCGAAACCGGGTGGCCGAGCGCCGGCCGGATGCGCGAGGGCGCCTTGCCGTCCCCTGCCAACCAGGCGCGCGTCATTCATGACGTGCTCACAGCGGCAAAGCGCGAAAACTATCGCGCCAACGTCATCGAGGCCTTCGATCAACCGTGGAAACGGGCTCTCGAAGGCACTGTGGGCGGGCACTGGGGCCTTTTGGACGCCGACAGCCGGGAATTCAAATTTGCCTGGGGCGAGGCCGTGTCGAACCACCCGCACTGGCGCTTGCAAGCGGCAGGAGGGGCAGCGCTTGCGCTGCTTACGTTTAGCGCCGCCTTCGCCGTGCGGCGGCGGACGGCTGGGTCGGCGGCATTGTCGGATCGGGCTTGGATCGGAATCGCGGCGATTGCGCTGCTCCCCGGAATTCTCGTCGGCTGGACGATCGAGAAGGTCGTCATTGAAAGCCTCGGGATCGCCGGCTGGACGCGCTCGTTGGCGCTGGCGGCGGTGTCGCTCGCGGCTCCGCTCCTGGCTGCGGCGGCTCTGGCTTCGAGGGTACCGATCCCAAACTTCGCTCGCGTACTCACCGCCGATGGACGGCCGCGCCGGGGACTCGTCTTGGCGCTCGGCGGCGTGTTGATCGTGACCGGCGTCATGGCTCTTCAGGTCGCCTTGGCGTTGGCCTTCGATCCGCGCTACCAGGATTTTCCCTTTGCGGCGCTTACCGCGGCGACGGTTCCCTACCTGGTGCTCAGCTTCGCGGGTGTTCGACCGGCCGGTGCGCGCGGCGCGGCGGAGACAGTGCTTGCCGGAGCGCTCGCAGCTTGCGCCGTTTACATCGCAGTCAACGAAGGCTTCGCCAACTGGCAAGCACTGTGGTTTTGTGCCGCGCTTATCATCCTCGCAGTCACTCTGCTGCGCTCACGGGCCGAGCCAGGCTGAGAATCAGGAGCGCCACGGCGAGCGCGGAAAGCGTCACATTATAAAGGACGATGCCCGCTCCTGCGGCTGCCAACGCGATCGCAAATAACACGATCGAAGGCCGCACCAGATTAAGCACCGACACGCCTAGTGCGATCATGCCGAACACCGAGTGGCTGAAGAGCGAAATCGCGGTCTTGCGGATGAGGCAGAGCCAAGTGTTGAGACCGGCCTCGCAAGCCAGCCCGACTGTCGACGGTTCGATTGCGAGATAGCGCAGATAAAGCGCGTAGCCGACCGAAACGAAGCCAATAGCCAGAAGCCCATTGGTTTGACGCGCGGTCGGAAGGAATAATCGGCGGCTCATCGCACTCGTCCCTGCAAGGGTCGACAAGACTATGCGGCTGCCGCGGGCGCGACAACGACTAAGCCGTCAGCGCAGAGCGAACCGTTGCCCTTCAAATACCCTGGCGGAACACAGGATGTCTCCGGCGCCAAGCGCGGCGCAAAGCCTGGCCGCCGCGCTTGCATTGGGAAGCGGTCCGATGATCAGCCGCAGCTCCGGCGTACCCTCTTGGACGGAAAAGATCGGATGCAGCCGGCTGAGCAGCGCCGGATAACGGGCTCTGGTCTGGTTCCACATCGCGCGGAGAGTATCGAGGTCCTGTGCCGATCCAATATCTACGCCGAATTCGGTTTTCGAAGCCGGGGTGGTACGTGCATTTTCATTGGCCAGTGCCATCGTCACCGGCGCTGCCCCAACTTGGCTCGCCTCCGGGGTCGGGACAACGGTGACGGCCACGGAGGGGCTCGGCCAAGGCGCCGGTGTATTTGCCATCCATTCCGGCGCGTCCGGCAATGCAGCGGAGCGAGAGCCAGCGGAGAACGCGCCCGGCGTACCCATTTCGAGGGCTGACGCCTTCGGCGGCAACGCGGACTCTAGATTTCCATCCGAGGGCTGTGACATCGCGGACTGGCGGTTTATGGATCCGGTAACGTCTTCGAGGCTGTGTTCGATGGAAGCGACCCGCGTCAGCAGGCGGTCGCGATCCGCCGCAAGCAAGCGGATGGCCTCGTTGAGGCGGCGCGTTTCGCTCTCAAGGTCCGAGCGTGGAGAAGCCTGGGCGCTGACCTGAGCCGGCGGTGCGCTGCCCGTCAACGCGGCGAAGACCATCGCCGCGCGTTGCGAGCCGCTGGTCGAGAAGCCAACAACTGCCGTCATGGCAAGCGCGAGAACGGCGGCCAGGCCCCAGTAGCTCAGCCGCAGCATCGTTCGCTTGTTGAAGCTTTTATTTCCGCGAATAAGCATGCCCCCGCTCATCCCCTGCCGAATCCCTGCTAAGCAGCAGCGAATCACTTGAAAAGATTAGCAGAGTCGCACCGCCGCCGCTTTGTTTGGATTCGGTTTAGTGGCGCCGGGCTTTTCCAACCACGCTTGCTCCGCTAAGACGAGTCGGCACCGCGCGGAGATCCCGATGAGGGGGAGAAGTTGCCTGTCGATCGTACTCGCTGCCGGCGAAGGCACGCGGATGCGATCCAACCAGCCGAAGGTTCTTCATCCATTGGCGGGCCGCTCGTTGCTGGCGCATGTGCTGTATACGCTCCGCAACGCCGGTAGTGATGCCGTCGCGGTGGTGGTCGGACCGGGACATGAAGCGGTTGCCGCCGATGCGAGACAAGTATTCCCGCAAGCCGAGATTTACGTTCAGAACAAAAGGCGTGGGACCGCTCACGCGGTTCTGGCGGCGAAGCCGGCGATTGCGCGCGGGGCTGACGACATCATCGTTATCTTTGGCGATACGCCGCTCATCCGCGGGCAAACTCTGGAACAGTTGCGCGGCGCATTAACGAACGGCGCGACGGTCGCGGTTCTTGGATTTCGGCCCACCAATCCGGCGGGCTATGGTCGCCTTGTTGTCGAGCAAGGAGAACTCATCGCTATCCGCGAGGAAAAGGACGCTAGTCCGGCGGAGCGCGCCATCGAATTGTGCAATGGCGGTCTGATGGCGCTCGCCGGAAAGGACGCGCTTGCGATCCTGGATCGGATCGGCGACGACAACAGCAAGCGCGAATTCTATCTGACGGACGCGGTGGCGCTTGCGCGCAAGATGGGTCTCAAGGCAGTGGCGATAGAGGTCGAGGAGGACGAAGTGCGCGGCATCAACACCAAGGCACAGTTGGCGGAGGCGGAAGCCGTGCTGCAGAAACGTCTGCGCCAGGACGCGCTTGATAACGGGGTGACGATGGTCGCTCCGGAAACGGTTTTCCTCTCCGCCGACACTAAGTTTGGCCGGGACGTGGTGATCGAGCCGAATGTGGTGTTCGGCCCCGGTGTGGTTGTCGACGACGGCGCGGTGATTCACGCCTTCTCGCATTTGCAAGGCGCGCATGTGGGCGCGGGCGCGTCGGTCGGCCCCTTTGCGCGGCTGCGCCCGGGTACACGGCTAGGCGCCGGCTCGCGCATCGGCAATTTCGTCGAGGTGAAAGAAGCGACGATCGGCGCGGGCGCCAAGGCCAATCACCTGGCTTATATCGGCGATGCGTCGGTGGGGGACGGCGCCAATATCGGCGCAGGGACGATCGTGTGCAATTACGACGGGGTTTCCAAGCACCGGACCGAAATCGGCAAGGCGACTTTCATCGGTTCGAATTCGGCGCTGGTCGCTCCGGTCAGTATTGGCGACGGCGCTTATGTGGCGACTGGCAGCGTCATTACCGACAATGTGCCTGCGGATGCGTTGGCGATTGCGCGAAGTCGGCAAATCATTAAGGAAAATCGGGCCAAAAGCTTGCGCAGCAAGGCACCGAAGAGCAAGAAGAACGCCAAGCCGACCGCCTAAGCAAGGCTGGTTAACGGCGCGATTGTCACAAGGCGCAACGCTTTTTGATTTCGTGCCGGCTGCTGCTGCGCGTAATGACAGATATTATTTCGCCGAGGGGTAGGGCATAAGCCCATTGATGTGTGGGATCGTCGGGATTCTCGGACGCGAGCCGGTCGCCGGGCTTTTGGTCGATGCGCTCAAACGCCTCGAATACCGCGGCTATGATTCCGCCGGTGTCGCCACGCTCGAAGACGGAAAGCTGACGCGCCGGCGCGCCGAAGGCAAACTCAAAAATCTTGAGGCGCGGCTTCGCACCGAGCCGCTCGCCGGCAATATCGGCATCGGTCACACCCGCTGGGCTACCCATGGCCGGCCGACCGAGAATAACGCGCATCCGCACGCGACCGAACAGGTGGCCGTCGTCCACAACGGCATCATCGAGAATTTCCGCGAGCTGCGCGAGCAGTTGGAAAAAGACGGGGCTAAGTTTCTCACGCAAACCGATACCGAGGTTGTTGCGCATCTCGTGAGCAACGAGATGCGCAAGGGCAGTTCTCCCGCCGACGCCGTCGCCGCCGCCTTGCCGCGGCTGCGCGGCGCCTTCGCGCTCGCGTTTCTGTTTGCTGGCCATAACGATTTGCTCATCGGGGCGCGTAAAGGCTCTCCGCTCGCGGTCGGTTATGGCGACGGAGAAATGTATCTCGGCTCTGACGCTATCGCGCTCGCGCCGTTCACGAATACGATCAGCTACCTTGAGGACGGCGATTGGGCCACGGTGACGCATAAAGGCGTTGAGGTTCACGACGCCAAAGGCCGCGTTGTCAGACGGGGCGTGGTGAAATCAGCCGCGTCGTCGGTGCTGATCGATAAAGGCAATCACCGGCATTTCATGGCCAAGGAAATTCACGAGCAGCCGGAGGTCGTGGGCCATACGCTCGCGCATTATCTCGACATGGGCGCCGAACGCGTCGCGCTGCCGCAACTGCCGTTCGATCTCAGCAAACTTAAGCGGCTGTCCATCTCCGCCTGCGGCACCGCCTACTACGCCGGGTTGGTGGCGAAATACTGGTTTGAGCGCTACGCCCGGCTGCCGGTCGAGATCGATATCGCTTCGGAATTCCGCTATCGCGAAGCGCCGCTGGAAGCCGGCGATCTTGCCGTGTTCGTGTCGCAATCGGGAGAAACCGCGGATACGCTGGCATCGCTGCGCTACGCGCGCGAGCAGAAGCAACACATCGTTTCCATCGTCAACGTGCAAGGCTCCTCGATCGCGCGCGAAAGCGACGCGGTGCTACCGACATTGGCGGGACCGGAAATCGGCGTGGCCTCGACAAAGGCTTTCACGTGTCAGCTCGCGGTGCTCGCATGTTTGGCGATAGCCACAGGCCGCGCGCGCGGCGTGCTTTCCGAAGAGAAAGAGCGCGAACTGGTGCGCGCCTTGATCGAAGTGCCCCGCCACATGGCCGCGGCGCTGGCGCTCGAGCCGGAAATCGAGCACCTGGCGCGCGACCTCGCCAAAAACCGCGACGTGCTCTATCTCGGTCGCGGCACCAGCTTTCCCCTGGCGATGGAAGGCGCGCTGAAGCTGAAAGAGATTTCCTATATTCACGCTGAAGGCTATGCCGCCGGCGAACTCAAGCATGGACCGATCGCGCTGATCGACGAGACCATGCCCGTGGTCGTCATCGCGCCTTATGATCGCGTGTTTGAAAAGACAGTGTCGAATATGCAGGAGGTCGCCGCCCGGGGCGGTCGCCTAATCCTGATGACGGATGCCAAGGGCGCCCGTGAGGCGACGGTGGATTCACTTCTCACCCTGACGCTGCCGGACATGCCGGAAACGATAACGCCGCTCGTCTATGCGATCCCCGTGCAGCTCATCGCCTATCACACCGCGGTCACCATTGGCACCGATGTCGACCAGCCGCGCAACTTGGCGAAGTCGGTGACGGTGGAATAGAGCTAGCTTCCGGAAACGAAGCAGCGACAATCCGCGCCATATATCCTGATCTCATGTGGTATATTCGCGCCTCCAACATGAAGCATTTCGGCCATGACGCCTGAGAAGATTCCTTCCATCTCCCCGCCGATCTCAGAGGCGGAGGAGGTTGCCCCGCAGCCGAGCCTCGGCGGCCGGCTTCGCACCTATTTCCTCACCGGTCTCATTGTCGCCGGCCCGGTAGCGATTACCGCCTATTTGACTTGGTCCTTCGTCACCTGGGTTGACGATTTGGTGCGCCCGTTTGTGCCGGTCACCTTTCGCCCGGAGACCTACCTGCGGTTTTACGTTCCCGGCTATGGCCTCATCATCGCCTTTGTCGTTCTGACCTTTCTCGGATTCCTCACCGCCAATTTGGTCGGTCGCACCCTCCTCGAGTTCGGCGAGAAAATCCTCAACCGCATGCCGATCGTGCGGCCGATCTACAAGACCATGAAGCAGATTTTCGAAACCCTGTTTTCAAAATCAGGGTCGAGCTTCCGCACCGTGGCGCTGGTCGAGTTTCCCGCGCCGGGGATGTGGTCGCTGGTCTTTCTATCGCAAGCGCCCAGCGTGGATATCGCAGCGAAGCTGCCGGCGACCGAGCATATCTCGGCGTTCATGCCATGCACACCCAATCCGACCACCGGGTTTTTCTTTTATGTGCCGCGTAAGGATGTGATCGAACTCGACGTCACGGTCGAAGGCGCGATGACGCTGCTGATGTCGGCCGGCATGGTGCAGCCGAGCGACGATGCGCAGAAGAAGCTCGCCACGCTGGCGGCGACGGCGCAGGCGTCTCAGGCGGCGAGGACGCCGGTGCTGGGGAAGTGACGATTACTTCTCCCTCTCCCCTGCGGGGAGAGGGTTGGGGTGAGGGGGGCCGGCCTATCGTAGACTGTAACCCCTCACCCGCGCCTTCGGCGCGACCTCTCCCTATGGGAGAGGTGAAGAAAGTTTGCCGCCTCCTCAGGATGAGATTCACCCCGCCTGGATGAGCCGAACGGCATCGTCCTTCTCGAACAAATAGAGCAGGTGTCGCAACGCCTGGCCGCGCGGACTGGCGAGTTTCGGATCGCGCGACAGCATCAACGCCGCGTCGTCGCGCGCGGCGCCGAGATATTTTCCGTGAAACTCGATGCGGGCGAGCTTAAACCCAGGCATCCCGCTTTGCCGCGTACCCAGCACGTCGCCTTCCCCGCGCAGACGCAAATCTTCTTCGGCGATGCGGAAGCCATCCTCGGTCTCGCGGAGAATCGCCAGCCGCGCCTTCGCGGTTTCACCGAGCGGCGCTTTATACAGCAGCAAACAGGTCGAGTGCTCTGAGCCGCGGCCGATGCGCCCGCGCAGTTGGTGGAGTTGCGCCAGGCCGAAGCGTTCGGCGTGCTCGATCACCATGACGGTAGCTTCCGGCACATCGACCCCGACCTCGATCACGGTCGTGGCGACGAGCAACCGCGTCTCGCCGGCGGCGAAGCGCTGCATGGCACGATCCTTGTCGGCGCCTTTCATGCGGCCATGCACGAGATCGACCGTGGTACCGTAATGAGCCTTCAGTTCTTGATAGCGGTCCTCCGCGGCAGCGAGATCGACTTTCTCCGACTCCTCCACCAGGGGGCATACCCAATAGACCCGCTGGCCTTCGGCCAGAGCGCGGCCAACCGCCTCCATCACTTCCGCCAACCTGCTGAGCGCCACCGTGCGGGTGTCGATCGGTTTGCGCCCGGCGGGCTTCTCGCGGAGTTCGGAGATATCCATGTCGCCGACATAGGTCAGCACCAGCGTGCGCGGGATTGGCGTCGCGGTAAGCACCAGCACATCGACGGCTTCGCCCTTACGCGCCAGCGCCAAGCGCTGATGCACGCCGAAGCGGTGCTGCTCATCCACAATGGCAAGCGCAAGGTCGTTGAAACCCACGTCTTCCTGAAACAGCGCATGGGTGCCGATCAGCAGGTCGATCTCGCCGGCAGCGAGACTATCGAGCGTATCGCTGCGCGCGCGCCCGCGCTCGCGTCCTGTGAGGATCGCGACGCGAATGCCCGCCGCGTCTGCCAGCGGCGCGACGGTGTTAAAGTGCTGGCGCGCGAGAAGCTCGGTCGGCGCCATCAAGGCCGCCTGCCGCCCGGCTTCGATGACGGCAGCAGCCGCGAGCAACGCCACCACGGTTTTGCCCGACCCCACGTCCCCCTGCAGCAGCCGAAGCATGCGTTCGGGTTTTGCCAGGTCGGCGACGATATCGGTGACGGCATGAGTTTGTGAGGGCGTCAGGGAATAGGGCAAGGCTTCGATGATCTGCTTGCGCTTGCTGCCGTCGCCGGCATGGGTACGCCCCGCCGGGCGGCGGATATGCGCACGCACCAAGGCCAGCGCGAGCTGGCCGGCAAGAAACTCATCATAAGTCAGCCGCGACCAGGCAAGACTCTCAGGAAGCACGTCGCGCGGTTCAGCCGGATGGTGCAGCGTCCGCAGTGCATCAGTGAAGTTTGGAAACCTTTCGCGCGTAACCCAAGCCTCGTCCTGCCATTCGGGAAGTCGCGGAAGCTTGCCGAGCGCCGCATCCATCGCCTTGCGGACGAGCCCGAGGCCAAGACCTTCGGTCAGCGGATAGACCGGCTCGACCAGCGGCAGTGTCGCCAGCCCGGCTTCATCCACGACGCGATCGGGATGCACCATCTGCAGCATGCCGTCGAACAAGGCTGTGGTGCCGGAGATGTAACGCAAGGCGCCTTCGGGATAGAGTTTTTCCAGATAATCCCGCCGCGCATTGAAATAGGTGAGAATGAGAGTGCCGGTGTCGTCGGAAGTGAAGATGCGGTAGGGCGCGCGCGGACGGTTCGGCGGCGATGGCTTGTGGTGGTCGACCGTCACCGCCACGGTGACGACTGTGTCCGGCACGACGTCGCACAGCTTCGGCCGCGCCCGCCGGTCGATGGCGCCGGATGGCAGATGGAACAGCAGATCGGCCACGCGCGGAACGTCTTCGCCGCGCCCGAGCAGGCGGGCGTAAAGCTTCTCCTGCTTTGGGCCGACGCCCGGCAGGCTCGTGAGCGAGGCAAATAGGGGTTTGAGTATATTCGGCCGCATGGCGCTATGCTGACGCGCGGCGGCGCCAAGCGCAATGCGAGAGGGGCCTACGGTAGGACGCGCTGTAAATAGCCTCAGAAGGCGGAGACGATAATTCCCGCCAGACACAGACCAACAATCGAATATTTGACCGTGTAATAGGCTTTGCTGTTCCACTTCTTCATGCGCTTGCCGACAAGGCGCACGTGATAGAGATAACCGAAGGCTTTGTTCAAGGCGCCGATGCGTTCGCCGTCCACGTTTTGCGTGGCGCTCTCGTTGATGATGTTGCGGCTGACCCAGCGGTTGATCGCCGTCATCACCCGATTCCGCAGCGGTCTTTCGACGTCGCAGAAAAGAATGATCCGCGTTTCGTTGGTGGTGTTTTCCGCGTAGTGAATATAGGTTTCATCAAACAGAAGATCCTCGCCGTCGCGCCAAGTGTAGGGATTTCCATCGACGAAGATGCGGCAGACGCCTTCTGATTTCGGCGTCACCAGTCCGAGGTGATAGCGCAGCGAACCGGCATAGGGGTCGCGATGCGATACCAGCCGGGCGCCGGGGCCGAGCGTCGCAAACATCGCTCCCTTGATGCTGGGAATGGAATTGAGCATGGCGACGGTGCGCGGGCATAGCGCCATGGCGGAGGGCAGGGGGTCTTCGTACCATTTGAGATAGAAGCGCTTCCAACCGGTGCGGAAGAACGAATTGAAGCCCCAGTCGTTATATTTCTCCGCCGCCTTGATGTGACCTTCGTCAAATAGCTGAAGGGCTTCGTCGCGGATGGTTTCCCAATTGTCGCGCAGCTTTGACAGGTCGGGAATCTGTTTCGGTTCCAATATCGGCTTATTGGGAAGGGCCGAAAACAAGTACATCAGCACATTGTAGGGAGCCATTAGTGTTGAATGGTCGGTCAGCTGGCGGCCAAAGCCTAGGCGCACCCGTCCACGGAAATGGACGACAAGAACGGAAGCCGCCAAGCAATAAAGCGCAATAAATTGCGGAGCCAACAGGCGCATTACCATCCTACAATCTACTCCATGCCAGTTCTGCTTTGATCGTTACTTATAGCATATCGGGGAAAAACTGAGAAGTCGTGAATCTGCAGCCTTGGTCTGTCATTACCAGCAGACATAAAGCCATTCTGCCCCTGACATCGTCCACATGCGCCGCTATATAAATCCCGAGCCCGGCACGTCCGGGTTTTTGGCGTTGGAGACAGCATGACCACGCGTTCGAGTGAAGGACTGGATCCGCGCCGCCGCAAGCTGCTGTTTCAGTCCTGGCATCGTGGCATTCGGGAGATGGACCTGATTATGGGCCGCTTCGCCAACGACGAGATCGAAGGTCTCACCGGGCAGGAACTCGACGATTTCGAGCGGCTGACGGAGTTGCCCGACCAGGAACTGTTGGCCTGGGTCACCGGGGAGCAAGCGACGCCCACGGAATACGACACGGTGGTGTTCCGCCGGATGCGCGATTTCCATTTGCGCAGCGGCGAGCGCGGGTAGCCATGCCGCGTTCTCCCGCTGAGCTTTTATTTTCCGGCAAGCCGCTGACGCTGGCCGGCGTCCCCGACGGCGCACAGGGCATGGTCGTGTCCGACCTCGCCCGGGCGATCGCGGCGCGTGACAAGCCGCCGGCGACAAGCTTGGTGGTCGTTTGCCGCGACGGGCCGCGTATGACGGCGCTGTCTCGTGCGTTGGGATTTTTCGCGCCGGATATATCCGTGCTGGAACTTCCGGCCTGGGACTGCCTTCCCTACGACCGTGTATCGCCGCACCCTTCCATCGTCGCACAGCGCATGACCGCGCTGTCGCGGCTGGCCCGCGTGAAAGGCAGCGAGCGGCCTTCGATCCTGCTCACGACTGTCAATGCCGCGCTCCAGCGCGTTCCGGCGAAAGAGATCATCGGCCACCAGGCGTTGTCGGCTGCTCCGGGCAATCTGCTCGATATGGAGGGCGTCACCCGCTGGCTGGAGCTGAACGGTTTCGTCCGCGCCTCCACCGTGCGCGAGCCAGGCGATTACGCCGTGCGCGGTGGGATCGTCGATCTGTTTGCTCCGGGCATGGACCAGCCGGTGCGCCTGGATTTCTTCGGCGATACGCTGGAATCGATCCGCAGCTTCGATCCGGAAACGCAGCGCAGCGAGGATAGCTTGCGCGCGCTCGATCTTGTGCCCGTGGCGGAATTCCAGCTTGTCACGGAAACGATCCGGCGCTTTCGGCAGGGCTATGTCAAAATCTTCGGCGCGCCGGCGCCCGACGATCAGCTTTACGCCGCGGTGAGCGAGGGACGGCGTTATCCAGGGATGGAGCACTGGCTGCCGCTGTTCCATGAGCGGCTGGATACGGTGTTCGACTATGTACCGGGCTCGCCGGTGGTGCTGGAGCCCTTGGCGGAAGAGGCGGCGCACGAGCGCTTCACTCAGATCACGGATTATTACGACGCTCGGCGCGAGGCCATCGAGGCGCATGCGGCGGGTCCGATCTATAAGCCGTTGCCGCCGGACCGGCTGTATCTGACCGAAGCGCAGTGGCGCGAACGCTTGGACTCGGGCGCTTTGGCGCGGCTGACCCCCTTTGCGGTGCCGGAAGGCTCGAGCGAAGTGATCGACATCGGCGCGCGGCAGGGCCGCACCTTTGCCGCCGAACGTGCCGAAGCCGGGGCCAATGTCTTCGATGCCGTGCGCGAACACGTGCAAAAATTACAAGCTGCCGAAAAACGCGTCGCCATCGCCATGTGGAGCGAGGGCTCGCGCGAACGCATGAGCCACGTGCTCGCCGACCACAAGCTCGCGAACCTCGCTCCCGTTTCGTCCTGGACGCAATTCCTGGCGCTGCAGAAGTTCAATATCGCGCTGGCGACGCTCGGGCTGGAGGCCGGCTTCGAGACGGCCGACGTCGCCCTCATCAGCGAGCAGGACATCTTGGGCGACCGTCTGGTGCGGCCGCGCCGCTCGGCGCGCCGAGCGGAGAATTTCATCGCCGAAGTGACGAGCCTTTCCGCCGGCGATCTCGTTGTGCATGTCGATCATGGCATCGGGCGTTTCGTCGGCCTGAAAGCTATCGAAGCTGCCGGGGCGCCGCACGACTGCCTCGAAATCCACTACGCCGGCGGCGACAAGCTGTTCCTGCCGGTTGAGAACATCGAGCTGCTGTCGCGCTACGGCTCCGAGGAAGCCGGCGTCGAGCTTGACCGCCTCGGCGGCACCGGCTGGCAGACGCGCAAGGCGCGGATGAAAGCGCGCATCCGCGAGATGGCGGCGGAACTGCTCAAGATCGCCGCGGCGCGGCAGTTGCACGCGGCGGCGCGCCTCAATGTCGGCGCGGGTCTTTACGACGAGTTCGCCGCCGGATTTCCCTATGAGGAGACGGAAGACCAGCAGGCGTCCATCGACGCGGTGCTGACGGATTTAGGCACCGGCCGCCCGATGGATCGCCTCGTCTGCGGCGACGTCGGCTTTGGCAAGACCGAGGTGGCGCTGCGCGCCGCCTTTGTCACGGCCATCAACGGCAAGCAGGTGGCCGTGGTGGCGCCGACGACGTTGCTGTCGCGCCAGCATACCAAGACCTTCACTGAGCGGTTCCGGGGATTTCCTATCAATATTGGGCAGGCCTCGCGGCTGGTGTCGGGCCCCGATCTCGCCAAGGTGAAGAAGGGGCTCGCCGAAGGCGGCGTCGATATCGTCGTCGGCACCCATGCGTTGCTTGGCAAGGCGATCCGTTTCAAAGACCTCGGCCTTGTGATCGTCGACGAGGAGCAGCATTTCGGCGTCGCGCATAAGGAGCGGCTCAAGCAACTGCGCGCCGAGGTACACGTGCTGACGCTGACGGCGACGCCGATACCGCGCACCTTGCAGCTTGCACTGAGTGGCGTGCGCGATCTCTCGATCATCGCCTCGCCGCCAGTCGATCGCCTCGCGGTGCGCACTTTCGTCGCGCCCTTCGATCCATTGATCGTGCGTGAGGCGCTATTGCGCGAACGCTACCGCGGCGGCCAGGCTTTTTATGTTTGCCCGCGCATCGAGGATTTGGCCGAGGCCAAAAGCTTCCTCGAAAAGAACGTGCCGGAAGTCCGCGTCGCCGTTGCGCATGGGCAAATGCCCTCGGCGATGCTCGAGGACATCATGTCCGCCTTCTACGACGGCAAATACGACGTGTTGCTGTCGACGACCATTGTCGAATCCGGGCTGGATATTCCGACCGCCAATACCTTGATCGTGCATCGCGCCGATATGTTTGGGCTGTCGCAGCTCTATCAGCTGCGCGGCCGTGTCGGCCGGGCGAAAATCCGCGCCTATGCGCTGTTTACGCTGCCGCCGGAAAAGAAGATCACGCCGCAAGCCGAACGGCGGCTGAGTGTGCTGCAATCCCTCGATACGCTCGGCGCGGGCTTCCAGCTTGCTTCCCACGATCTCGACATTCGCGGTGCCGGCAATCTGCTTGGCGAAGAGCAATCGGGTCACATCAAGGAAGTCGGTTTCGAACTTTACCAGCAAATGCTGGAGGAGGCGGTGCTGAGCCTAAAGGCCGGCATCACCACGCCCGTTGCCGACACATGGTCGCCGCAGATCACTGTCGGGACACCAGTGCTCATTCCGGAAGAATACGTGGCCGATCTTTCGGTGCGGCTCGCGCTTTATCGCCGGCTGGCGGAAATCGAGGACGAACGCGAGATTGACGCCTTCGGCGCCGAAATGGTCGACCGTTTCGGCAAGCTGCCCGACGAAGTCGAGCATCTATTGCAGATTGTCGCCATCAAGGCACTGTGCCGCCGGGCCAATGTGGAAAAGGTGGATGCCGGTCCTAAAGGCGTGGTGTTTTCCTTCCGCGACAACACCTTTGCTAATCCGGAAGGTCTCGTCGGCTTTATTCGCGAGCAGGGCGTTGGCGCGCGCGTGCGGCCTGATATGAAGGTCGTGTTCTTCGATGAATGGGAAACGCCGGTGCGGCGGCTGAAAGGCACGACCGCGATTTTGCGCACGCTGGCAAAGATCGCCGAGCGTGCCAAGGCGGCGTGACGTTGGACAGCAGCCCTTCGGCCGCACTCATGGATTGACCGACGCTGTCTATCTAACTACCTTTGGTGGTATTGAGGATTTTGGAGAGCGTGACGCGAGCCTATCAAGCCCAATGCTAGGCCACGAGACGGCCGGCGCTAAGCAATTGCAAGGCATTCCTCTCAGTCGGGCGTAATCGTGGGCTGGGCGGATAAATCGATCCTTTGGAAATAAAGAGGGGGAGGTGTTATGAGCATCGCGCGTGTGAGTGGGCAATGGGGAAAGCAGGTCGCCGTGGCTGCGGCGCCAAATCTAAAGGGGGTCGCGCCGCCGACCGGGGCCGCTGGTACAGTCAACAATGAACGTTTCGAAGCCCTCACCAAATACGTCCCGACCGAAACGATCACCATCTTTGTTGCGCTCATGTCGGCTCTGCAGGCCATTGCAAAGCTCAAACCAAATGCATTCGATATGAGTTTCTGGGCCTGGATTATTTATGTTGCTTGCGCCATTCTCACGCCAGTTCTGGTATGGGCAATCGCTTACGCGGCGTTTCGTGAAGCCGCGCGTAAAACCGGCGCTGCCAACGATTCATTCGTCCGCCCGACTTTCCGCATGATCGCCGCTACAATTGCATTTTTGATTTGGGCGTTGGCGGTGCCCGGGTTATTGGACAGTGCGATCGGCCAGATCCTGGCCGGTGTGGGTGCTGTCGTCGTTTCTACGTTCTTATCATTGGGCGAAAAAATCTTCGAATAGCGAGGTAACCCGCCTCGAGTGGGCGTTTAGATGGCGGCGAAAGTCGCGGCGCCCACGCGTGCGATGAGGCTATCGATCGTATCGGTCGATTTCAGAGTTCCGAGCGTGATGTTGGTTTCGAGCTTCGGCTGTCCTTGATCCGACGTCAGCATCGTATGCCTGAGCACGCTCGCGATCCGCCGCGCGATGACGTTGGCGGCCTTGAGATCGGTTCCCGTAAACACGCAAAGGATCGAGCCGTCCACGCCCTGGCAGGCGAAATCGATGTTGCGGATAATGCGGCTGACCAGACGCGCCGTGTCCATGCCGGTGCGATCGTCGACGGCGGGTTCGAATGAAAAGCGCGCCAGCGAAAGACTGACGCCGCGTTTGCAGGCGTCGCCGAGCGCGCGCGACATATCCCGCCAGAAGGCGTCGCGGGTGAGAAGGCCGGTCTGGGTGTCGATTAGACCCTCGGAATCCAGCGTCTTCAAGAAACGCTTCAGCCGAGCGTCAAACGCATGCAGGCGAACCAAAGGGAGCATCCAGTCGATCAGACTGCCGGGGGCGCCTTCGATGCGCTCCAGATTGACCAGCTGTGGGCCGAATTCCGCCAGCAGGTCGGGCGTGCCACCCGCGATGGCGACCGGAAGATCGCGAAAGCGCGAGTCCTCGGCGATAACGGTCAGAAGAGCTTCCACGACCCGCGTGCTGAAGCCGTCGCCGATCACCACACCGTCGACATCGCGCGAATTCAGGTAGCGGCCCGCCGTTTCCACGCTCAACGCGCCGATCAGGCCGACGCGCTCGCCCACGGCGACCGCAAGCGCCGGATATGATCCGCCGCGTCCGGCGACGAGAACGGTGGCATCGTCGATCGGGTCGGTGGCCGGGAGAGCCGGCGCGGCGCTACCGGCTTGGCTACTGGCCGTTTCCGCGCGCCGCAACACTGTCTCATGCAGCGAACGCACCCGCAGCGCGGTCCGCAGCCGCGCAACGAGGCGGCCCGCCGAGGCATCGGCATCAATAGGTAGCGCGCCAGGAATAGCCAGCTCTAGATCGCCCCGTGTCCGGCCGATCAGCGGAATAAAGGCACCGTTCCGGGTCTTGATCTGCAAGCTCAACGTTCGCGCCGCCTTGAGATTGGAAGCAGGACCGGGTTCCGCCAGCACGATGGCGGATGGTTGCACGGCGACGAAGGCGGCGGGTGCGTCGGTCCAGGCCGCCTCGACAATGGGGAAAGCTCCTGCCGCGCCCAAGGCGTCGACGAGGTCGGTCGCCGGGTTGTCAGCGACGACAATCATCGGGCCTTGCAGAGACATGCGGCACGCGCTCGTTGATAAAAAATAACCTTACGCGAACCGCTGTTAATGGCCCGTCAACGGAGCTGAAGATTTGCTCAGCGGACGCCGAACGCCGCAACGATGAGCGGATTGACGCCGCGCCCGGCAAGCTCTGCCTGCACTGTCGCGGCGTTTGTAGCGGCGCCGCAAAGCCGGTGACCACACAGCGGGTCGGGCAACGCAATAATGTGGTCCGCGCCGGCGACGCTGGCGAGTTCGTTGAGGTTTGATAACGCGAATAAGTAACCACCGACGCCGACCATTCCCGCAGGCGGTCCAGTGACGATCACCGCCTTGGTGTCAGGATCGGCGCGGCAAGTATAGCCTGTGTCACCGACGCCATCGGCAGCGTCGGAATCGTCCATGCGTCTGGCCTCCGGAAAGAAGGAATGTCGCGGCACCATCGGACCGCCCATGGCGATGGTTCCTATTTCGGTGCGCCGCAACTCGCCGACGAGAACCCCGCCGGGAGCGCCGCGCGGTGCGTTGATCGTGCCCAAAGAAAGTGGCGCAGGTCCGCCATCGGCACCGCGGCGCATGGCGATCACGCCAGTCTCACCAAACGCGAGAACATCAACCAACGCGATATTGTTGCTGTGCCATCCGGTGGTGTTCAAACATTCCGGCGAGCGCCACAAGGCCATAACGATCTTCAAGCCGCTCGATGCCGCCAGGTAACCGGCATCAGCCAACCGGGACATGACAGGACCCGGCAAGACGGCGGCGTCGCAGCGGTGCTCGCGAAGCTGTGCCGCGAAGACATCGGCGTCAAAGGGCTGGTGCAATGCAAGGGTGCCGCCGGTCAGGAGCCAAGGCAGCAGGGTCAATGCCAATCCCGCGAAAGACGACGGAGCAAGTGCCGATAGGAAGGTGGCATCCTGCTCGAAGCCGCCTTCAAGAAAGACGGCAACACCACCTGCGATGATTTCCAGGTGATTGCGAGCGATGGGCACAAAGCCGTCGCGCGACACGTCCCAGGTGATGACCGCGATATGGGCGGCGGGATTGTCCCGCTCGATCCGCGGCAGCGACTCGGGTTTTGCCATGTAGAGGTCGTCGAGCGGCACCACGCCGTCAGGCAGATTGCCACCGAAGGCGCAGACATAACGGATCGAAAAAAGTTCCGCGGCGGCATCCATGGCGGCGCCAGCATGATCGGCCGACCCGACATGGCCGCAGGTGATTAGGGCTTTGGCGCCGAGGCGGCGCAGCGCATTGGTCATCTCGCTTCGGCGCCACAGCAGCGGCAGCGGAGCCGCAATCATCCCGGCGCGCAGCACGCCAAGCAGTGTCAGCACGCTTTCCACCGTGTTCGGCAACTGGATGCCGACGATGGCGTCGGTACGCAAGCCAAGCTGAAGCAGTCGCTCCGCAATGGCGGATATCATCCGGTCGGCTTCCGCGTACGTCAGGCGGCGCGGCGCGCCGTCGGTAAATGTTTCGCGGTCAGGCGGGTCGGCGAGCGCGATCACACCGGGACGCCGCAATGCGGCGCGGCGAAAGAGGTCATCAAGCGTGTCGGGACCCCGTAGAGCGGAAGCGGCCGTCGCCTGTGATGGATTACCGAGTATCAAGCCAACAGCCTCATGGGGTCGGCGGCCTGCGCCACCAGGTCTCGGGGAGATAGCCGAACAGCGAGGTCGTGGCCGGGCGAGCAATCGAAGACCAATGCGCCACCCATTGATCGGGGATGTCGTACAGCGGAACCGCGTAGCTGCCCGAGATCAAGATGCGATCCAGTGCGCGCACCGCGGCGACGAACTCTGTGCGGTTCTCAGTCTTCAACAATGCCGCGATCATCGCATCGACAGCCGGACTTTTGACGCCCATGTAATTGCGGGTGCCGTCGGCGTCGGCCGCCGCCGAGCTCCAGTAAAAACTCTGCTCGTTTCCCGGCGAGAGCGATTGGTCCCAGCGAAACAAGACCATGTCGAAATCGTAGCTTACCCGCCGGCGGTCATACTGCACGGGGTCGGGCGAGCGGACACGCGTGTCGACACCGGCGCGCTTAAGTGTTTGCGAGAACCAGAGCGCCAGCCGTTCCTCATCGCGGTTCGCCACCATGATCTCGAAGCTAAAAGGCGCGCCGGTGGCGCGGCTGACGAGTTCGGTACCGTGCAGATCGTAGCCGGCCGCGGTGAATAGTTCGAGCGCACGGCGCAATGTCGTCCGGTCGCGTCCGGAACCATCGGTGATGGGCGGCGACCATGTGCCGTCGAGCACATCGGCGCGTACCGCGCCGGGGAAGGGTGCAAGCAAGGCGCGCTCACGCGCCTCGGCGGGACGGCCATGCGCCGACAGTTCAGAGCCTTCAAAATAGCTGGCCAAAGCGCCGTAAAGACCGGAATAGAGATTGTGGTTGACCCACGCGAAATCGTAGAGCAGCGCGATGGCTTGGCGCAGGCGAATGTCCGCGAAGATCGGCCGGCGCGTATTGAAGACGAAAAAGAAACTCGGTTTCGGCCAGCCGGTGGAAAAACTCTCTTTGATCACGCGACCCTCGCGCAGCGCCGGGAAATCATAGCCGGTCGCCCAGCGCGAGGAATCGATCTCCACGCGCATGTCATAGAGGCCTTTCTTGAAAGCCTCGAAATGCGAATTGGCGTCGCGATAGTAATCGAATCTGATTTCGTCGAAATTGAAGAGCCCCCGCGTTATCGGTAGGTCGCGGCCCCAATAATTCGGATTGCGCTTGAGCGTGACGCTCTGTCCCGGTCTGACGTCGGCGAGCATATAAGGACCGCTGCCGACGATTGGGTCGAACGATGTCTCCTCGAAGGTATCGACATTGATGGCGTGCTTCGGCAGCACCGGCATCAGGCCGAGGATCAGCGGCAATTCGCGATCGTCGCTTCCAGAAAGATCGAAACGCACCGCGCCGTCGGCGATAATTTCCGCCTTGGCGACCTTGCCGTAGTAGAGCCGGTGATTGGGATGGCCTTTGTCGCGCAGCAGTTGCCAGGAGAACAATACATCGTCCGGCGTCACCGGCTTGCCGTCGGAAAACCGCGCGGCGGGATCGAGCGTGAAGGTCACATAGCTGCGCCGATCATCGGTCTCGATGGAGCGGGCGAGCAATCCATAAAGCGTGAAAGGCTCGTCGAAGCCGCGCGCCATCAATGGTTCGACCACGTACCCATTGACCACCGAGGAGCCGCGAAAGGCAATCGGAGAGAGACCTTTGGCGGTGAAGGGATTGAGGGTGTCGAAGCTGCCGAGGATGCCGTAGGTGATCCGGCCACCTTTCAGCGCGTCGGGATTGGCATAGGGCAGGTGGGCGAAGCCATCCGGCAAGGCTGGATCGCCGTGCATGGCAATCGCATGCATCGTCCGCGCCGATGCGTTTTCGCTCGAGACGCCTCCGGCAACAAGGGAGAGAGACAGGGCGAGCATACCCCGCGTAGCGATCTGCCAGGACACCGGCAGACATGGCATGGTTCGAAGCCGGCGGATGACCACGGTCGCTACCGTTGTTGATTCGGGACGCTCCTGCTCTATTTATCACACACGCGTTGCGGCTCCGATCCGCGGTAGCGGACTGGGCGCGGGGCTGTTTTGTCATCCCAATCGTCACTTGGACGCTTTATCAACGGCTCGATTCCGGCTATCACGTCAGCTTCATTTGTCACGCTAATGCCTCATTTAGCGCTGACAGACCGACTATATGGGGGCGCCCGTTCGAATAGGCTTTGCAGCCATGAGAGCGGCAAGAAGAGGACTACATCTCATGGATTATCCGATCATGTCCGCACCGGCTCGGCTGGTGGGGCGGGCGTTTGCCACGGTGACGGCGACGTCGATCGCTGCCGTCCTCACAGCATCCATTGCCGTCGCGCAGCAGCCCCCGGCTGCAGCGCCAGCGCCCGCACCTGCCGCTAAACCCGCGCCAAAACCGGCTCCCGCAAAACCGCCGGCGGCTAAACCCGCACCGGCCAAACCGGCCGAAGCCGCCCCGGCCAAGCCTGCGCAGCCGCAGGGCACCGCCCAAGCCCCCGGCGCCGACCAGATGCCGCAACTTGTCTATTCGCAATGGATCAAGTTTTGCGTGAAGCCGGAAGATGCGAACGCCAAGCAGGTCTGCCTCACCGGTATCGATGGCCGCCTGGAATCCGGAATGCCGATTGTCGCCGTCGTGGTGATCGAGCCGGAAGGTGATCCGAAAAAGATTCTCCGCGTGACCCTGCCTGTCGGCATGCATCTCCAACACGGCACGCGCGTACTCATCGATCAGGGCCAGCCTTTGAGCGCGCCTTACGTGGTCTGCTTCAACAACGGTTGCATGGCCGATTATGAGTTGACCCCGGACATCCTTGGCAAGATGAAAAAGGGCCAAGGCCTGCTGGTTCAAGGAATCAATTATAATGGCGGCGCCATCAGCATCCCGGTGGCGCTCACCGAGTTCGCCAAGGTTTATGACGGCCCGCCGACCGATCCGAAAATTCTCGAGGAACGGCAGAAGAAGCTCGAAGAAGATCTGCAACGCAGAGCCAACGAGGCACGGCAGAAGCTTGAGAGCCAACAAGCGCAGCCTGGACAGCCGGCGCCAACGCCGACGCCGGCGAGGTAGTGAGAAACCGGCCGCGCTTTAATTGAGAAGAGAATTTCGCGGCCGGTATCCGCCCTGATCGTCGGTTTCGAATATTTCCCCGACTTGCGGATGGCGCAGCGGCTCGCCTGATGTATCCGGCAACAGATTCTGCTCGGAGACATAGGCGACGTATTCGGTTTCCGCATTCTCGGCGAACAGGTGATAGAACGGCTGGTCCTTGTGCGGACGCACCTCTTCCGGAATCGACAGCAGCCATTCCTCCGTGTTGTCGAATTCCGGATCGATGTCGAAAACGACACCACGGAAGGGGAATAGGCGGTGGCGCACCACCTCTCCGATCTTGTATTTGGCAAGCCGCATCTTGGTCATGAAGAAGCATCTAATCCACGATTGTGGCGCGCAACAGTCCGAAGATTGAACGCCCGTTCACTCTAATGCGATGACAACAGCTCACCGCGCATCAGACGCGGCTGCGAGCCTGTTGGCGCGAGGCCCTCGCGCATGACCGCGCGGCGCAGCGGGCCGATGCGATCCAGCAGAAGAAAACTCAATTGCCGAGCGCCCTGAAGCGGCAGGAAATCCGACAACAGGGTGCGGTTGAGCAGATCGACGGCAAGCGTGCGGCTGGCGACGTCCGATCGGCGTAGCTTGTCGTAGCGGGCGAGAACTTCCGGCGCGCCCAGATCGGCGCCGGCGCGACGGGCGTCGGCCACGACCTCGGCAATCGTGGCGGCATCGCGTAGCCCGAGATTGAGCCCCTGGGCTCCAATCGGCGGCAGCACATGGCCCGCCTCGCCAACCAACGCCACGCGGCGCGCGCCGAAGCTGCGGGCGGTTTCCATCGCCAGCGGAAACACGCCGCGTCCCGGCTCAATGGTGAATTTTCCGAGGATCGAATGCGCGCGCCGCTCGAGTTCGTGCGATAGCGAGGCGTCATCGAGGTGCGCGAGCCGGTCCGCCGTTGCCGGATCGGTCACGTAGACCAGGCTTGAACGTCGGCCGGTAAGCGGGACGAGGGTGAAAGGACCGCCAGGTGTGTGGAATTCGGTCGAGATGTCCAGGTGAGGACGCGCGTGACCTAAATTAAAGGTCAGCGCGGTCTGCGGATAATTCCGCAAGTCGGTCTTGATGCCGGTGGCCGCGCGGCAAATGGAACGGCGGCCGTCGGCGCCGACGACGAGGCGAGCCTCAATCTCACTGCCGCCCTTGAGCGTTATACTCACGCTGTCGTCGGAAATATCGACGGCCTCGGCTTCATCCTCGATCCGCGAAATTCCGTGAAGTTCCCCAACGCGCGCTTCGAGCGCGGCGAGCAGATGGCGGTTCTCGATGTTGTAGCCGAAGGCATCGAGGGCGATTTCCGAAGCTTCGAACTTAATCTCCGGCGCCCGCAACAGTCGCCCGGTGTCGTCGACGATACGCATCGTGCGTAAAGGTGCCGCCTGCGCATGACACCGCGCCCATACGCCAAGCGTGTCGAGCGCGGTCACCGAACCGCGCAGCAGGGCCGTGGTGCGATGGTCTTCTTGCGTGGAGCGTTTCGAAATAAGCACAGTTTCGACGCCGGCTTCCGCAAGCGCGACCGCGGCGGTCAGCCCCGCCGGACCGCCGCCTACCACCGCTACCTCAACCGCTTTGGTCATGTCGCGATACCTATCGCGTTTGCCGGCGCCTACGCTAGGGTGAGGGATGGACGAAAAGTCGGCGGGAACGCAAGACATCGAGCAAGAATCCGCGCCCTTTACACACACCTGCGCCTTCGCCGTCCATGTGTTCACCGCGTCCGGCGCGGCGCTCGCGTTTCTTGCGCTGATCGCCGCAGTGCGGAGCGACTGGGTTTGGATGTTCTGGTGGCTTGGCGCCGCGCTCGTCGTGGACGGCGTGGATGGTACGCTCGCCCGCCGCTTCCAGGTCGCGGAACGGCTGCCGCGCTGGTCCGGCGACAGTCTCGACTTCGTGGTCGACTTTCTCACCTATGTATTTGTGCCCTCCTACGCGATCACCGCGAGCGGCCTGCTGCCAAGCCCTACCGCTATTCCTCTTGGCATCCTCATCGTGACCACGGGCGCACTCTATTTCGCCGACCGGACGATGAAGCTGTCGGGCGATTATTTCCGCGGTTTTCCGGTGCTGTGGAACGTAGTGGCGTTCTATCTGTTTTTGCTGAAGCCGCCGCCTTGGATCGGCGCGGCCGGAGTGGTGTGCCTCTTGATCCTCACCTTCGTGCCGTTTGCCTTCATCCATCCGGTCCGCGTCAGGCAATGGCGGCGCATCAACATAGCATTGCTGGTGCTATGGT
>JAXDOS010000204.1:0-5856 GCA_034668785.1 Alphaproteobacteria bacterium
ACGATGAGCGCCTATGCGTTCGACACGCTTGGCTACAGCAAACGACTGCGCGATAAAGGCATCCCGCAGGATCAAGCAGAGGCCCACGCCGAAGCAGCGCGGGATTTCATCATGGTCGAACTTGTCACCAAGACCGATCTCGCACTCGCGCTGGACAACCTCGCCCTGCGGCTCACCGTCCGCTTGGGCGTGATGCTGGCAGCAGCGATAACGATCCTCGGCGCGATCCTGAAACTCACCTGAGACGCTACGGCGTCGGCCCCTGCGTATGCAGGGGTTTTTCTTGCTACACCCCTTTGCTATACACGACGTGTGGCCGGAGTAGCTCAGCTGGTAGAGCGTCGCATTTGTAATGCGGATGTCGCAGGTTCGAATCCTGTCTCCGGCACCACATTGCTAGGCAATGGCTAGGAATTGAGAAACGCTCCATTTACGGGCGAAAGTAGCAGCTTGACTTCGGATTTGTAATCAGGGGGTCGCAGGTTCGAGTCCTGCAGCCGGCACCAGCCAATTCAGCAGCCGTGCCCTTCTCATGTAGCCCTGCTCCGGCGGCTTCGCAGATAATGCCGATTCTCGCCCCTAAATGTTCCAAGGTTTACGGATCGTTAACGCGACGCATCGGATGCTCCGGAAAGAGACCAACCCGGAGGTTATCGATGCTGCCTAACCACCGTGTACTTGAGGACGACCCCTGCCCGGTCGCCGACCAAGTCCTAGGAGACATGTACCGCGCAAGTTCGCACGGGCTTTGTGAACTCATCGAGACAGTCTCTCCGGATGTGAGGGCGATGCTGGCCATGTATTGCTATCGGCGCGCCCATTTGTCCTCGATCGGTCTGGCAATCGCAGCAACCTGCGACGAATTCGATCTCACGCGATCGGGAGGCCATGCCGGCGCGGTGTTGTTTGCACGGTCTCGGGAGGCTCCGCAAAGCCCGCGCCCTGATCCTCACATGAGCGGCCGAAGAAAGGTTACGCTGGCAGGCGGGCCTCTGCGGGAGACACCGCCGATTGAGGACGAGATAGAGGACTAGAACGAAAGCTGGGCGTGGCGTGCTTGGCTTCGGCCCGCGCCTATCAGTTGCTTGCCTGTTTCTTCGCGGGCTCTGGCGTGAACATCTTGAGAAAATCTTGGTAGCCCATCAGCCGCGAATATTGCGGATAGCGATCCTTCAGCATCAGCGCTGAAAGGTCGGGCCGGTTCGTCGACATCACATCCGCCAGCGCGAAAATGCGATAGCCGAGATCGTAGCCTGAGATCATGGTGGCGTAGACGCAACCTTCGGTGCTGAAGCCGCCGATGGCGACGTTACGGATGCCGCGGGATTTCAGCAGCGCATCGAGTCCGTTATTGCCGAAGCCGCTCACGGTAATGCGGTTGGGCATGACGATGTCCTTGTCGTTGGGGCCGGGCTTCAGGGCGTCGATCAGGTCGACTTCCCAGGTGCCTGTCTTCCACGCCTGACGCAAAATCTGAGCGCGGTGGAATCCGGCGCCGTTGCCCCAGTCCAGTTCGCGGTAATCCGGATTGTAGCCTTCGATCACATGGATCACCTGGATGCCCAGCGCCCTCGCTTGCTTCACCAGATCGACCGAGTTCTCGATCATGTGGGTTTCGGCCATCGGCTTTTCATATTTGGAAAAATGCTCGCCGCCCTTTGCCGCGAAATTATTCTGAAAGTCGACAAAGACGATCGCGCTTTCTTCCGGCTTTAAGTTCTTGTCGAGTGCCGGCAGCTTCACCAAATCCTGCGCCGATGCCGCGCCGGCGAAAGCGAACAACAGCGTTGCCGCGGCGATGCCGCAAATGGCTTTCGGAAATCCGTTCATGGTCGCCTCCTTATTTGCCGCCGGTCGTGGCTGACGCTTCGCGCGCCGGGAACATGCCCAGGAACTCCTTCGTCGTCATCGCCCTGGAAATCTTCGGAAACGAATAGCGCAGCATTTCCTTGGTGAGCGCGCTGTCGGCCGCCACCATCGCATCGGTGAGCGAGAAGACGCGATAGCCTAAGTCATAAGCCGCGACGGCGGTGGCATAGACACAGACGTCGGCGGTGAAGCCCATCACCGCCACATTGCGGATGCCGCGTGATTTAAGGATGGTATCCAGACCGTTGCCGCCGAAACCGCTGAGCGTTTTGCGGTCTTTCAGCACTAGGTCTTTGTCATCCTTCATCGGCTCGTAGAGTTGCGACATCCAGGCCGTGGATTTCCAGGCCTGGCGCAAAATCTGGCTGCGGTGGAAATCCGCGCCGTTGCCCCAATCCAGCTCGCTATAGTCGTTACTATAGCCCTCAATGACATGGATCACCGGGATGCCGAGCGCACGCGCCTGCTTCACCAGGTTCAGCGAGTTCTCGATCATGTTGGTTTCTTTGAACTGCTTCTCCAGCCGCGGATAATGCTCGCCCTTCGGCTCGGCAAAACTATTCTGGAAATCGACGACGACGATGGCGGTCTGCTCTGGCTTCAGCGTCTTGTCCAGCGCTGGAAGCTTCGGCAGTTCTTGCGCGCCTGCCAATCCAACCCCGGCAAATGCCAGTACGCCCGCCAACAGACCAATCGCACTACCAAACCGATTTGCCATGGTCGTCTCCCTCATCTGTTTGTTTCTTTAAGCTAGCCGATCTCGCCGGCTCCGGCTTCTATCGCGGTGACAATCATTTCTCCGTTCTCCTCACGCACGGTGAAGCGCCAAGGCGCGCGGGAGCTCGGTCCATATAGCACGCTGCCCGACTGGGAAGGATCAAATGTCGACATGTGGCAGCGGCAAAAGAACACCGGGTTGGCCAGGTCCTTGCCGATAATGCCGCTAACGGTCTCGTAATCGGTCTCATAGCCGAAAACGCAGCCCTGATGCGGGCAGATGCGGCACACCGCGCACAGCCCGCCGCCGGATTTTTCCGGCAGCCGCACAGCCATGCCGGGAAAGCTGCGCTCCACTCCCGTGTAGGTAAATTCCACCTTGTCCCAGGGTTTTAACGGCGCGGCGACTCGCACCTCTTTTTCGGCGGCGCGAACACGCCGGGAAAATATCCCGGAAGCCGCGGCGGCGACAGCGGTGAAGGCGAGCCGGAGAAAATGTTTTCGGTCCATGTCCGCGGCAAGCTATCTCAGCACCGCCGGACGGCCAAGGGACTCAAGAGAGCCAGTTCGCCGCGCCGGAAAACAGGATAGCCGCATAGATCACGCCGACGATGAAGATCAGCCGGTAGGAACTGAACTTGGTGAAGTAGAGAATCGCCGTGCAGATCGCGAGCGTGATCACCGCCAGCACGTCCATCTGCGCCGCCCGCACCACCGCGACTACGCCGGCGAAGATCAGCCCGACGGCGACGGGCGCCAGCCCGCGCTCGATGGCGATGCGCAGCGGCGACGTTTGGCTGCGCTGCCACCAGCTCGCCGCGCCATAAACGACGACGGACGACGGGACATACATCGCCAGCGCCGCGACCAGCGCGCCCGGGAACCCATCCACCTGCCAGCCGATCAGTGCCGAGATCAACGTGCTCGGTCCCGGCGCCGCGCGCGACAAGGCGAACATGTCAACGAATTCGGAATTGGTCAGCCACTTATGGACTTCGACCGTCTGATACTGGATGTCGGCGACGATCGCCTGGCCGCCACCGAAGGACAGCAGCGAGAGCGGCGCGAAAACCAGGATCAGGCCGATGAGGCGGCTATCCAGCACGGCGGCGCTCCATCACATAAAAAAGCAGGATGGCAAGCGGCACGATCACCAGCACCACCGGCACCATGGGCAGCCGGAAAATTCCGACCATCGCGAAAGTGATCATCGCGATGAGGATTGTCGGCCAATCGCGGTCCAGCTTGCGCGAGACCTTGATCCCCATGGCGAGGGTTGCCGCGACGCCGACGGAGGCCACGCCAACCAAGATGAAATGCGTCGCCGGGTAACCGGCGAACTGGCGGTAGGCATAGCCCATGGCCAGGATGATGCAGAAGGCGGGCACCACCATGCCCAACACAGCCGCGGTCGCGCCCGGCCCACCACGAAGCTGCAGCCCGAAATACAGCGCCAGGTTCACAGGGTTAGCGCCGGGCAATACCTGCGCGATGGCGAAACCGGTGAGATATTCCTTCTCACTGATCCACTTCTTGATCTCGACCAGGTCGCGATACATGAAGGCCTGGACGCCGCCGCCGATAGCCAGGATGCCCAGCCGGAGGAATATCCCAAGCAGCTCCAGCAGCGGGACATGCGGCTTGGCGGCGATGGGCTCTGTAGTGTCGCTGGGCAAGATTTCGGTAGGCATTGCGGGCGCTATACGGCGATTTTTTTCCGTTAGCAATCGACGGATTTCACCGCAAGAACTTGGAACGAGAGTGGGCGCCCGCTTCAAATTGATCTTTACCCGAGCGCATCCATCATGGTCTTGTCCCCCCTATTGCCGTCTCGTAGCTCAACTGGATAGAGCACCAGACTTCGAATCTGGGGGTTGGGGGTTCGAATCCCTCCGAGACGGCCAGCCTCTCCTGTCCGTTAATGTCTATGGCGGGAACCCCACTTAGCCTGGACCGTTAACATTTCGGGAAAGCCGCGGGCTTATGCTGGGGGCGACTGAGAGGTCGCCATGTCAAGATCGACGCGGGACGCTGTTCTCGACATCATCAATCTCGCGCTCGGCGCGTTTCTATTCGTGACGCCGTGGCTGTTCGGCTATGCCGCAGGCGCGATGAGCGGAACCGCGTGGATTAGCGGCACGATGATCTTCCTCGCCTCGATGGCCGCCCTTGCCGCTTTCGCTGAATGGGAGGAACGGCTCAATCTGGCCCTGGGGCTGTGGGTACTCGTTTCACCCTGGGTCCTCGGCTTCGATGGCACGCAGGCCATGCATATAAACTTGGTCGTCGGCATCATTGTCGCGCTGCTGGCGACAATCGAACTGTGGGCCAGCCATCAGCAGCCGCCGCGGCAGACCGCCTGACCGGCCGACGCACTTACATCTTTGAAAGCTTGGCGACGTCGACAGCGCGCGCATAGGCCATCTTGGCATCCGCCGGTGCCGAGCCCTGCACCGCTACCAGGAATTTATTGGCGACCACCATGTTCACGTCACCGCTCGCATTGACGAGCGCGCGCAAACTGCCGACCTGCACGAGCTTGCCCATGGCGCCGACAATCTGCGGATTGGCAAGAAAGCTCGCCATCGATGCGATCACCATGGAATCGCCGGTGACCTGCACCTCGACATCCTGCCCTTTATCGTTGGTGTAGCGGCGGGTTGCGGAGGAAGCGCCAAACGCGGACGCGCCCACCGCGCTGGTTTCCGCCGTTTCCGCGGTCCAACCGGACAACGGTGCGGGCAATATGGCGACGAAGGCCTCCGCGTTCTTCTGTCCGATCAATTGCGACGCGAGATCGAGCGACTGCTTCGCTTCGCCCATATTGCCCGATTGATAGGCTTTGCGCCCTTGGTCGATGGCGTCGAGAATCTCGTCGGCGGCGTGCAGTGGCGCAGCCATGAATGCCAGCAATGCCGCAAAGATGAGTGCGCGAATGGAAATCATGATGCTGCCCCTTCCTCGAATCGCTTCGCCGCTTTTATCGCAGCCCGTATCCGAAGGGTACCCGCCTAATATTTTGCAGCGGGCCCACCGAACCGTTGACATTCAACCTACATACCTTTTCACTGAGCGCGCTTGTGTAGGTGCCGGTTTCGGCCGGCTAATAGGGAATTCGGTGCGGCCCACGGTGTGGGCTTAATCCGGAGCTGCCCCCGCAACTGTCAGCGGCGAGCCCTGCTTCAGATGCCACTGGGAGAAATCCCGGGAAGGCGGAGTAAGGGCGGCGACCCGCGAGCCAGGAGACCTGCCTACACAGTCATCCTTCCG
>JAXDOS010000205.1:0-2702 GCA_034668785.1 Alphaproteobacteria bacterium
GGCCTCTGCCGGCACCACGATCGCCGCCGGCTTCTCGCGGAAGATGATATTGACCTCGACCGACATGCCGATCCGCAGCGGCGTATCCTGCGGCAGCCGCAGATAGACGCGGAAGGTCTTGCGGGTCGGGTCGCCCTTCGGCGTGATCTGCGATACCGTGGCCCGCAGCGCCCGTCCGGGGAACGCTTCGCTGCGCAGAAAAGCCTTCTGGCCGGAAGCGATGCGGTTGATCTCTTCCTCATTGACTTCGGCAACGACCTGCATCGGCGCCGGCGGTCCGACCCAGAACAGCACGTCGGTGGGACCAGCGATCTCGCCGACCTCGCCGTCACGCCGCAACACCATGCCGTCGAGCGGCGCTTTCAGCAGCAGCGAGTCGAGGTGCACCCTTTGCGCGGCGATCCGCGATTTGGCTTCCTCGAGCCTGGTCCAGCGCTGTTCGTACTCGGTGCGGGCGGCGTCGCTCTTGTCACGATCCTTCTCGGCGCGCGCCAGGTCGCGTTCGAGCTGGCCGCGATTGATTTCCATCTGGTCGAGCGCGCTGCGCTCCTCGGCATCGTCCTGGCGGCCGAGGATCTGGCCGGCCCTCACCACCTGTCCTTCGCACCGGCACAGCTCGACCAGCCGGCGGCGCTGCAGCGGCACCACCTTGGCCCAGCGTTCGGGCTCGACGGTGCCGGTGCCGTAAACGGCCTCGGAAACCGGCGCGACGCTTGCGTAGCTGGTGGTCACCAGCGGCGGATAAAGGAAGTTGGAGTAGGCGTAATAGCCGGCGCCTGCGGCGGCGATCGCCAGAACGCCGGTTGCGATGAGATGACCTAGTTTCATTGGTGTGTCCCCTAAAATCAGAAGCCGAAGCGCTTGCGCACACCGGACGGAACCTGGTCGATCAGGTCGCGGGCTTCGTCCCGCTTGGCATTCTTGACGGACGGTGCCGTCGGCGTGGCCCTGGGCGCTGCCGTCGTTGTCGTGACGGTGGACGGCGCGGGCTGCACGATCGCAGGTGCGGCCACGGCGGCGGGCGCCGGCTGCTGCACGACCGCGGGCGGCGGCGGCGGAGGCGGTGCCGCCGCTTGCGTGGGTTGATCGGTGTCTCCGGCACTTTCGATATAGGGCGCCTTGCCGGCGCTGCCGGTCCGAACCGCGCGCCAAGCCCTTGCAGCGACCACGGCGCGGCCGATCTCGTCGCTCGTCATCCGCTTCATCAGCAGCGACATCAATTGCCGCGCACCGTTGCGATCCTCGTCGACCTTGCTCGCCGAGGCGACGATATAGGCCCAGCTATAGGCCTTCACACTGTCCTTCGTCACGCCGCGCCCGCTGGCATAGAGGCCGGCGACGATCAGCATGCTGTGGGCGTGGCCCTGATCGGTGGCGCGCGAGAACCAGCGAAACGCGTCCTGGTCGCTGCGCGTGCGCCCGACGCCCGCCGAGTAGAGCGCCCCGAGATAGAACTGGGCATCGTCATCGCCCGCCTGCGCCGACTGCTCGTAGCGCGTGGCCATTGCCCGGTCGGACGCGGCGTCGGCCAAAGCAGGGCTGAGGTTGATCGGCGCGACGAGGCAGCAGGCAGCCACCACTACTGCCCGGGCCATCGCCGATGAAATCGCGTAACGAAATCCCGATCGCAAGGATCGGTGCGCGACAGGATTGATCGATCGGAAATCTGAGATGCGCGACATGGCTTGTACGCTTTCGGTTTTGATCGTTCGTGCCGGAAAGGTGTCTGAGCCGCGCTGACGCGGGCGAAATCTCCCCACAGCACCTTTCGTGGATTGAACCCTAACCCAGCTGCGCGCCGATAAATGTGCGGCCCATCACACATCTGGCCTGCCGCCATTGGAACTCGGGCTTTTTTTTCCCTGTTCCGTTCGGCGCGAATTGAATGCGAAGCCAGGGCAAATGCGTTCAGAGGACGCGGCGCTTGGAGTAAAAATTGGGGCTCAAGCTCGCAGCGGAACCCGGCGCTTTAAAGACCCGCGGATACTGATCCGAATTCGTCAGGATCGGAAGGCCGCGATCGTCAGGAATCGAAAAAAACTCGCCCGAGCCTCCCGGCCCGGACGAGCTTCTTTCTTCGCTTCGTCTCGGAATCAATAATAGCGGTTGCAGACATTCACCGGGCCGTAAGGGCTCCATTTCCAGCAGCTGTTGTAAGCGAAGAAATGGCGATGGTGGTGATGACCACCCCCAAAAAGGCCGTGGCCAAAATGACCGCCGCCGATCCCGTGGTGGCCGTGGCCGCCATGCCCGCCGTGACCATGACCGCCTGCGAAAGCCTGGCCGGGGATGGCCAGCGAAGCGGTGGTCAGCGCCAGAGCAGCAACCGCGGCGGTAATGATCGTCTTGAACTTCGTCATGGACGTCTCCTCTTGGGCAGAGCGAGGATCGCCCTGCGATGATCCATCCCTAGAGGCGCAGGCTACGCTGCAATGTGACGGGGGTCACTCAATTGGCAGGTCACTCCGTTGGTCTGACCGGGGGAGTGAGATATCTTGCGCAGCCGTGGCGCGATGATCGGCCGAGCCGGGCTTGTCCGGGCTCAAAGCGCCGTGCTCCAAGGCCATCCCATGCGCATCGGCGAACTCTTCATCCTCGGCTTCTTCGGCAAGGCCGTCCCGGTATGGCTGAAGCAATTCGCCGCCCGCTACGGCCTCGGCGGCGTGATCCTGTTCGACTATTCCTGCCGGACGCAACAATAC
>JAXDOS010000206.1:0-4758 GCA_034668785.1 Alphaproteobacteria bacterium
TCATGGCCATCCGGCGCAAAGGCACCGAGGACCGAACCGTCGGCAAACGGGTCGCCTTCGACGGCGAGACCTTCAACGCGCTCGATCTGTTGGCTAGCGACCGCATGATGACATTCCAGGAACTCGCCGACGAGGCTTTCCGCGATCTGCTGAAAAAGCACGGCCGGCCAACCGAGCTGCGCGCGGCGCTCAAGCAGAGCGCGGGCGAAAACCCGCCGCCGGATGGCGTGCGAAAATCGAAAAAGCGACGGGACTAAGCTTAGCGCGGCTATGCGGGGCGAAATACCCCGGCTACATTTTCCTCAACTCGGTGAGCGCCTCCAACACGGAAAGGATTTTCGAAACGCCGCTGGCAATTCTTTTCGCCACGGGGGACTTTATCGCGCCCCATTTTTCCAGGAGCTTTTCGCCCTCGGAGACCCAGCGCAAGGTTTCGGCAATCGGATAGTCGGTTATTTTGCTTGTGGCGGCCTTCGTTGCTTTACCGGCCTTCGTTGTCTTCGCCACATCGCGCTTGGCCTCTTTGACGGATTTCGCCCGCTTGGTATTTCCGCGCTTCACCGTAGCCTTCATCGTCGCCTCCGTAATGGTTTCAAGATGTGTAAAAAACAAAGAAAGCGGCACGCAATCAGGTGCCGCCCGAGACAACGCCGGAACCCTCTGTTTTGATCCGAAGAAATACAAATTCCGTGTCGTCGTAGGCCCGCCGCTCGATTTCGTCGTAACCTTCCGGCGCCTTGAAGCCGGCGGCCACCGCTTCCTCCACTACGATCAGCGCCTGCGGCGTCAGCCAGCCGCCGTCGCGCGCCGAAGCCAGCGCCTTCTCGCCCAGGCCCTTGCCATAAGGCGGGTCGGCGAAAACGAGCGAGAACGGCTCGACCGGATGCACAACCCCGAGCTTGGTGGCGTCGCGGCGGAAGACCCGCGTAACGCCGCCGAGCCCGAGCGCTTCCACGTTGGCGCGCAGCAGCGAACGCGCCTCGACGCCGTCATCAACAAAAAGCACGAAAGCCGCGCCGCGCGAGATCGCCTCAATGCCCAGCGCGCCGGTGCCGGCGAAGAGATCGAGCACCCGCGCATCGACGATGGGGTTTTCGTAGGCGTGGATCAGAATGTTGAACAGCGACTCGCGCAGCCGGTCGGCGGTGGGGCGGATTGCCTGAGACTTCGGCGCCGTGAGCGTACGCCCGCGCAAGCGCCCGCCGACGACGCGCATCAGCGCGGCCTGGAGGGACGCGGGCCGCGCGTGCGGTCACGGCGCGGCGGCTTGCCGCGAGGTTTCGGCGGCGCAAGGCTTTCAGATTTTTCCGTATGCGTTCGCGTCACGGGGATTTTTCGCCCCCGGCGGTCGGCGATGACGTCGTTGCGGATGACACGTTTTTTGTCGTCATCCTGAGGTGGCCGCCGCAGGCGGCCCTCGAAGGATGAATGGCCACGGCCCGGGCCGCCACCCTTCGAGGCTCGCTGCACTCGCACCTCAGGGTGACGGCTTACGTTTCCCTTCGATCTTGCATCGCGATGCCCCTCACCCGGCTCACGGCTTCGCCGCTCGCCACCCTCTCCCCGCTTGCGGGGAGACGGAAGAGCGCCGCGCAGCGGCGCGGAGGGTGAGGGGGACTCGCCGCGTTCCGGGTTGCTGCGATCCGCTACCGGCCCGTCGAAATCAACGCCCGCCTGCGCCACGATGCGCTCGCCGAGCTGGTCGCGCAGCATCCGGGTTTTTACTTCCTCGACCGCCGCTTCCTTCAGTTCGCCCAACTGAAACGGGCCGAAGGACAGCCGGATTAGCCGGTTCACCTTCAGGCCGAGATGCTCCAGCACGTTGCGCACCTCGCGGTTTTTGCCCTCGCGGATGGCAAAGGTGAGCCAGATATTGAACCCTTGCTCGCGATCGAGCGTGGCTTCGATGGCGCCATAGCGCACGCCGTCGATTTCGATGCCGCCGCGCAAGTCGTCGAGCGCCGCCTGCGTGACCCGCCCCAGCGCACGCACGCGATAGCGCCGCAGCCAGCCGGTCTCCGGCAATTCCAGAACGCGTGCGAGGCCGCCGTCGTTGGTCAAGAGCAACAGCCCTTCGGTATTGAGATCGAGCCGGCCGACGCTGATCAGCCGCGGCAGGTTCTTCGGCAGCGCGCCGAAGATGGTGGGCCGGCCTTCCGGATCGGAGTTGGTCGTCACCAGCCCGCGCGGCTTGTAGTAGAGGAAGAGGCGCGTGCGTTCGCGCTGCGGCAGCGGCTTGCCGTCGACCGTGATCGTGTCCGCGGGCTTGACGTTCAGTGACGGCGAGGGGATCACCGCGCCGTTGACGGCAACGCGCCCAGCCAAAATCCATTCTTCCGCCTCGCGGCGGGAGCAAAGCCCGGCGCGGGCGATCACTTTGGCGATGCGCTCGGTGGATTTGCGTTCGGGGAGCGGCGCGGCGTCCGGAGCCGGGCGCGGCAGCGAGGTTCGAAGCTTCTTCGGGCGAAATGGCGGACGTCCGGGCCGTCGCCCGGCTTGGCTCTTGTTCTTATCGTTATCGCTTTTCCAGGCCATGGCTTTGCGCGCTTTCGTCATGCGCGGGCTTGACCCGCGCATCCATCTAGCATGAAGGGTTACACGATTGCTGGATTGCCGGGTCAAGCCCGGCAATGACGATAGAAGCGAGCGGTATAGACGTGCCCTCATTCATGCAAACAGCCCTCGACGAAGCCCGCGCCGCGCAGGCCGCGGGCGAGGTGCCGGTCGGCTGCGTCGTCGTCCGCGACGGCGTGGTGATCGCGCGTGCCGGCAACCGCACGCTCGCCGATCGCGATCCTACTGCGCATGCCGAGCTGCTGGCGATCCGCGCCGCCGCCGCGGCGCTCGGCTCGGAGCGGCTGACCGGCTGCGACCTCTATGTGACGCTTGAGCCCTGCGCCATGTGCGCGGCGGCGATGTCGTTTGCCCGCATCCGCCGGCTTTATTACGGCGCGGCGGACCCGAAGGGCGGGGCTGTCGACAGCGGCGTGCGGTTTTTTTCTGCGGCGACATGCCATCACGGGCCGGAGGTCTATGGCGGCGTCAGCGAGAGCGAGGCAGCGGTGCTGCTGCGGGATTTTTTTAAGGTGCGGAGATAGGCGCGCGCTAAACGGCGCGTTCTTTCTTCCCTCTCCCCTTGTGGGAGAGGGTGGTTCGAGCGAAGCGAGAACCGGGGGAGGGGTCCGAGTTCGCAACTTGCACCGACCCCTCACCCGGCTCTTTGCTCGCTGGCGCTCGCAACTCGCCACCCTCTCCCACAAGGGGAGAGGGGAAGAGCAGCTACACCGCCCGCTTCCCGATATCCCTCCGGCAAAATCCTTCCGGCCATTTGATCTTGTCCACCGCCGCATAGGCGCGCTGTTGCGCTTCGGCGACGGTCTTGCCGAGCGCCGCCACGTTCAACACCCGTCCGCCATTGGCGAGAATTTTTCCACCATCAGCCCTGGTGCCCGCGTGAAAGATTTCCACGCCGTCGATCGTGGCGGCTTCGTCGAGCCCTTCGATCACTGAGCCCTTGGTATAGCTGCCCGGATAGCCCTTCGCCGCCATCACTACGGTGAGCGCCATGTCCGGGTACCAGCGCAGATCGAAATTTTTCAGTACGCCGTCGCGCGAGGCCAAGAGCGCCGGGATCAAGTCCGACATCAGGCGAAGCATCAGCACCTGACATTCGGGATCGCCGAAACGCACGTTGTATTCGATCAGCTTCGGCCCCTCGGCGGTCAGCATCAGCCCGGCATAGAGCACGCCTTTGTAGGGTGCGCCCATTGCCTTCATGGCGCGCAGTGTCGGCTGGATGATCTCGTCCATCACGCGGTGGCTCAGTTCCGGCGTCAGCATCGGCGCGGGCGAATAGGCGCCCATGCCGCCGGTATTCGGGCCCTTGTCGCCGTCGAAGGCGCGCTTGTGATCCTGCGCGGTGGCGAGCGGCACGGCATTTTCGCCGTCGCATAAGACGAAGAAGGAGACTTCTTCGCCGCTGAGAAACTCCTCGACCACCACCTCCGCGCCGGCTTCGCCCACGCCGCCGCCGAAGATCATGTCGAGCGCGGCTTCCGCTTCTTCGAGAGTCGCGGCGACAATCACGCCCTTACCGGCGGCGAGGCCGTCGGCCTTGATGACGATGGGCGCGCCCTGCTGGCGCACATATTCCTTCGCCGGCGCGAGCGCCTTGAAGCGTTCGTAAGCCGCGGTCGGGATATTGTTGGTCTTGCAGAGGTCTTTGGTGAAGCCCTTGGAACCTTCGAGCCGCGCTGCGGCCTTGCTCGGCCCGAAGGCCTTGATGCCGGCGGCTTCCAGATCGTCGACAATGCCGGCGCAAAGCGGGCCTTCGGGACCGACGACGACAAAATCGATCTTGTTGGCGCGGCAGAAAGCAATCACCGCCTTGTGGTCGGCAAGATCGAGATCGGCGATCTGCGCTTCCTGGGCGATCCCGGCATTGCCCGGCGCGCAATAGAGCCGGTCGGCCAGCGGGCTCGCCGCCATCTTCCAGGCCAACGCGTGTTCGCGCCCGCCGGAGCCGAGAAGGAGGATGTTCATGGATCAAGTCCGGCAATGACGACGGCGGTGGTGTAGCATGACGCCGAGGCACCGCAAGAGACCGTCAAAATGTCGACCATCGACGACCGCCGCGCGCAGATGTTCCCCAAGCTCAGCCCGGCGGAGATCGACCGGCTGCGCCGCTTCGGCACCATCCGGCGTTTTCGCGCCGGCGAACAGCTCTTGGCGGCCGGTCAAACCCCGCCCGGCATGTTC
>JAXDOS010000207.1:0-9919 GCA_034668785.1 Alphaproteobacteria bacterium
GCTTCGCCGGCTATGTCGCGTCCTTGCCGATGAATGATCCGGACGCGGCGGTCAAGGAAGCCGAACGGGCGTTTAAGGGCGGCGCCAATGGATTGCAGATCCATTCAAACGTGAATGGCGCGCCGCTTGATGAGCCGCGATTCCTGGCGGTGTTCGAAGTCGCCGCGCAATATGGCAAGCCAATCCTGCTGCATCCGAGCCGGGGCGCAGACATCCCGGACTATAAGACGGAAAGCAAATCTAAATACGAAATCTGGTGGACCTTCGGTTGGCCGTATGAGACCAGCGTAGCGATGGCGCGTCTTGTCTTCTCCGGCATCATGGACAAGCTGCCCAATTTGAAAGTGCTGGCGCATCATATGGGCGCCATGGTTCCGCTTTTCGAAGGCCGCGTCGGTCCGGGCTGGGATCAGCTCGGCAAGCGCACAACGGACGAGGATCTCACCGTTGTGTTGAAGCAGTTGAAAAAACGGCCATTTGAATATTTCAAAGACTTTTATGCCGATACGGCGGTGTTTGGTTCGCGCGCAGCCACGGTATGCGGCCTTTCCTTCTATGATCCGGACAAGGTGCTGTTCGCGTCGGACTCGCCGTTCGATCCCGAGCGCGGGCCTGGATATATCCGCGACACGATCAAGGTGTTGGATTCCATCGACATGCCGGCGGATGTGCGGGAGAAAATCTGCTTTCGCAACGCGCAAAAACTGTTCGGCTTGCGCTGAAAGGCCGCGCCGGTCGCGGGAAAGTTGCTTGGCACCGCGGGATGGCCGGCGTAAACTCAAGGCTTGTAGATAACCTTTAAACCGGGTGCTCCCATGAAGCGTTCGTTGATTACGATTGCCACTGTTCTCGCCCTAGGCACGTTCGCGGCGCAGGCGGCGGATTGGCCGACCAAACCGGTGCGGATTATCGTGCCTTTCGCGGCCGGCGGTTCCGCCGACACGCTCGGCCGCGCCTTCAGCGAGCCGCTCAGCACCGTGTTCAAACAACAGTTCGTC
This sequence comes from Alphaproteobacteria bacterium, assembly GCA_034668785.1. Taxonomy (GTDB): domain Bacteria; phylum Pseudomonadota; class Alphaproteobacteria; order Rhizobiales; family Xanthobacteraceae; genus CANKHA01. Next base: position 999 of record JAXDOS010000207.1, read on the forward strand.
ATCGAGAACCGCGGCGGAGCAGGGGGATTGGTCGGATCCCAGGCGGTCGCCCAATCCGCGCCGGACGGCTACACCTTCGTTGTCTCTGGTATCGCGTCGCACGTGATCGCGCCGGAAACCACCGCCAATCCTGGCTTCGATCCGGTGAAAGATTTCACCCACGTGGCTTATTTCGGTGGGCCGCCGATCGTGATGATCGTGCATCCTTCGCTTGGCGTGAAGTCGCTCAAGGAATTGCTGGAGCTGGCGAAGAACAGCAAGGAACCGTTGGGCTATGTGTCGCCCGGTCCCGGCACGCTCGGCAACATGGTGGCGGAATATTGGGCGCGCAAGCAGAACATCCAATTCCTGCATATCCCCTACAAAGGCGCGGCCCAGGCGGTCACCGATCTCATCGGCGGCCATGTGAAGGTCGGCTCGATGACTTTCACCACCGCGAGCGCGCAAATCCGCAGCGGCAATGTTATTCCGCTCGCGGTGACCTCCGCTCAGCGCCTCGCGGAATTCCCCGACCTGCCAACTTTCAAGGAGCTTGGCTATCCGGACATGGTCGCGGTGACCTGGTTCTCGCTGTCGGGTCCCAAGGGCCTGCCTGACGATATCGTCCAGGCGGTCAATCGTGAGGTCGACAAGGCCAAGGATAATCCGGAAGTGCAAAAGCGCTTGGCGCTTGAGGCCATGCAGACCGAGAAAATGTCTCCAGCGGAATTCACGAAATTCGTCGAGAGCGAGCTTGTCAAATGGGGTCCGGTGGCCAAGGCGGTCATCAAGGCCGAATAAGGCAGCCGGCCTGCTGCTGAAATGGTGTGGGTTCCGCGGCTGCCGGTGCGATAAGCACCTTGCGCGGGGACATTTCGGCGGGCTAAGCGTTGGGCTATCGGCGGCGCCGCCCTGGCGCGGATACGAGATGCCACATGCTGCGCTGGTTTCATGCGTTGATGCCGAAGGAGGAGCGCTTCTTCGCGCTGTTTGCGCGCCATACCCAAGCGGTGGTTGCCGGCGCTGAAGCCCTGCGCGCGATGCTCGAAGGCGGCGACGCGGTGGCAAAGAACTATCAAGCCGTCATGGACCGCGAACACGACGCCGACGACGTTACTCGTGAGGTGCTGATCGCGGTGCGGCGCACCTTCATCACGCCTTTCGACCGCGGCAATATTCGCGACCTCATCACCTCGATGGACAACACCATCGACCAGATGCAAAAGACGGCCAAGGCGGTCAGGCTGTTCGACGTTACCACCTTCACGCCGCAGATGAAGGCCATGGCCGACGACATCGTCAAATGCGCGCGGCTGGTGCAGGAAGCGATCCCGCTGTTGAAATCGATCAGTTCGGAAGCGGTGCGCCTGAGCAACATCACCGAGCAGATTTCCAAGCTCGAAGGCATTGCCGACGAGATGCACGACACCGGCCTGCGGGAGCTTTATCTGGCCAACGTCACGAACAACTCGATGGCCTTCTTCATCGGCAACGAGGTCTACGATCACCTGGAAAAGGTCGTTGACCGCTTCGACGACGTAGCGAACGAAATCCACGGCATCGTCATAGAGCACGTTTGACTCCGTCGAGGCAGGAAACATGGACGGTGTCGCGCTTGCTTTCCCGGTCCTGGTGGGCCTGATCATTGTCGCGCTGCTGTTCGACTTGTTGAACGGCCTGCACGACGCGGCGAACTCAATCGCCACCATCGTGTCGACGCGCGTGCTCAGCCCGCGCTACGCCGTGGCCTGGGCCGCCTTCTTCAACTTCATCGCCTTCCTGTTCTTCGGCCTGCACGTCGCGCAGACACTCGGAACCGGCATCATTGACGTGCATATCGTCGATGCGCGGGTGATATTCGCCGCCCTCATGGGCGCCATCATCTGGAACATCATCACCTGGATCCTCGGCATACCGTCGAGCAGTTCGCACGCCTTGGTGGGCGGGCTGGTCGGCGCGGGCTTCAGCAAGGCCGGCCTCAGCGCCATCGTGTGGAAAGGACTGACGCTCACCGGCGCCGCCATCGTGCTGTCGCCGCTCTCTGGTTTCCTTCTGGCACTAGTCCTAGTTCTAGTCGTGTCATGGATTTTCCTCCGGCGGACCCCGTTCGCCGTCGACCGCCTGTTCCGCACGCTTCAGTTCGTCTCGGCGTCGCTCTACTCGCTCGGCCATGGCGGCAACGACGCGCAGAAGACGATGGGTATCATCGCGGTTCTGCTGTTCTCCCAGGGCTATCTGGGCACCGAATTCTACGTTCCATTTTGGGTGGTGCTCACGTGTCAGGCGGCGATGGGGATCGGCACTTTCATGGGCGGCTGGCGCATCGTGCATACGATGGGGTCGAAGATCACGCGACTGACGCCGATGCAGGGCTTCTGTGCCGAAGCCGGCGGCGCGGCGACTTTGTTCATGGCCACGTGGTTTGGCATTCCCGTCTCCACCACTCACACCATTACCGGCGCGATTGTCGGGGTCGGAGCGGCGCGCAAAGTGTCGGGGGTGCGTTGGAGTGTGGCCAACAATATCGTCACCGCCTGGATACTGACGCTTCCAGCGACGGCGCTGATCGCCGGGCTCACCTATGCGGTGATGGGGCTATTTAGCTGAAAGAGCCGCTGCCGCGTCTCGCGGCTAAACCGCGACCTTGCCCAGGAAACTCTCCACTTCGGTCCGCAGCGTGTTAGCCGCCGTCTGCATCACTTCGGAAGTGGTGAGCATGGTTTGCGCCGAACTCCGTGCTCCCGTGGCGGCGCTGGAAACATCGCTGAGTACTGAAACAATCACTTTGGTGCCGGTGGCGGCGCTGGATACGTTGTGTGAAATCTCACCCGTGGCTGCGTTCTGCTGCTCTACCGCGGCTGCCACGTCCGAGGTGTATTGATTGATCTGCTGCATGCGCTCGGAAATGCGGCGAATGGCCTCCACCGCGCCGCCCGTGGAAGCCTGCACCGCGGAAATATGGCTGATGATTTCCTCGGTCGCCTTGGCGGTTTGCACCGCGAGCGATTTGACCTCGGAAGCAACGATGGCGAAACCTCTGCCCGCCTCGCCCGCGCGGGCCGCCTCGATGGTGGCATTGAGCGCGAGCAAGTTGGTTTGACCGGCGATATTCTGGATGAGCTTGACCACTTCGCCGATCTTCTCGGCGGCGTTGGTTAGGCCGGCGATCTCATCGTTGGTGGCCTGCGCCTCGGTAACGGCGGTGCGGACCACTTCCGCGGTCCGATGCAATTGACGGCTGATCTCGCCAATCGAGGTTGACAATTCGTCAGCGGCGATCGCAGCGGTCGCCACGTTATCGGAAGCTTCGTTGGAAGTTTGCAGCGCTCCTTCGGCGCGCTGCGAGGTCTGGTCGGAGGAGCCGAACAGTGCCGTCGCCGTCGTGCGCATCGACGCGGTACCATCGCTTACCGTCTTCAGCCCGGATTCGACCCGCTCGCGGAAGGCTGAGATGGCAGCGTCGACCATTGTCCGCCGCTGCTCCTGCTCCATCATGGCCGTGCGCTCGTGGACGAAACGCTGCCGTTCGGTGACGTCCTCATGGATGCCCACCCAGGCGCCGCCCAGCATGGGCTGGTTGACGACAGAAATAGCGCGGCCATCAGGCAATATCATTTCGCCGCTTGTCCTTTCGCCCTTGGTCATCACTTGCATGATGTGGTCGTGGTATTGCTTAACGTCGCCGGCGAAATTCTTCTTCTTCACCCGCTCGTCGAGATAGGTGCGCAAGCTACAGCCGGGTGTCACGATTTCCGGCGACAGGTCATACATGCGCAGGAAAGGTTCGTTGCAAACGACAAGGCGGCCGGTCGCATCGAACATGCATAGCCCGTGCGACATGTTGTTCAACGCCGTTTCCAGCCGCAAGTTCTGCTCGCGCACGCGCCCGTCGGCGAAAGCGGCGACGGCACTCGTTCCTAATACCGCCATGGTGGCACTGGCGACCGCCAAGGAAAGCCAAAGCGGCGAAAGCGAGAATGCATCGATAACGATGCTTGGATCGGGAACGATCTCCACCGCACCCATCGCGGTGAAGTGATGCGAAACAATCGCGAGCGTCAACAACACGCTGGCCCCGAAGCTGGCGCGCATGTCACGGCGGCGCAACGCGAGTGTCAGCGCTGCCATGCCTAAGAGCATGCCAAGGACGATGGACGCCAGGACGAGGTCCCAGGACCAGTGCACATGACCGGGTATTTCCAGAGCCGACATGCCGAGATAATGCATGCAGGCCACGCCGGCGCCGATGATCGCACCGCCGGCGATCGCACCCCAGGATTTCGAGCCATAGACCGCAACTGCAATGCCGCAGCCGGTGATGACTGTCGCGGCGACGAAGGAGAGCAACGTCAATTGGACGTCATAGCCGACCGCAATGCCGGGGTCATAAGCGAGCATGGCGACGAAATGCGTCGTCCAGATGCCGCATGCGGAGGTGGCGGCGGTGATGGCGACCCACATCAGGCGGGCGCGGCCACTGCTGACGAGCGCGCGGTGGAATAGGGTGATAGTCACCAGGCTGGCGAGCAGGCAAACAAGGCCGGCGATGACCACGAGTCGCAGGTCGTGCTGGGTCGTCAAGCAATTAAATATTTGAAACATCTGGCACCCCGAGTTGTGGCTGGATAGTCGGCTACAGGGGTTTTTTTGCAGTTAATGATTGGTTAGCGAATGTTTAATTATCCCTTCTCTTTAAGCGGTTACCAGCGTTTGCATACGACCCTCACGGGCAACTGATTCGAAGCCGGAGACCGATCCAGATGAAATTCCGCTGGTGCTATGCCGACAGGCTCTTTTGCGCCCTTGCCATCGCGGCGCTGGGGGGCTGCGCCGCCGAGCAGGCGCCGCCGCCGGCGGAACCGAGCTTTTATCGCAGCCTCGCCCAGCCCGGTGCTGAACTCGATGCTGCCACCGCGCAATCGATGATATCGGGATACCGCCAGAACAATGGGCTGACCGCGGTCGCGCTGGATCCGACGTTGATGAAGCTGGCCGAGCAACATGCGCAGGGCATGGCCCAGCGCGACAAGGTGGACCACAACATCGGCGGTACCTTCCAGCAGCGCCTGGCGAAATCCGGCTATAAAACAAAGGTCGGGGCGGAGAATATCGGGGCGGGATATCACACGCTGGCAGAAGCTTTTTCCGGCTGGCGCGATTCGCCGCCGCATCGTTCCAACATGTTGCTGAAAGGCGCGACGCGCATGGGCATCGCCGCCGTCTACGCGCCCAACTCCAAATACAAGGTATATTGGTCGATGGCTGTCGCGGCGCCCCCCGACTAGCGGGACGCGGCTATCTGCTCTGCCGGCCCCGTAATTGGTCACGCAGCGATTTCGCCGCGCTCAAAGCGCTCCGGCGTAACGCCTCGAGCCCGGAAGCGAGCGCAAACGAAAATTCCGTGTCAGGGCGCGTGCTGATTAACTGATCGGCTAACGTGACCCGCTCGCGCCAGATATGGTCGATCATCGGATGACCGGCGGTGGCACAGGAATCCGCGTAGGCCAACCTGGGATCGGCGAGAAGCCCTTCGGTGACTGTCAGGGCGAGTAGTACGCCTGGCGAATAGCGCGCGAAAGCTTCGTCATAGGCGATCTTCCAACACCACGACACGCTGCCTTCCTTGAGTAGGATAAGAGCGGCGACCGCGCGCTCATCGATCAGAAGGCGGTAAATCGCGGCCTTGCCTTCAGCAGCGAGCCCTGACACCGCGCGGGTCATGAAAGCGCGACTGTCATCGCTTGCCGTGGCAGCCGTTCCGGCTCGGCCTTTCCAGCCGCCGGCCTCCAGCCTGAAAAAGTCCTCGAGCGCGCCGGCGGCTTCCGTGGCGTCCTTGGTTTCGCTCCAGCGCACAACGCCGATGTCTTGCAGCCGCCGCATCTGCCGCCGCAATTCCTTGCGTTTTTTCCGGCCCATCGCGGCATCGACATATCCGGCAGGATCAGCGCCCGGTACCAGCATCGCACGCTGCTGCCGATCGAAGGACCTTGCCTTGCAATCGCGCGATGCGCGCACGGCGTCGAGCGCCGCCGCGAAGGGGCCGTCCACGGCGAGCAGCCGCATGAGCATGAGATCGGGCAGTCCTGGATCGCGCGCGACATGACCCAGCCAGGCGGCGATGACCGGCTCGGCTAAGTCATGCCGTACCAGCGGTGTGCCGAGTGGCGCATAGGGATGCGTCCAACCGACCAGCACCGGAATAGGAACGCCGTAGCGGCGGCGGTCGATCCTTACCGGGAAAAATCCGACAAGCTGCTGCTGCGTGGAATCCGACCAGACGAGACCCGCGAAAACATCGGCTCCCAATAGTCGAGCGGCGGCGAGTGCAAAGGCCGGATCGTAGAAGATATTCGGTTCCACGGTATTAGCGGCAAGCTCCCGCCAAGCAGCGACGATAGGTTCAAGCGTGGCGAGCGGCCGGAATTCTACCTCGAACGCCGCCGCCGAATGGCGATCGAGCGCGGGAGCGCGTCGCGCGCTCGCAATCATCGAAGACGCGTCGAGAGCCGTCATTGGCGAAGCAGCGGAGGTAAACTCGGTCGCTGTCACGGGCGCTTCCCCTTTTTCGCGCTACGCAGCCGTGTCGATGTCTTTGGATGCGCCCCATATCAGCCCGTGAAGGCCGAGCCGGCGCTTGGTGACGAAAAACAACGAAACCGATTCAAAGACAAGCGCGATCGCCGTGGAGATTGCCGCGCCCATGGTTCCGAACACCGGAATAAGGATAAGGCAGAGCACGACATTGATGGCGAAGGCCGCGGCGAATATGGCCGCGCAAACGCGTTGCTGGCCGATGACGTTGAGCAAAGGCGCGAGCGGACCAATGGCGGATCGCGCCAGCAGCCCGATGGCCAGAACAAACATCAGCGGATATCCGGCAACGAAGTCCGATCCAAACAGCCACAGCAGAGGTATGCCGCCAATCAGCACCAGAATGGTGGCGGCAAGCGAGGGCCAAAAGGTAAGGCGGATCGCGTGGGACAGAGACGCGGCGAGTTGCCTGCGGTCGCCGCTGACATGATGCTTGCTGAATTTATGCATCGTGGTCTGCGTCACCGCGTAATGAACGAAGGCGACGAGAGCGAGGGTTTTTCCTGCCGCATAGTAGATCGCGATGTCCTCAGGACCCTGGAATAGGTTCAATAACAAGACATCGCAATAGGTCAGCAGCAGATAGAGACCTTCCACCATCACCATGGGCAACGATGTCGCTAGCCACGTTTTGATCTCGTAGGTCTTCAATCCGGGCGAAATCTTGGCCGCCAGTTTGCGGTTCAATACCAACGACTGTCCAAGACTAACGAGCCACAATGTCGCAACGGAAACGACAGTGGCAGTGATGGCGTCGGTGGGAAACGCAGCCACGTAAGCGATACCCATCATGCCGATAAGAAGAAGTTGGCGGATTACGTAGATCGGAAGCAGCGCCAGCGGCATCCAACTATGTCCACGCGCAATTCCCGACTGCACGTGCAAAAGCGCATACATCGGCAGTGCCAGGCAAGCGATATAGAGCGGCAAGATCTCGTTAGCGTCGAGCCAGGGCTGCGCCAGCTCGGCGGCGATCGCCCCCACAACCGCGATGCCGCTGGAAATCCCGAGCGCAAGCCAACGGCTGCCCGAATGGAAGCCGCGGAGCAAATCCAAAGCCTTGTGTTGGGTATATTCCGGAACGAAGCGCTGGGCGGCGGCGGCAAGACCGACATCGATTACGCCCGCCAGCAGCATCACCCAGGTCCAAACATAGACGAAGATGCCGAACTGGAACGTTCCCATCCAATGCGCGAAGAGCACCTGGGAGGCATAGGCGAGCACGGCGCCCGACGCGCGGATCAGGAACGCCGCGCTGGCACTACGGCCCGTATGCGCGGCCTCGCTGTCGTCCTTAAGCCAGAACCTCACCTGCCCGACGGCGGCAAGGAGCGCAGCGCGGGCGGATGGTGGATTCTGTCCGGCGCCGATGAAGGCCACAATGATCTCCATCGCGGCATTGGGAAATGCCGCGCATCAGACCGCAGCCTTAGCAAGGAAGCGTTAATATTCGGTTGGGCGTTGTTAACAATTGAGGCATTTCGGCCATCGCGCATCGCCTCGCAGCGTCAATCCTCAGTCGATCTCAACCGGCCAAGCCCGCGCAGAACGAAGGGGGCGATCAGCGCCAGGCAGGCGATGCCGAGCAGCGTCGCCGACAATGGGCTTTGCAGCAGAACCAGAGGATCGCCGAGGCTGATGGACAATGCCCGCCGTAATTGCGCTTCGGCCACCGGGCCGAGAATGAGGCCGACGACCACGGGCGCGATCGGATAGTCGAACCGGCGCATGAAATAGCCTAGCAGGCCGAACGCCACGAGCATCGTCAGTTCGACGACCGATGGCTTGGCCGCGATGGTGCCCGTCGTGGCGAAAACCAATATGCCGGCATAGAGCCACGGCTGCGGGATCGCGAGCAGCTTCACCCACAGGCCGACAAGCGGCAGGTTGAGGACAAGCAGCATCACGTTGGCGATGTAGAGGCTGGCGATCAGGCCCCAGACCAGCTCCGGCCGTTCGGCGAACAGCAGCGGCCCGGGATTGAGTCCGTATTGCTGGAATCCGGCAAGCATCATCGCCGCGGTCGCTGAGGTAGGAAGACCTAGCGTGAGCAGCGGCACCAATGTGCCCGCGGCGGAAGCATTGTTTGCGGCTTCCGGCCCGGCCACGCCTTCGATGGCGCCATGGCCGAACTCTTCCGGGTATTTGGTCAGCCGGCGTTCCGCCGAATAGGAAAGAAAGGTCGGAATTTCCGCGCCTCCGGCGGGAAGCGCGCCGATGGGAAAGCCGAAGAGCGTGCCGCGTAGCCATGGCTTCCAGGAACGCTTCCAGTCTTCCTTGGTCATCCACAGCGAACCGCGCACCGGCTCCAGCTTTTCTTCTGTATGATGACGCCGCGATGCGATGTAAAG
>JAXDOS010000208.1:0-3381 GCA_034668785.1 Alphaproteobacteria bacterium
CGCTTTCCGATGCGTTGTCGCTCGTGCTGTCGCAACCCAACGGCCGCATTCAGGTGCGCGGCGGCAACGGTTCGGGAAAATCGACCCTGCTGGCCGCCCTTAAAACCGAGATCAAGAACCGTGCCTATTATTGGCCCACCAATGACCGGCTGGCGTTCAAGTTCACGGACATGGAGCGCCAAGACGAGATTGTAAGCGCGGATGCGGCAAGTCTCGACGAGGAAGAAGATCCCGAGCAGATGAGCATCGACGAAATGAAGAAATCGGGGTTTTCCTCCGGCGAACGGCAGCTCAAGTCATTGCGCGAAATCGTCGCGCATACCGACGCGGCGATCTATCTGCTCGACGAATGGGATGCCAATCTGGACGCGGAGAACAGGGCTGCTGCCGATGCCTTGGTCGAACAGCTGGCTACCCGTGCCCGGGTTGTGGAAATATCCCACCGCGAGCAGCCGACTTAGGCTAGGCCCCGCGTCGGCTATCGATGTCCGTGCTGGAGCAGTCATGGCGGTCAAATATCGAGCAACATCAACGGCCCTGGTCCTAAGATGGGTGCCGGGCGATCTTTACTTTGGCGCATGAATATTGCCCTGTCCCATAGAGTTGAGCGGCCGGAACATGTAAAATCGCCGAATGCCTGGTTTACCTCGACCGACCTTGGCGATGAAACTTTGGCTGGCGCGTCAGTTCGGAAGGCGTAGTGAAGCCATGCAACAGGATCGCCCCGCGCTTGCCGCCCGTAGGCATAGCGCGACTCCCAAGGGGATCGATCTCGATTCGCTTGAGGGGATGATGGAGCGCCGGCTGCGGATGATCCTGCGCCATACCTGGCTTGTGGGCATCTTTGCAATTTTGCTCGTGGGAGGGCTGGTCTGGGCGACGATCTACTACACCTCGGAGCCCACCGTGATGCGGATCGCGGTCGGGCCGCCCGACAGTGCCGACGTGGATTTTGTTAAGAGCCTTGCAGATAAATTCCAGCGCGACCGCGCTCCGATCAGGCTTGTCCCCGTTATCAGGGACCAAGCCGTCGGCGCCAAAGACGTGATCGGCAAGTCCGAATTCGACCTTGCGATCATCCGCAGCAACTTAGGCATTTCCCAGGGCTGGCCGGTTGTCGCCATTCTGCGCCAAAATGTGGCGCTGTTGCTGGTGCCCGCGCCGGCCGCCCGAGATTCGAAAAAGGTGAAGGGAAAGCCGGCTAAGATCGAGAAAGTGCCGGACCTTGCCGGCCGTCGCGTCGGCATCGTCATGCATAGCGAAGCGAGCCCCGATCTGCTCCGCGACTTGTTGCATCAATACAATGTTCCTCTGGACAAGGTTCAGTTCGTTGACATCGAACCCCAGAATCTTACGAATTCCATTCGCGACAATCAGATCGATGCGATCCTCGTGGCCGGGCCGGTTACGGGTCAGGCCATCGCCGAAAGCGTTGCCGCGGCTTCGCGCGATAGACAGACACCAAGCGTGATCGCGATCGATCAAGCGGAGGCGATCGCACAGCGCTTAACCGCTTATGAAAAATTCTCCATCGTAGCCGGAAGCTTTGGCGGCTCGCCGGCGGTGCCTGCCGAAGACACAGAAAGCCTGAACTTTCCGCAATATATCGTTGCCCGCAGAAGCTTGGACGAATCCCACATCGCCACCTTTGCCAAGCTCCTTTATACGTCCCGCCAAGGCCTCGCCCATGATCTGCCGGGCGTGGTCAAGATCGAAAAGCCGTCGACCGACAAGGACTCGGCCGTCCTCGTTCATCCCGGCGCCGACCTTTACCTTGGGGACAATCAGAAGACCTTCTTCGACCGTTACGGGGACGCTATCTTCTACGGCCTGCTGATCTTCCCGCTATTCGGCTCGGCATTGGCCGGCATTGCCGGCTATTTCCGCGCCGACAAAAACACCCGTCGTCTCCGGTTGCTGCATCGGCTGCTGGTGCTGACTAAAAAAGCGCGCGCCGCGGAAACACTGGAAGCGCTCGACGAGCTGCAGACGGAAACCGACAACATCGTAGCGGAGGCCATTCATCAAGCGGAACGCGACCAACTAGACGAAATGGCAATGATGACCTTCACTATGGCCATCAATGAAGCGCGGCTTGCGATTGCGGATCGGCGCTCGGTGTTACTGTTGCGTCCAGGAAGTGAGCAGACGCCACTGTCCGCGGTCCGGCCTGCCGCCGTACCGCAGCAGTTTAGGGCTTAGACAACTTCTTTTAATGTTTGAGTGTTTACTTCGCGATAGCGGCGGGTTGCAGCGCCATTGTTGATTGCGATTTTAATTGATCGGAATTGCATGTCACCGGAGCAATCGATGCTGGTTCGTTTCTGGGGTGTCCGCGGCACGATCGCATCCCCCGGAGCGGACACGGTGCGCTACGGCGGCAACACGTCCTGCGTCGAAGTCCGTTGCGGCGAGCACAGTGTGATCTTCGACGGCGGCACCGGCATCAGAAAGCTCGGGGACCGTTTGATCGCCGGTGGCATTCCAGTTGAAGCCGATATTCTTTTCAGCCATTGCCACATGGATCATGTCGGCGGCATACCGCTGTTTGCGCCGTTTTATGCCACCGGCCATCGCTTTCGCCTTTGGGCAGGCAACCTGCAGCCGGAAACCAATCTTCAAGGCCTTATCCGAACCATCATGAGCGCGCCGCTGTTTCCCATTGGCTTCGAGACGTTCCGTTCCGACGTGGAGTTTCGCGACTTTCGTGTTGGAGACGTGTTGCGTCTAGGCGACGGTATCGAGGTGCGAACCGCCGCGTTGAATCATCCGGGCGGTTCGATCGGTTATCGTTTGGAATTCGCCGGATGCTCTATCGCTTATCTCACGGACACCGAACACGGGCTCGATCAACTCGACGCCAATGTCATTTCGCTCGCTAGGAATGCCGATCTCATGATCTACGACGGCACCTATACCGACGAGGAATTTTCCAAATATGTCGGCTGGGGTCATTCGACCTGGCAGCAGGCATTGCGCGTGGCTGATGCTGCCGGCGCCAAACAAGTTGCGATCTTCCATCACGATCCCGACCGCGACGACGCCGCGTTGGACGTTATCGCGGCTGCCGCGCAGAAGGTCAGAGCGGGAACATTCGTGGCGCGCGAGGGGATGGAGTTGCGAATCTAGAACGCTACGCCGGCCGTGACAGCGTGAGCGCATTTCCGAGCGCCGCCCCCGAAGCCGTGTTATCGAAAATATACCACGCCGGAATATGGCGTGCGCGGTGCTGTTCGAGGCGCTGCTTCAGCGTCGCCAGCGCAGCGGCGTCGTAGTCGGAAAAATAAATCCGCGGCGCGCCATGCCAGCGGTAATACACGAGGCCGTTCCAGCCGCCAGGCTTTCCGGCATCGGCAACCCGGGCAGGGTCCGCTGCAACGC
>JAXDOS010000209.1:0-5000 GCA_034668785.1 Alphaproteobacteria bacterium
GACGGTGCCGAGGCCACCCGCGACGCGCATGGAGCGGGTATTGGCGAAGGAGGGCAGGCGGCCGTCAAACATGCGTGGATCGAGCTCGTAGGGCTCGCGGTTGACGTCCACATAGCAGCGCGGGAAATGCGCCCGCATGAGCGGATGGCCACGCCGGACGACACCGGCGAAGAGTTCATCGACAAATGAGTCCTCGGAGCGGCGCAACGTCGCTAGATCAAGCCTTGAGGCAATCAGGAATTCAGGGGGGTAAATCCGGCCGCTGTGGGGGGAATTGAATACGACTGGGCTTCGCCATTCTTCCGGCTTGAGTATCTCGAATGGCGGGTCGAACTCGTCTTTGACTTCATGCATTGCCGGGGCGCGACCCTTTCGGTCGAAATCCAGTCCTGTCGCGCCTTTCTGCCGGCGCCGCAGCCTCTTTATACTATATTGGCCATCCTGAGCAGGCGTTGCCAAGATAGGGACGGGTTCACTCGATATTTACCGCCCATCAGGCTTATGGAAGCTGACGGCCAGAGGGCGGGCCTGAACGGAATTTTCAGACGACGGCGGCCGCTTACCTCAACGGTCGAAATAGGCCACTGTTCCGGGCCCGGCAATCGGGACGACTGTTCGGCGGAAACGCGCACGGCGCAAGGAGCTAAATGATGCCCAAGATTCTCCTTGCCGAAGACGACACCGACATGCGGCGCTTTCTCGTCAAGGCGCTGCAGAATGCGGGTTTCGATGTAACTTCCTATGACAATGGCTTGTCGGCTTACCAGCGTTTGCGCGAGGAGCCGTTCGAACTACTGCTCACGGATATCGTGATGCCAGAAATGGACGGAATAGAACTCGCGCGCCGCGCTTCCGAACTCGACCCGGACATCAAGATCATGTTCATCACTGGCTTTGCCGCAGTCGCCCTCAATGCGGATTCGGCCGCGCCGAAGAATGCCAAGGTCCTTTCCAAGCCGATCCATCTGCGCGACCTGGTCAACGAAGTGCAGAAGATGCTCGCGGCATAAGGCCCGGATGATTCCCGTGGCTTGCCTCCCCTGGTGGGAGCCGATATGACGGGCATCGGACCGGGCGCGTAGCTCAGCGGTAGAGCACTACCTCGACACGGTAGGGGTCACAGGTTCAATCCCTGTCGCGCCCACCACCCGGATTACTTGTAAACGCCGCCCCGCATCTCGGGCTTCCCGACATTGACAGCCCGGCTGCTGCTGCTTATTGAACTCCCATACCTGAGGATCAGAAATATACGGTCGGGCGGCCTCAGTCCGGCGCAGCGGGAATTGAGTCATGAAGGTCCGTAATTCATTGAAATCATTGCGCGGTCGCCATCGCGACAATCGCCTCGTGCGCCGCAAAGGCCGGGTCTACGTCATTAACAAGACCCACAAGCGGTTCAAAGCCCGCCAAGGCTAACCCGGCCGCGCCGCAGCCGCTCACGCTGCTTTGACGTCTCCGCCTCTTTTCGTCTCTGCCGCAAGCCTTTACAAGTTAAAGGATGGGCCAGCGAATCCATGCGCCGTTTCTCGCCGCATTGCTTGCCGCCACGTTGGCGGGTCCTGTTGTTGCCCAGACCAATCGTTGGGTGGATCCGCCAAGTAATTCGCGGCGCCTACAAGGTGGCGAGCAAACGCGGGATCTCAATTTCCTGTTCGAGGCGCTGAAGGTTGCTCCCGATGACAGTAGCGCCAGGTCGGTGGAAGAGCGCATCTGGGCGCTGTGGCTAAGTTCCGGCGGCGACACCACCGATCTTCTGATGAGCCGGGTGAAGACTGCGGTCGAGGCTAAGGATCTCGATTTGGCTCTCAAACTTCTCGATGCCATCATCGATTTCAGGCCGGAATATGTGGAAGGATGGGATCGGCGTGCCACGATCTATTACCTGAAGAAGGAATATGGACGCGCAGTTGCCGACATTTCCCAAGTGCTGGCACGCGAGCCGCGCCACTTCGGCGCTCTGTTTGGTCTAGGCCTTATCATGCAGGAATTCGGTGACGAAAAACGCGCCCTCGATGTCTTTCGCCGCGCCCTTGCCATTGATCCGCGCCTGCAACGCGTGCCCGATCTGGTGAAGACCCTCACCGAAAAGATCGAAGGGCGCGATATCTGATCGAAGGTCTCCCCACGGCTGCGGCGCCGATAGTTGCCCCGCCTGTTGCAACCTCCCTGTCATTTGCCCGTATCTCCTTCCGATGTATCCGCTCTCGCGCATGATTCTCATGACCGTTGTTGTCGTGGTTGCGCTGCTCTGCGTTCTCGCTGCTGCCAGCGCGATCGGAGTCGTCGCCATCGAACAGGCACATCCCGCAGCCGGACACTTCATCGAGGTAACGGGCGGACGCCTGCATGTTGTCGAACTCGGCCCTCGAGAGACTGCGCCCGTGGATCGGCCCGCCGTCGTCCTCATCCACGGTGCCAGCGGCAATCTTGAAGACATGCGGCTCGCGCTCGGCGAGCGCCTGAGCCGGCGCCATCGCGTCATCTTGATCGATCGCCCCGGCCATGGCTGGAGTGAACGCGGCGGGGGTGGCGAAGAAGCCTCGCCTAGCCGCCAAGCCGATCTGATCCAGGAAGCCGTGGATCGGCTTGGAATTAAGCGCCTCATTCTGGTGGCGCATTCCTGGGCCGGCGCTCTGGCCATGGCTTACGCGCTGGACCATCCTAAGAACTTGGCTGGTCTCGTATTGCTCGCGCCGGCGACGCATCCGTGGTCCACCGGCATCGCCTGGTATTACAACGTCGCAACAGCACCCGTTATCGGGACTTTGTTCGCTTACACATTGGCCTTGCCGCTCGGCGCGATCGTCGCGGTGCCAGCCGTACCGTTAGTATTCGCGCCGCAGACACCGCCGGAAGATTACCTGCGCCGCTCCGCGCTGATGCTTGGCCTGCGCCCACGAGAGTTTCTTGCCAACGCCCGAGATGTTTCAGGTCTGCTTGCCTCGGTCACCCAGCAAGCGCCTCGTTATGGGGATATCCGCGTGCCCACCATCATCTTCACGGGAGATCGCGACATCACCGTGTCACCGCGCATCCATTCGCAAGCACTGGCCGCGGCTCTGCCCAACGCCAAGCTCGTCATGCTCGAAGGCGTCGGTCACATGCCGCATTACGCAGTGCCCGAGCGTATCGCGGCGGCGATCGATGAGATGGCGGAAGCGGCGAAATAACGTCGCTCAGACTTCGCTTCCGCTCTCGGCGCCGACGAAGGCGATCCGCAGCATGTTGGTCGCGCCGGGCGTTCCAAGTGGCACGCCGGCGACGATGATGACCCGCTGTCCGGCCTTGGCGAAGCCTTCTCGGAAGGCGATCCGGCAGGCGCGCTCAACCATGTCGTCCTGATCGTGCGCATCTTGGGCGACGACGCAGTGGATGCCCCACACCAGCGACAGCCGCCGCGCTGTCGAAAGATTGGGCGAAATCGCCACGATCAACGGCTTTGGACGCTCGCGCGAAACCCGCAGGCCCGTTGAGCCCGAACTTGTCCAACACACCAGCGCCGAAAGCTCCAGCGTCTCGGCGATCTGCCGGGCGGCGTCGGCGATGGCATCGGCGCCGGTCGCTTCCGGCGACGCGTGCTGAGCCTGGATGATCGAGCGGTAAAGCCCGTCGCCTTCCACTTCTTCGGCAATGCGGTTCATGGTGGCAACCGCTTCCACCGGATATTGGCCCGCCGCCGATTCTGCGGACAGCATCACCGCGTCGGCGCCTTCGTAAATCGCGGTGGCCACGTCGGAAACCTCGGCGCGGGTCGGCACCGGGCTGCTGATCATCGATTCCAGCATCTGCGTGGCAATGACGACAGGCTTGCCGGCAAGGCGCGCGGTGCGGGTGATTTGCTTTTGCAGACCGGGCACCTTTTCCAGGGGCATTTCAACGCCGAGATCGCCTCGGGCTACCATCAACGCATCCGCGAGATCCATGATCTCGCCGAGGCGAGTTAGAGCTTGCGGCTTTTCGATTTTGGCCATGACCGCGGCGCGACCGCGGGTGATCTTCTTGGCTTCGGCGATGTCTTCGGGCCGCTGGATAAACGACAGCGCGATCCAATCGATGCCGGTGTCCAGCGCCGCATCCAGATCGGAGCGATCCTTCGGAGTCAGCGCCGAAAGGGGAAGCGTGGCGTCAGGAAAGCTGACGCCCTTTCGATCCGACAGTTTTCCGCCGACCTCGACGCGGGCGACGATGCGGGTGTTGTCGGCTTCCTGCGCCATAAGACGCACCTTGCCGTCGTCTAGTAGCAGCGTATGTCCCGGCTCGACGACCTGAAATATCTCAGGGTGCGGCAACTGTATGCGCGTGGCATCGCCCGGAGCCGAATCGGAATCGAGCGTGAAGGTCTCTCCCTTCACAAGCATCGCCGTTCCGCCTGCGAAGCTGCCGATCCGCAGCTTGGGCCCTTGCAGATCGACCAGGATTCCGATGGGGCGGTTATGGTCCGCCTCAATGCCGCGGATCGTGGCGACGAGTTCGCGCATCCGCTCATGAGTCGTGTGACTCATGTTGATGCGGAAAACGTCGGCGCCGGCTTCGAACAGCCGCGTGATCGTGGCGCGATCGGACGAGGCCGGACCGAGCGTCGCGACGATTTTGGTGCGGCGCAGGCGTCTCATCGGCTTTGGGTTCCCGGAAAAGTCGGCGGCGCGTCTGTTTGCCGGCCGGCTGGCGGTGTCCCGAGCGGTGGCCCGCCTGACGGCGAGGAGCGGGGGTTTGTCTGCTCAGTCGACTCCGTGAGTTGCACGGTCCACGAGCGCTGCTCGGTGGTATCGACTTCAAAAAAGCCGGTGCGCTCGTAGCCCCGGGCGAGACAATTATCGGTGCCTCGGATGGTGAATTCCTTGTCTCGCGTACACATGAAGGCTTGTCCGGACCATTCGCCGCCGCGATCATAGTCGAGGGCGTATATGTAGTAAAAACGAGCCACGAGCGTTCCCCTCAGCAGCGTGTCGCAACTGCGCGCTGAAAGGTTCCACCAGCCCTCGGTGGTCCAGCCTTCGTTA
>JAXDOS010000210.1:0-12807 GCA_034668785.1 Alphaproteobacteria bacterium
CACCGCCGTCTCCGCCTCCACCGCCGTCTCCGCCTCCACCGCCGCCACCACCGCCGTCTCCGCCTCCACCGCCGCCACCACCGCCTCCGCCACCACCGCCACCGCCACCACCGCCACCGCCACCGCCACCGCCACCGCCGCGCCATCACCATCACGGCGACCACAACGACGACGGCCATGGCGATGACGGCCGCGGGCATGGCGGTGATGGGCACGGCCGCGGTTCGATCACCGCCGGCGGGGCTTTGGTCATCCAGGTGGCGCCGACGCAGCCTGGTCTCTCGATTCAGCAGACGCGCCAGGTTCGGCTCAGCCAGCCGCCCCGGGTCGAGGTCCTGCAGCCGCAGAAGGGACCCCAGGTTCCGCCGCCGGCGCTGCCGTCATTGCAGCCAGGCCGGCCGGCTAGCTTCAGCAACATCAATCCCAACAGCCAGCGGCTCTGGGGGAAAAGCGACGGCGGTTGGGGTGCTTGGGGTGTCCGCCAGGCTAACCAGACGAACGGCAGCTATGTTCGCGGCAGCGACAGGGTGGCGCCGCGCGATCTACCGCAAAGCGCACAGCGCCCTGGCCGTCCGGGAATGGACATCCGCACCTCGCGTCTCGACAACGCGCCGCGAGTCTCCGCCGGTCCTGACCGGGCGCCGAAGATCGAGCCGGCTCGCCCCGCCGGCCCGGCCGTGCGCACGGTGGTGACGGAAAAGCCGGTGCAAGCCGACCGTCTCAATCCGCCGGAGCGGCATGATCGTCTCGACAGCAGCGCCGTCCGCGACCGCATCGACACCGGCGCTGCCCGCGATCAGCGCCAAGCCATGGAGCGCCGGGAGCGTGTCGAACGGATTGAGCGGATCGACCGCGTCAGCGGCCTCGGACCGAAGGGCCGCCGTGGCGGCGGAGCGCCATAGCGCCCGGCCTTTATGAGCATCGATTCCTGCTCGTCATTGCAAATAAATAATATCGCCGCGATTATGAACGGGGTCTGAGAAGGAGCGGCATGAATCCGCGTAATCTTTTGCGTAGCAAGTCAGGGCGGGCGGCGCTGGTATCGGCGATCGCGCTGTCGGCGGTCACCTTGCTGCGCATCGTGGATCCGGAACCTGTCGCGCATTTGCGCGAGCGAACCTTCGACAGCTATCAGCGCATCAAGCCGCGTCCCTACGCCGACTTTCCCGTCCGCGTCGTCGATATCGATGAGGCCTCGCTCGCCGAGTTGGGGCAATGGCCGTGGCCGCGTACGGTGCTCGCCGCTCTCGTCAACCGCCTCAATGAGCTTGGCGCCGCGGTGATCGCCTTCGACGTCATTTTTCCGGAGCGCGACCGCACGTCGCCGCAACAACTCGCGCGCGGGATCAACACCGGCAGCGATGCCGAGCGCCAGCAGTTTGAAGCATTCATCGCGAAGCTGCCGGACCACGATCAGGTCTTCGCGGCGGCCATCGAGGCGGCTCCCGTCGTGCTTGGATTTGCCGTATTGCCGAATGCCAACAGCCGCCGCCCGCTGGTGAAATCCGGCTTTGCCTTCGCGGGCGCTTCGCCGCCGCAGGTCCTTCCGAAGTTCAGTGGAGCGGCGACAAGCCTTGAGATCTTCGATAAGGCGGCGAGCGGCCTCGCCGCTTTGAGCGTAAGCGGAAAGGACAGCGCCGGCATCATTCGCCACATCCCGCTGCTGTTTGCCGATGGCGAAAAAACCTATCCAAGCCTTTCAGTGGAAGCGCTCCGCGTCGCGCAGCAGCAAAAGAGCATGCTCGTGCGCGGCACCGGCGCCAGCCGCGAGTTGGATACCGGCAATCCGGCGCTGGTCGATATGCGCATCGGACAATTCCGCATCCCGCTGACGGGTGAAGGCGAGCTGCGGGTGTATTTCGATCGCGACAGGCCGGAGCGATATGTGTCCGTGCGCGACATCCTCGATCCGGCGAAGGATGAGGAGATACGGCCGCGCATCGAAGGGCAAATCCTTTTCATCGGCAGTTCGGCGGCGGGCTTGCGCGACAACTGGCCGACGCCGCTTGGCGAGCTGGTTCCAGGCGTTTCCATTCACGCCCAAGCGGTGGAGCAGATTATCTCCCAGACTTTTCTTTACCGGCCCGACTGGTCGACAGGTCTGGAGACCGTTGTCACGCTGTTGTTGGGCGCGCTGCTCACCTATTTGCTGGTGGTTCTCGGGGCGCAGTATTCGGCTTTGGTCGGTGCCGGCATCCTGGCCGTTGGAATTGGCGCGTCGTGGTTCGCTTTCTCCCAGCTTGGCCTGCTGTTCGACGCGGTTTACCCCACGCTTTCCACGGTCTCCGTCTACCTCGCCGTGCTGGGCGTGCTGTATGTCGCTACCGACAAGGAAAAGAAATTCGTACGGCGGGCCTTCGGCCAATATCTCGCCCCCGAGCTTCTCGCCAAGTTGGAAAACGCGCCGCAGATGATGCGGCTCGGCGGCGAGACCCGGCAGATCACGCTCATGTTCATGGACGTGCGCGATTTCACGCCCATTTCGGAGGGGCTGACGGCGGCCGAATTGGTGGAATTCATGAACCATCTGCTGACGCCGCTTGCCGACGCCATTCAGGCCGAGCTTGGCACCATCGATAAATTTATCGGCGACGCCATCATGGCATTCTGGAATGCGCCGCTGGACATTAAAGACCATCCGGTCCGCGCCTGCCGCGCCGCGCTGCGGATGCGCGCCGTGTTGAATGACCTCAATGCCCGGGATGCCTTTGGCTTTGGGCCGCGCGGCTTGGCCAATGTCAGGATCGGCATCGGCGTTAATACCGGCGAAGCCTGCGTTGGCAACATGGGATCGGAGCGGCGCTTCAATTATTCAGCGATGGGCGACGTGGTGAATACCACCTCCCGCATCGAGTCTAATACCAAGCTGCTGGGCGTCGATATCGTCCTTTCCGACGATACCGCGCGCGCCGCGCCCGGCTTTGCCATGCTTGAAGCTGGCGAACTTCTGATGAAAGGCAAATCGCGGCCGGTGAAATTATATGCGCTGGTCGGGGATGAGGCAGTCGCCGCGAGCACCGAATTTAAAGAATTAGCCTTCCACCACGCGCAACTGGTAGACGCCATCGCCAAGAACCAGCCGGCCGAGGCTGCCCAGGCGTTGGAGCAGTGCCGGAATCTTGGCGGTGCCTTACTGACGCGCTTCTATGAACGCTTTGAAAATCAGGTCGCGGAATTGTCGTCCGGCGCGGCGAGACTGCTGAAGGTGGCGGCCGAATAACGCGCCGCACCGTCATGCCCGGACTTGTTCCGGGCATCCACGTCTTAAAACTGTAGCCGTAAAGACGTGGATGCCCGGAACAAGTCCGGCCATGACGAGGAAGGGAAACCGCACCTAGCCGCGCGGCCACAAATTATTCCGAACCAGGAATCCTTGCACCAGCGCCTCGAAGCTCGCGGGATCTTCGAGGAAGCAGCAATGTCCAACTCCCGGCACGATGTGGTGCTCCGCTTGCGCGATCAGCGCTGCTGTGCGCTTGCCGCCGGGTAGGGCGTTGTCGTGCTCGCCATTCACGATCAGTGTCGGGCTCTTGTAGGCGGCAAGCTTCGGCGTCAGGTCGGACACGGTGAGCGCCTGGAACACCTGGGCGATGGATTCCGGATCGAGAGTCGCGCCACGCTCTGCAAAGCCTTCGAGCAAATAACGCCCGATGGACGTGTCGGCCCATTGCTGGGTGACGCCGTGGCGCAGATGCCCGAGATGGTAATCCTTGAGTGTCCCCGCGGCGTGATGCGCGCGATAGGCGGCGATGCGATGATCGAACTGATTCTGCGGTCCGCTATTGCCGCCGACCAGAATCGCCGCGCGAAAAATTTCCGGATGGTCGCAGGCGAGCATCAACGCCAGCTTCGAACCGATGCTGCATCCAAGCACGACAGCTCCACCGCCAACGCCCTCGTCGGCAAGCACGCCAAGAATGTCATTTCCCATGTCGCCGAGTGAAAACGGCTGGTGCGGCTTCGCCGACCGGCCCCAGCCGCGCAGGTCCATGGCGATGGTGGTGAAGCGGCAAGAGAACCGCTCCACCTGATAGAGCCAGAGATTATGATCGAAGGGCAGGGCGTGAATGAGCACGAGCGGCGGGCCGGAGCCCGCTTTCTCATAATAGATGTCGAGGCCGTTAGCGCGGCTGATAGGCATTCACTTCACCTTATATATCCGGCTTTTCCCACCAAAGAGCGGTATCAGAGCATTCTTAGCGTTGCGGTTGCGGCAGGTCATATTGTTTGTGCCCGGCGTACCCGTTATGTCATGCGGATATTGAAAACGGGAGAAGGACGGCAGATGGCGAGAGTATCACGGCTGGAAAAGAGTTTGAGCGCCGCCCGCACGGGGCTGGTGATGTTCGATACCTTGCATGGCTATCTGCACCCGAGCGACCCCGCCAAGGCCAAATTTCTCGCCGATCTCCACATCCTGGAAAACATGCAACGCCTGCTGGCCGGTGCGCGCAAAGTGGGCATGACCGCCTTCTATCCGAGCGGCGCGCACGCGGCCGATGGATCGGATTCGGTGGCGCGCCTGACCGACACCGACATGGAATTGCGCCCGGGCGGCGGCGCCGACAAGCCGATCAAGCCGCATTTTCACAAAGGTTCGCCCGATTCGGAGATCGCCGCGGAGATCGCGCCGATTGCCGGCGACATAGTAGTGCCGAAACATCGCTGGAATTCTTTCTTCCAGACCGATCTCGATCTGCATTTCCGTGTCCGCGGCATCGATACGATGGTGATCGCCGGAGGTTCGACCGACGTCGGTATCGCCAGCACCGTCTTTGCCGCGCGGGATTTGGATTACGGCATCGTAGTCGTCAAGGACTGCTGCTATTCGGCGCGTGGCAACAACAACGAGTTCTTCATGGAGCGCGTTTTCCCCCGGATGGGACGTGTTATGACCGTCGACCAGGCAGTTGCGCTGATGACGCCGTGAGGCATCAACAAGAGAGACGTGCTGACCATGGCTTACGACGTCGCGACTGAAGAAATCACCTGTCCGGGAGGGATGCCCGCCTTTCTGGCGCGGCCGGCTCCGGCGGGCCGCTATCCCGTCGTCATCCTCATCCACGAGCGTTACGGTTTGGTGCCGCATACGCGCGACCTCGCCAAGCGGTGCGCGGGCGACGGCTATTTCGTGGTGGCGGCGAATTTCTTCTACAAGCATCCCGACCAGAAGGCGCTGAATGCCGGCGACTCCCGTTATGCAATGACGGACGCCGAATCGATCGAGCACATCAACGCGGCGATTGCCGCGGCGGAGAAACATCCCGGCGCTGACATCAACAAGATCGCCGTCGCCGGATATTGCCAAACCGGCCGCCACCCGCTGGTCTTCGCGGCACAGGCCAAGATCGCAGCCGCGGTCGTCTGGTATGGCGCCGCGTCGAAACGCGAATGGCCGGTGAGCGAAACCAATTCCAAGCCGATGGAGGAGATTCTTGCGGCGGTCGATTGTCCTGTCTTCGCAGCTTTCGGCGGCGCCGATCACATCATCTCCGTCGACGACGTGCGGCGCTTCCGCAATGTTCTCGAAGAGCACAAGAAGACCTACGACATTCACGTCTACGCCGACGCCCCACATGGCTGGCTCAACGACACCATGCCGGGCCGCTACCGTGCGCAGCAGGCGGACGCCGGCTGGGCGGATCAACAGCTTTTCCTGAAAAAGGTCTTTGCTTCCGGCTACAAGCCGGAAACAGTGAGCTGGCGCTTCGACGGCGGGGTCGCCCGCGACTACGACTTCGCCAAGACTAAGCGTTTGGAATAATTCACGCTGCGTTAAGTGAAGCGATAGGCAATGATCAAACGGATCACGATCCGCAAGCCCGACGACTGGCACCTGCATCTGCGCGACGGCGCCATGCTCAAGGCGGTGGTGCCGTTCACGGCGCAGCATTTCGGCCGGGCCATTGTCATGCCCAACCTCGTCCCGCCGGTACGCACCATGGCGGACGCCGTCGCTTACCGCGCGCGGATTACGGCGGCGCTTCCGCAAGGTTCGAGATTCAAGCCGCTGATGACGTGTTATCTCACCGACAACACCGAACCCGAGGACGTGGAGCGCGGCTTCAGGGAAGGCGTGTTCACCGGCGTGAAACTTTATCCCGCGCATGCGACGACGAATTCGGCTGCCGGCATGACCGACTTCGCCAAGGTCCGCCGCGTGCTGGAGCGCATGCAGAAGATCGACATGCCGTTCCTGATTCACGGCGAAGAGGTGGCTCCGGATGTAGATGTCTTTGATCGGGAAGCCGTATTCATCGAACGGCGGCTGCGCCGCTGGGTGAAGGAGTTTCCCGGCTTGCGTATTATCTTCGAACACCTGTCCTCGAAAGAAGGAGTCGATTTCGTGCGCAGCGCGGCGCCGCAAGTAGCGGGCACGATCACGGTCCATCACATGGAGCTTAACCGCAACGACTGGATTGGTGCAGGTCTGAAGCCGCACATGTATTGCATGCCCGTCGTCAAGACCGAGAAGGACCGGCTCGCGGTACGCCAAGCGGCGATTTCCGGCGAGGCCTGCTTCTTCCTTGGCACCGATTCCGCGCCGCATCCGACAGCAAAGAAGCTGGCCGTGAATGGCGCTGCCGGCGTGTTCAGCGCGCCCGTGGCCATCGAGGCTTATGCCAAGGTCTTCGACCAGGAAAATGCGTTAGACAAGTTGGAAGCTTTTGCCTCGCTGAATGGACCCAGGCATTACCGGCTTCCCGCCAATGAGGAGACGATCACCCTGGAACGATCGCCGTGGACAGCGCCGGAACAGGTTGACATCGACGGTGCCGACGACCGTGTATTGGTTTATCGTGGCGGCGAAACAATCGATTGGCGTGTGGTATCACCTTAAGGATGAGCAGATGACGACAGGCGCTGGCTTTCCCGACAAGAAGACGATTGCAGAATTGACAGCGAAGATGTTTTTGGAAGTCGAAGCCGTGCGCTTCATGACCGACAAGCCGTTCATCTTCACCTCCGGCCGCGCCAGTCCAGTCTATACGGATTGCCGCCGGCTGATTTCTTTTCCACGTGTGCGCAATAGCTTGATGGATTTCGGTACCGCCACTGTATTGCGCGAGATCGGCTTCGAGTCCCTGGACGCAGTCGCCGGCGGCGAAACCGCGGGTATCCCTTTTGCCGCCTGGATGTCGGACCGCTTGGGCTTGCCGATGCAATATGTGCGCAAGAAAGCCAAGGGCTTTGGCCGCAATACGCAGATCGAAGGGCATATCGAAGAAGGCCAGCGCATCCTGCTCGTCGAGGACATGGCCAGCGATGGTGGAAGCAAGGTCAATTTCTGCAACGCGCTGCGCAATGCCGGGGCGACGGTCGACCATGTTTTCGTGCTTTTCTATTACGACATTTTTCCAGAAGGAAAAAAAATCCTCGGCGATCTCGGCATCACCATGCATTACCTCGCGACTTGGTGGGATATTCTTGCGGTCGCTAAAGAGAGCGGAAAGTTCGACGGCAAGATGCTGGGGCAGGTTGAGACCTTCATGAACGATCCGAACGGCTGGTCGAAAGCCCATGGCGGCGCAGCCGAGGCGGCGGAATAGCCTAGGGAATTTGCTGATCTCGCGAAGCAGCGACTCGCTCCAATGTTTCACGTGAAACATTTTCAAAAGGGGGAACAATGCCGGACAGATCAAAACAGATTCAACGATTAATCGCCGCGGTTATCGCCGCCATAGCCCTGTCCGTCGTTGGCAACCCGCTGAAAGCACAAGACATTTTGCAGGAATGGGCGACGATCAAGGCGCCGGCGGCGCCGGAATTGAAACCGGTCATGATCGACGCGCAGAAAACTGCCCTGATCGTCATGGACTTCAACCAGCTCAACTGCGTGCCGGAAAAACGTTCCCGTTGCGCGGCGGTATTGCCGAAAGTTCAGAAGTTACTTGCGGAAGCGCGGGGCAGGGGCATGATGGTGGTTCATACTTACACCCCGAATATGACTCAGGCCGACATGGTAAAATCCGTTGCTCCAATCGCGGGCGAACGGGTGCTGCAGGTACGCGGCGACAAATTCCACAACAACGACCTGGAGAAATATCTCAAGGACAAAGGCATCACGACGGTGCTCAACGTCGGAACATCGGCCAACGGTGCGGTGCTGTTCACCACCATCGGCGCGTCGCAGCGCGGCTTCAAGGCCATCGTTCCGATCGACACCATGCCGGCGGACACGGCCTATCAGGAACAATTTTCGATCTGGGAAATCGCCAATGGACCAGGCGTGCGCGAGGACTCGACGCTGACGCGGTCGGACATGATCAAGTTCTAAAGGCGTTCGTTACTGCCCGCAACTTGCGGAGCAATCAAAGCCACTAATTCGCCTCGCCGCGGATCGTCTTCTGATAGAGGTCGCGCCACTTCTCGGCTTGGTCGAGCATCACACCGGCATCGATGATCTTGACCGGACCCTTGAGAAAAGGGTGGTCGATTTTCTTGGTCACCGTGATGAATTTCCGGCTGGCCAACAGCGGCTGCGCCTCGCCGATGCTGAAGTCGAGAAACAGCGCGGCGTTATTCGGATGCGGGGCGTATTTGAAAATTCCCATTCCCACCGGCCGGGCAATCGCCGGGGGGATGACGAACCAGTCGATCGGCGCGCCTTTCTCCTTCAATTGCTCGGGACCAAAATTATAAAGCGTCAATCCGAGCGGCACCTCGCCGGCGACGATCAGGTTGGCCAGCAACGTATGCCCGCTGCGCAATGAAATGCGGTTGGTCGCGACGATATCGCGGAACAGCTTCAGGCCTTCGGCTTCGCTCCCGAGCGACAGCACGGTTTCCGCGAACCAATCATAGTCCTCGCCTTCGACCGCCAGTTTTCCTTTCCACTCGGGCTTCAGCAAATCCTGATAGGTCTTCGGCAGGCTTTCCTTCTTCACCAGATTGGTGTTGTAGGCCTGCACGAAACCATTGAGATAGATCGGCAGCCATTCGCGGTGCGCCGGTATCGTCTGCGGCAGCAAGTCCGCGATCACCGGCGATTTCATTTCCTGCAGCAGCTTTTCCCGATGCAGCGGCTCCATTCCCGATGCCGCCATGGCGACGATGTCGGCCTCGAAACGCTTGGCTTTGCTTTCCGCGACGATGCGTTGAAGCACGCCCTCGGAAGAGCTGCGCCAGATGGTTGGCTTTATTCCGTACTTCTTCTCGTAAGCCTCCGTCAGCGCCGAAAGATCCTCGACCGGCACCGAGGAGTAGATCATCAACTGACCTTCCTGCTTCGACCCTTGCAGCAGGCGTTGCGTACGGTCCCCGCCCTCATAGCCGGCGACCTCGGCGACGCTGTTGGTTTGCGCGCGTGCAGGAGCCACCAGGAGTGCGGCCGCGATAGCGAGCAGCGTCCACAGCTGACGGTTCCTTTTGCACGCTTGAAGGGAGATCATGACTCTGCTCCTAAGGGGATAAGCCGGAATGCTGTTTCCAGCCTGTCTCACTTGTTGGCCGGTTTCAATGCCATACTCTGTCGCGGGTCAATTGGCGTCGTCTGCAAAGCTCTATCATCGTCATGCCCGCACTTGTTGCGGGCATCCACGTCTTACTTCGCTGTTGCAAAGACGCGGATGCCCGGCGCAAAGGCCGCGATACCGGGTCGCTCTCAGCGTTAGTGACGGGAACGGGCGGCGCTTATAATCAAAGGTGCAGCTGGCAAGGGTCTCGCGTATCATTGCCTCACTAGTAGCAAACAAGCCGCGCGCTTCAACCGCTGGCGCGAGGGAGAACTGGAAAGTTGCGAAGCGTCGAAAGCTTGGATTGCTCGGCGCGGGATGATGGCCTGAACTTATTCGATTTCTTGGCCACCCGTTGCGTCTTGGGCCGCTTCGGAGTCATGCTTTTGAGCGGCTTAGGCAGTGTGCTTAGGCTGACACGAAGCGCAGCATAAAAACGGACTGGAGCCTCTGATATGGGAGCTTGTGGCTGTCGTTCTTCACGGGAGTGATCCGCATGAGTTCCAGTCAAATGGCACCACGTCTACTCGAGCACCCTCGAGTAGAATAGGATTACTCTTATGGCTCAACAACTTAGCTTACTCGAGATACTCGAGCGCCCAACCGTTGAGGGTTTGGCGAAGCCCGAATTTATTTTCACGACCGACGATTGGCGCTTCGTCGTGGAGCAAAAGGAGAATACTCGATTTGACCGGAAGTCCGCAATGATTGCACCGGTTGGTCTTGCTGAGTGCTTATCAGCATTCGGCAACGGACCAGCCGTAGAGGGCGGAGTTATAGCAATCGGCATCGAAAAGGATGGCGCAGTTACCGGATGTTCTGGGGTTGGAGAAGATAAAATCCAGCATCTTGAACTCATGGGGCGTGATCATTGCCCCGATGGCCGTTTCCAAACTAATCGTCTGGAAGTAATTAATGCACTAGGAAAGCCTGATTTCATAATCAGGGCTAGGGTCTTCTTTGTAGAAGACCGCCTTGTAGAACTAACAAACGGAGTGGCCTTTTGTCGTGAATCAGATCGGAGCCGCCGATTAACAGAGACGGAAAAGGCAGAAATTCGCATCAACAAAGGCGAGCGCGCGTTCGAATTGGAAGTGTGCCCGTTGAACTACCCGGATGACTTTCGTATCGGCCTAGTTCAAAAATTTGCTGCCCAAATTCGATCAGTACGGGACGGTTCTGATGATATCCCCGACGAACAAATCCTTGAATCGATGCGGTTAGGGAGGGTAAAAGACGGAAAATTTGTCCCAAACAATGTATGTGCGCTTGTTTTTGCGAAAGATGCGCGCCGTGTATTTGCCGGCGCTTACGTTCACTTCCTTCGTTATAACGGAACCGAAGAAAAGACCGGAAAGGATTACAACGTCATCAAAGATCGCATTATTGATGGAACGATTCTTGAGGTGATCCGCGACACGGCGTCTACGTTAGATGCTAATTTGCGCGAGTTTACACAGTTTGATTCTGGCAAATTTTATCAAGCCCCCGAGTATCCACACGACGCATGGTATGAGGTGCTAGTGAACGCATGCGTTCACCGGTCTTACCACGCTAAGACGCGTCCTATTTTCGTGAAAATGTTCGACGATCATTTAGTAGTTGAAAATCCTGGCGGGTTTATGCCTTCGGTTACGCCAGAAAATCTATTTCACAAACCGCGCAATCCGTTTTTGATGTTTGTGTTACGAGAATTTGGCGAAGTGCGTTGTATCAGCGAGGGTACGAAGCGCATCAAAAGAGAATTGCTCGAAGCCAAATTGCCAAATATCCAATACGTGACCGATCAAAATGGAGTGCGCTCTACTCTATTTAATGATGTTGCCAATAGAACGAACGCGCTCGATAGCGAAGCTTATAAGGCTCTTGGAGAAGCTATGGCTTTTTCGCTCGATTCAGATGAGCGGAGAATTGTTAATTACGTGATTGAGCACGGACGAATAAACGCGAGCGACGCACTTCGTATTTTGAGCACTACCTACTGGCATACAGCGAATGGCAAGCTTAAGCGGCTTGTTCAGAGAAACGTGCTCGATTTCGTCTCTAAAAAACATCGAGACCCCAAATCACACTACGTTCTACACAAGGGTAAATAAGAAGGAAAAGGGCGTGGGGGACTCGAACCCCCAACATCCCTTTTTCAAGACGGGTGCCTCTACCAATTGGGCTACCGCCGCAATGTGGCGCCGTCGAAACGCCGCCACTGGTGCCTCAGGATTTTGGACAGATTATCTCATCGTTCCGGCCCTGACTATCTAGTCAGGTTTTCCCCGCTGTGGGGTCATAGTATATAATTAGATTTTCCTTATATAGACATTATTCTAACAAAAAGAACGCCCGCCGAATGGCGGGCGCTCCATTAATTATTGCTCCCTCACGACAAGACGGCGATCAGGCCTTCAGCGCTTCCTTTACCCGTTCCGGCGTGAACGGCATGTGGTAGAGCCGCTTGCCGGTCAGCTTGAAGAAGGCGTTGCCGATCGCCGGCGTCAGGAACGGATTGCCGATCTCGCCCAGGCCGCTCGGCGGCGCATCGCGATCGACGAAGTCGACGTGCATCTCCTCCGGCAGGTTCGACATCCGCATCACATTATAGTCGTGGAAATTACTCTGCTCCACGACGCCGTCTTTCAGCGTCAGCGTCTCATGCAGGGCGCCGGAAACGCCCCAAACGATGCCGCTCTCGATGTTGGCCTTGGCAGCGCCGGGCTGCACAACGAGGCCGCCGTCTACCGCGAGCCAAACCTTGTGCACGCGGATCTTGCCGGTGTTGCGGTCAAGCGAGATTTCCGCCACGCCGGCCCCCAATGAGCCGGAACGCTCGCTCATGGAAACGCCGAGCGCACGGCCTTCCGGCCGCTTGGCGTTCCAGTCGCACATCTGCGCCACCATCTCGAAGCATTTCTTCGCACGCGGCGTGATCGACATCCGCTCCAGACGGAAAGCGATCGGGTCCGCACCTTGGTCCGCCGCCATCTGATCGACAAAGCTTTCGATGGCGAACAGGTTGAAGTTGTGCGCCACCGCGCGCCAATGCTTGACGCGCACGCCATGCGACGTGCCGCGCAGCTCGATGTGCTGGTTCGGCAAGCCATAATAGGGAGAGATTTTCATTCCTCCCGTCAGCAGCGCCTGGCCGCCGTCGCCGACGATGCAATGCCGCCAACCGACGACCTTGCCGCTGGCATCCACCGCGCCTTCGACGCACTGGAAGGTTTGCGGCCGGAACATGCCATGGGCAAGGTCCTCCTCGCGCGTCCACAAGAGCTTGACCGGCTTGCGCGTTTCGCGGGCGACCAAGGCTGCCTCCGCCGCGTAGTCGGCGAAGGTGCGGCGGCCGAAACCGCCGCCC
>JAXDOS010000211.1:0-10947 GCA_034668785.1 Alphaproteobacteria bacterium
GAGGAAAGCATCGATCTGGCGCGGCAGCGCCCGTATCTCGCGAAGATTTTGCGGCAGCGCGGGCGCGGTGCTGAGCTTGCGCGCTTCGCGTTCGGAGATGGCTTCGCGCGGCTGCAAGGCCTGCACCAGCGGCGGCAGCGCCAGCAAACAGAGTGCGATGACAAACCACCACCGTTGATGTTTAGCCAACAGCCCCATGTTCAGAACCGGAAATAGAGGAAAGGGCTGTAGGAGCCGGCGGCGACGCTGAGCACGGACAAGCTGAAGAACAGTGCGACGGCCAAAGTATCCGTTGCGGGATAAGCAGCGCGAGAGAATCTGAAAACCTGCAAACTTCGCATCCAATCGATGCGGAACAACGAGAGGACCGCGCCGATCGCCAACGCGGCGAGCGCAGCCGGATACAGCACCAGGTGCGTCTCGAAAGAGATTTCTCCCCAGCCGTGACGCCCGATCAGGCTGCCGAAGAGTGTGGCGGCATGATCGAAGTCATGGGCGCGGAACCAAATCCAGCCCGTCATCACGACAAGCAGCAAATAGAGTCGGGAGACAATGACCGGCCGCTGCTCCAGCCAGCGCGCCAAGCCTGCACGCTCGAGCACGAGAAACAGGCCGTGATGCGCGCCCCAAATTACGAAGGTCCAGTTCGCCCCATGCCAAAGACCGCAGAGCAGGAAGACGAGCCAGAGATTGCGATAGGTTTCCAGCGCCGAGCCACGGCTGCCGCCGAGCGGGATGTAGAGATAATCGCGCAGCCATTGCGACAGGCTGATATGCCACCGCCGCCAGAACTCCGTAATGGAGCGCGAGGTATAGGGCATGTTGAAATTGCGCGGAAAAGCGAAACCGAGGGCTAAGCCCAGCCCAATGGCCATGTTGGAATAACCCATGAAGTCGAAATAGATTTGCACGCTATAGGCGCCAAGCCCGAGCCACGCCTCGGCGAAGCTCGGCGCTGCGACATGATCAAAGATGCGCTCGGCGATGCGCGCGACCTCGTCGGCGATCAGCACCTTTTGCGCCAACCCGATGATGAAGATGCGCATGCCCGCCGAGGCGCGGCCCAGCGTGGTGCGGCGCTCGCTGAGCCGGCGGGAGATGGTGTGGTAGCGGATGATCGGGCCCGCCACGAGCTGCGGAAACATGGCGATATAGACCGCGACCTGCAGCGGGTCGCGGTTGGGGACGACCTGGCCGCGATGCACATCGATTAAATAGGAAACCGAATGGAAGGTGAAAAAGGAAATGCCGAGCGGCAGCGCCAATCCCGGCAGCGCGAAGGGATCGCCGGGCAGTGCCAAGTTCAAGGTGCCGACGACAAAATCCCCGTATTTGAAAATGCCGAGGAGTGCCAAGTTGACCGCGATCCCTGCGGTCGTGACGAGGGTCCGGTTCTTTCCCTCCGCCGCGCCGATCACCAGCGCGGCTGCGTAATTGAAGGTGGTCTGTCCGATCAGGACGATGACGAACCAAGGCTCGCCCCAGGCGTAGAACACAAGCGAGGCCAGCAGCAGGACCAGGTTCTTCAAAGCGATGCCGGGCGTCACGTAATAGATGAGGAAAAATACCGGCAGAAAATAAAACAGAAACGGGATCGACGAAAACACCACGACGATAAGTCCCCCCTCCGCCTCGCAACCGCGCGAATCCGCGGATGAGGCAGTGTAGACGAAGGCGGAAGTGAACTCACCAGATGCGGGCAAAGCTGCCGGCGGTGGCGTCGCTCCTTGACACGCCTTTCCCCAGCCCCGACAAACCGCCGCAGACCACACGCCGGGGAAGCCTATGCCGCATACCGATCTCGCCAAAACCATCGATGCTGCTTTCGACCAACGCGACAGCATAGGCACCGCGACCAAAGGCGCCGTCCGCGAGGCGGTGGAGGCGGCGCTCGATCTATTGGACCGCGGCGAAGCGCGGGTCGCCGAGAAGCAGCCGGATGGCAACTGGCACGTCAATCAATGGCTGAAGAAGGCGGTGCTGCTGTCGTTCCGGCTCAACGACATGAGCGTGATCCCCGGCGGTCCGGGCGGCGCGGCATGGTGGGATAAAGTGCCGTCGAAATTCGAGGGTTGGGATGAAAGCCGCTTTCGCGAAGCGGGCTTCCGCGCCGTGCCGGGAGCCGTGGTGCGCCGCTCTGCCTATATCGCGCCGGGCGCGGTGCTGATGCCGTCCTTCGTCAATCTCGGCGCCTATGTGGACAGTGGCAGCATGATCGACACCTGGGCCACGGTCGGCTCCTGCGCGCAGATCGGGAAGAATTGCCACATCTCCGGCGGCGCCGGCATCGGCGGCGTGCTGGAGCCGGTGCAGGCCGGGCCGGTCATCATCGAGGACAATTGTTTCGTCGGCGCGCGCTCGGAAGTCGCCGAAGGCGTGATCGTGCGCACCGGCTCTGTCCTCTCCATGGGCGTCTTCATCGGCGCATCAACGAAAATCGTCGACCGCGATAGTGGACAGATACTGCAAGGCGAAGTGCCGCCCTATTCCGTCGTGGTGCCCGGCACATTACCGGGGAAAAACGGTGGTCCCGGACTTTATTGCGCCGTTATCGTCAAGCGCGTCGATGAGAAGACGCGTTCGAAGACGAGCATCAACGAATTGCTGAGGGATTGACCTAGATGGAGAACCGGCAGATTCTTCGCTCATGAGCCGCAATATCAACATTCAGGCCCGATGGGATGGCGAGGCCAGCGTCTGGATCGCTACCAGCAGCGACGTGCCCGGCCTTGTGGTCGAGGCCGACACTTGGCCGGCCATGATTGAGGAAGTCCGCCTTGTTCTTCCCGACCTGATGGAACTTTCGGGCCAGGGTGAAGAGGATCTCTCGCTGACCTTCAAGGCTGAAGAACACCTCGATCTTGCGGGAGCTTAATGGCCGATTTTTACCGCGAGCTCGTTTCTATTCTGCGCGCGAGCGGCTTCGAATTGCTGAGATCCGGCAAAGGTAGCCACGAAATCTGGATCAACCGCTCGACCGGCCGCCATGTAACTGTCCCCCGCACCACCAAATCCCGCCACACCGCCAACGACGTTCTCAAGCAAGCCGGCCTGTCGAAAAAATTCTGATGAGTGCCGATCCCACCGCCATCGCCCGCGATCTGCTGCGCTGCCCGTCGGTAACGCCGGCGGAAGGCGGCGCGTTGCGTTATCTCGAAGGTGTGCTCAAGGGCGCGGGATTCACCACGCATCGCATGACGTTCAGCGAACCCGGCACGCCGGACATCGAGAACCTTTATGCGCGCATCGGCACCGCCGCGCCGCACATCGTTTTCGCCGGACACACAGACGTGGTGCCACCCGGTGAGGAAAAAGCATGGAGCCACGCCCCCTTTGCTGGCGAGGTGGCGGACGGCGCGCTCTATGGACGCGGCGCGGTGGACATGAAGGGCGGCATCGCGTGCGCTGTCGCAGCGGCGCTGGATTATCTGGCGGCGAACGGCGGCAAGCCGAAAGGCTCGATCTCGTTCCTCATCACCGGCGACGAGGAAAGCATCGCGGTCAATGGCACGGTGAAGCTGCTGGCCTGGGCCGCGGCACGTGGCGAGAAATTCGATCATTGCATTCTCGGCGAGCCGAGCAATGTGGAGATGCTCGGTGACACCATCAAGATCGGCCGCCGCGGCTCGCTCAACGGCATAATCACGGTCAGCGGCCGGCAGGGTCACGTCGCTTATCCGCAGCGTGCGGAGAACCCGATTCCGGGATTGGTGAGCCTGATAACCGCGCTGATGGCCGAGCCGCTGGATGCAGGCAGCGCGCATTTCCAGCCGTCGCATCTGGAATTCACCTCGGTCGATGTCGGCAATCCCACCGTCAACCTGATACCCGGTGAGGCGCGGGCGCGCTTCAACATCCGCTTCAACGATTGCCACACGCAAGAGTCGCTCAAGGCTCTGATGGAGCAGCGCGCGGTCACGGCCGCGGCCGGGCGCGCGCGTTTCACGTTCCAGTGGGAGCCATCGAATGCGGATGTCTTCGTCATCGAAACCGGCCCTTTCACCGAGCTGGTGGCGGGAGCTATTCACGACGTTACGGGCCGCAAGCCGGAATTCTCCACCTCCGGCGGCACCTCCGACGCGCGCTTCATCAAGAATTATTGTCCGGTGGTGGAGTTCGGGTTGGTGGGGCAGACCATGCATCAGGTTGACGAGCGCGTTCCCCTCGCCGACCTCGCGGCGCTGACGGCGATCTACCGGCGTGTGCTGAAGAAGTATTTCGGGTAGCTCCCTCTACCCGCTTGCGGGGAGAGGGTCGGGGTGAGGGGGATTTCAAAGAGCCTCGCTGACTGATGGAGGCCCCTCACCCGGACGCTTCGCGTCCGACCTCTCCCCGCGCGCGGGGAGAGGTAAAAGAATCAATCAATACTCCACCCGCACCAAATACAACCCATCCGGCGGCGCGATCGGGCCGCAGGCTTTGCGGTCGCGCGCGGCCAGCGCCGCTGAAATATCGTCGGCGCTCCAGCGCCCCTCCCCGACCAGCACCAGCGAGCCCACCATCGACCGCACCTGATGATGCAGGAACGAGCGCGCCGAGGCGGCGATGCGGATTTCCGCGCCCTCGCGGGTGACATCGAGCCGGTCCAGCGTCTTCAGTGGCGAATTGGCCTGACACTCGGCGGCGCGGAAGGTGGTGAAGTCGTGCTTGCCGATGAGGCGTTGCGCCGCTTCGTGCATTGCCGCGGCATCGAGCGGGCGCGCCACGCGCCAGGCGCGGTTGCGGTCGAGGGCCAGATCGCCGCGGCGATTGACGATGCGATAGACGTAATGCCGCGCCTTGGCCGAGGTGCGGGCATTGAAACCATCCGCCACTTTCTCAGCGGCAAGCACCGCCACCGGATGCGGCCGCAGCCGCGCGGTGAGCGCGTCGCGCACGGTGTCGGTGTCCCATTCTTTCGCCAGATCGATATGGGCGACCTGACCGAGCGCATGCACACCGGAATCGGTCCGCCCCGCTCCCTGCACCATGACCTTCTCGCTGGCGAAGGCTTCGACGGCGGCGGTGAGCACGCCTTGCACGGTGAGGCCGCCGGCCTGCATCTGCCAGCCAACGAACGGGGTTCCGTCGTATTCGATCAGGAGTTTGTAGCGAGGCATTACTTAACTCGTTTGGCGGGCGCTTCTTACTTCCCCTCTCCCCTTGTGGGAGAGGGTGGTCATCGAAGCGAAGCGAAGATGACCGGGTGAGGGGTCGGAGTTTGCGAGTCCCGTTGACCCCTCACCCGGCTCGTCGCTCGCTTATGCTCGCAACTCGCCACCCTCTCCCACAAGGGGAGAGGGGAAGAAAGCTACGTCAGCGACATTCCTTTTTTTATCACCGTGCCGCGCAGGAATTCCTCGGCCTTCATGGCCTGGCGCCCCGCGCGCTGCAATTCGACGAGGCGCACCACGCCGTCGCCGCAGGCCACCGAGAGCTTGTTGTCGAGCACCGCGCCCGGCGCGCCCGATCCTTCGCCGCGCGTCGAGCGCAAGACCTTCACGCGCTTTCCTTCAAACTCGAACCAAGCGCCGGGAAACGGCGACAGCCCGCGGATGTGATTGTGCACCTCGTTCGACGGTTTCGACCAATCGATGCGCGTCTCCTCCTTGGAAATTTTTGCAGCATAGGTGACGCCGTTCTGGGGTTGCGGCGTCAATTGCAGTTCACCGCGTTCGAACGCGGCCAACGCGCGCGGCATTAAATCCGCGCCGAGACGCGCCAGCGCGTCGTGCAATTCGCCCGCGGTCATGTCGGCGCCAATCGGGACGCGCTCGGCCATAGCCAGGTCGCCGGTGTCGAGTCCCTCGTCCATTTTCATCACCGTGACGCCGCTCTCTGTGTCACCGGACATCACGGCGCGATTGATCGGCGCGGCGCCACGCCAACGCGGCAATAGCGAAGCATGGACGTTGAAGCAGCCGAGCGGCACGCTTTCGAGGATAGCTTTGGGCAGAATCAATCCATAGGCAACAACGACAGCAGCGTCAGCATTGTGGGCGCGGAATGCCGCCTGCGCCTCCGGCGTCTTCAACGTGCTCGGCGTCAGCACCGGGAGGCCTAAGCGCCGCGCTTCCCGCTCCACCGGCGTCGGCTGCAACTCCATGCCGCGACCGGCGGGCTTCGGCGCGCGGGTATAAACCGCGGCGATGTCGTACCCATGCCCGGAGAGTTCGAGCAGGGTCGGCACCGCGAAATCCGGGGTTCCCATGAAGATCAGGCGAAGGGGCATGAAAGGATATTATCTAAACCGGACGCATTTTTCTCGTCATGGCCGGGCTTGTCCCGGCCATCCACGACTTACTTTCTGTCCAAGACGTGGATGCCCGGCACAAGGCCGGGCATGACGAAGAAAGGAAACTCACCTGCATTCTACTCCGCGCGCGGATGATCCTTGTCGGCGCGGGCGGAGCGCCGATCGGTCTTGCGCGGAACCGGCTTATCCTCATCGCCGCGCTTCGCCGCCTTGATGAATTTCTTGATGACCCGGTCGCGCTTGAGCTTGGAAATGTGATCGATGAAGAGCACGCCGTTGAGATGGTCGATCTCATGCTGCAGGCAGGTGGCAAGCAGGCCGGAGGCTTCGATCTCCTGCGGCTTCCCCTTATCGTCGAGATATTTCACCTTCACCTGCGCGGGCCGCTCCACCTCGGCGTAATATTCCGGGATCGATAGGCAGCCTTCCTCGTAGGTGGACTTGTCGTCTGACGTCCAAAGCAGTTCCGGATTGATGAAGACCTGCGGCTCCGCAGGATCGTTTTTCTTCGCCAAATCCATGGTGATGATGCGCTGCGGCTCGCCGACCTGGATGGCGGCCAGCCCGATTCCCGGCGCGGCATACATGGTCTCAAGCATGTCATCGATCAGCCGGCGAATGTCGGCATCGACGGCCTTGACGGGTTTCGAGACAAGCCGCAGCCGCGGATCGGGCAATGTGATGATGTCGCGCAGCGCCATGAGCGGCGATGTAAGCGGTAAGCAGGATGGGGTCAATGCAACGCGCTGGTGCGCGCTTTACCAGCGCGGGAAGCCTTGCCGTTCCCTCTTCGTTCGCGCATAAAGAGCGAATCGGGATAGAAATAGACGCATGATCGAAACGCTGCTCATCGCCGTCGCTTGCCTGCTCGTCGGTGCCGGATTGGCCGCCGCGCTTTTCGTCGTCCTAAGCCGCCGTCAGACCGGCGCCGCCGATGACGGCATGGCCGACCTAGCCCGGCTGCAAGCGGAAACCGCCGTTCGCCTGCAAGCCATGGGCGACATGCTCGCGGGGCGGCAGGCCGAGCTTGGCCGCGCGGTCAACGAGCGGCTGGATGCCGTCACCCAGCGGCTTGGCCAGTCGATGCAAAGCTCCACGCAACAAACCGTGGAGAGCCTGCAAAAACTGAACGAGCGCATCGCCGTCATCGACAGCGCGCAGAAGAATCTCACCGACCTCACCTCGCAAGTGACCTCGCTGCGCGAGGTCTTCGCCAACAAGCAGTCGCGCGGCGCCTTCGGCCAGGGGCGGATGGAAACGATTGTGCAGGATGGATTGCCGAAGACTTGCTACGATTTCCAGTTCACGCTGTCGAACCGGTTACGGCCGGATTGCTGCATTCACATGCCGGACAAGCGGCCGCTCGTCGTCGACGCGAAGTTTCCGTTGGAATCGGTGACCGCCTACCGCGAGGCCAAAAGCGAGGACGAACGCACGCTCAGCGCTCGGCAAGTGCGAAGCGATATCGGCAAGCACGTCGCGGACATTGCGCAGAAATATCTTATCCCGGGGGAAACTCAGGATCTGGCGCTGATGTTTGTGCCCTCGGAGTCGGTCTACGCGGAATTGTATGACGGCTTCGACGATATTTTTCAAAAAGCCTACCGCGCCAAAGTCGTCATTGTCTCGCCTTCGCTGCTGATGCTCGCCATCCAGGTGATCCAACAGATCCAAAAAGATGCGCGCATGCGCGAAGCCGCGGACCAGATTCATACCGAAGTCGGTCACATGATGAAGGATGTCAGGCTGCTGGGCGATCGCGTGCGCAAGTTGCAGACTCACTTCGGCCAGACGACCGAGGACATGAAGGACATCCTGACCTCTACGGGCAAGATCGAGAAGCGCGGCGAGCGCATCAGGGAAGTGGAATTCGGCGGTGATGAGGCACCAGCGGCAAGCGCCGTCGTCATCTCCGCTCCGATGCGCAAGCTCGGTATGGGGGAGTGAAGCTCACGCGAATGCAACCTTCGTCATGGCCGGGCTTGTCCCGGCCATCCACGTCTTTGTTCCAGGACGGCCAGAAGACGTGGATGCCCGGCACGAGGCCGGGCATGACGACGTAGGGCAATACCGCATGACCGCCACGCCTGAAACCCAACCTACCGCCACGCGCGCCTCCTTCGCCGATGCCTTCGCGGTCTATCTGCGGCCGCGGGTGCTGATCGTCCTGCTGCTCGGCTTTTCTTCCGGATTGCCGCTGGCGCTGTCCGGTTCGACGCTCCTGGTGTGGATGACGGAGTCCGGCGTCAACCTCGGCACCATCGGCCTCTTGGCCCTCGTCGGCACGCCCTACACGCTGAAATTCCTTTGGGCGCCCGTGGCCGACGCTATCGACGTGCCTTATCTCTCGCGCTGGCTGGGGCGGCGGCGCGGCTGGCTGGTGTTCAGCCAACTCTTGCTGATGGCGGCGATCGTATTCCTCGCGCTGGGCGATCCCCGTGCGGCGCCGTTCACGATCGCCTTGGGAGCGATGCTCGTCGCCACCGCTTCGGCGACGCAGGATATCGTGGTCGATGCCTTCCGCGTCGAGAGCCTGCCCGAACGCGAACAGGCCGCCGGCATGGCCGGCTATGTCGCCGCCTACCGCATCGGCATGCTGGTCTCCACCGCCGGCGCGCTGTTCCTGGTGAGTTATTTCGAGCAGAGCGTCGGCGTGTCAAAATCCACCGCCTGGATGTGGGGCTATCTGGCGATGGGCCTCCTTGTGCTGATCGGGACCGCCGCCGCGCTGATCGCCACCGAGCCGGAGCGTTCCGCCGTCGCCCTGGCCGCGCACAAAGGCCAGGACGCGCTCACCCGGGTGGCGAAAGCCGCCATTGGCGCATTATCCGAATTCCTCAGCTATAGGCTCGCGCTAGTCGCGCTCGCCTTCGTCGTCCTGTTCAAGTTCACCGACGCACTATCTGGCACGATGACGGCACCCTTCGTCATCGATCTTGGTTTTTCGCGCAACGAATATGCCGCGATCATCAAAGGCGTCGGCTTGGCGGCGCTGCTGCTCGGCGGCTTTGCCGGCGGCTTCGTGGCGCGCGCTTATCCGCTGGCGACGAGTTTGTGGATCGGCGGCATCTTGCAGGCGCTCGCCAATCTCGCCTTCTCTTGGCAGGCGGTCGTCGGCGTCGATGCCGCCTGGCTCACTTTCGCTATCACCGTTGAGAATTTCACCAGCGCCATCGGCACGGTGATCTTCGTTGCTTATCTCTCGGCGCTTTGCCGCAACCCCCTGCATACGGCGACGCAATATGCGCTGCTCACCGCGCTAGCGGCGGTGGGACGCACGTATCTGTCGTCAGGCGCGGGCTTCATCGCCGCCGCGACCGGATGGGGCTGGTTCTTCGTCATCTGCGCGCTTGCCGGAATCCCGAGCCTCGTGCTGCTGTGGTGGCTGCAGAAAAGCGGGCATTTTGAGCGGCTGGAGAGACCTTCTTCTCCCTCCCCCTGAAAGGGGGAGGGTTGGGGTGGGGGTCAATCGCATCGCAACAAGGCGACCCCCACCCGCCACGCCGTCGCCCCTTTGGGCTACGGCGGGCGACCTCCCCCTTTCAGGGGGAGGTAAGAGATCAAAACAACGTCCGTTGCCGCATCGCCGCGGAGAGTGTGCCCTCATCGAGATAATCCAGCTCGCCGCCGACCGGCACGCCATGGGCGAGCCGCGTCACCTTCACCCCGGCCTCATGCAGAAGGTCGGTGATGTAATGCGCCGTGGTCTGGCCGTCGACAGTGGCGTCGACGGCAAGGATGATTTCCTTCACGCCCTCCGCATGCGCGCGCGAGACCAGCGCATCGATGGACAGGTCTTGCGGACCGACGCCGTCGAGGGGCGATAGCGTGCCGCCGAGCACGTGATAGCGGGCGTTGATCGCATGCGCGCGCTCCAGCGCCCAAAGATCGGCCACGTCGGCGACGACGACGATAATGGAAACGTCGCGCCGCTGATCGGTGCAGACCGCGCAAGGATTTTGCGTATCGATATTGCCGCAGACGCGGCAAATCTCGATCTTCTCCATCGCCGTGTCCAGCGCCGCCGCGAGTGGCGCCATCAATTGCTCGCGCTTCTTGATCAGATGCAACGCCGCGCGCCGCGCAGAGCGCGGGCCGAGACCCGGCAGCCGCGCCAGCAATTGGATCAGACGTTCGATTTCGGGTCCGGCAACGGCGGTGGGCATGGCTCTGCTTGCTTATTACCCTCTCCCCTTGTGGGAGAGGGTGGTCCTGAGCGAAGCGAAGGACCGGGTGAGGGGTCGACTTCACAACTTGGCGATAGGCTGACCCCTCACCCGGCTCATTGCTCGCTGACGCTCGCAACTCGCCACCCTCTCCCGACAAGGGGAGAGGGAAATTAAAACAGCTTCAGTCCCGGCGGCAGCGGCAGCCCGCCGGTGAGGCCTTGCATTTTCTCCTGCATCACCGCTTCGGCCTTGCGGCGGGCGTCGGCATGAGCGGCGACGAGAAGATCCTCCAGGATTTCGTTTTCCTCGGGTTTGAGCAGCGAGGCGTCGATACTGACGCCCTTCATCTCGCCCTTGGCAGTGAGCTTGACCTTGACCAGCCCGCCGCCCGCCGTGCCCTCCACTTCGATGCGGTCGAGTTCGGCCTGCATCGCTTCCATTTTTGATTTGAGTTCGGTCGCCTGTTTCATCAGGCCCATGAAGTCCGCCATCTTCAATCCTCATGCTCGTGATCGGAAGGCAGGTCGGCCGGCAGCGCCTCCG
>JAXDOS010000212.1:0-4788 GCA_034668785.1 Alphaproteobacteria bacterium
GGCGCAATCTCATCGCGGTGGGCGCGCGACCGCTCGCCGTCACCGACAATCTCAATTTCGGCAATCCCGAGAAGCCCGAGATCATGGGTCAGTTGGTAGGCTGCATCCGCGGTATCGGCGAGGCCTGTATCGCGCTCGACTTCCCGGTCGTGTCGGGCAACGTCTCGCTCTACAATGAGACCAATGGCCGCGCCATCCTGCCGACGCCGACCATCGGCGGCGTCGGATTGCTCGACGATTTCACCAAATCGACAACGCTTGCCTTCAAGGCTGAAGGCGAAGCGATCCTGCTCGTTGGCGACACGGCGGGCTGGCTCGGCCAGTCATTATATCTGCGCGATATTTGCGGGCGAGAGGAAGGCGCGCCGCCGCCGGTCGACCTCGCGGCGGAAAAACGCAACGGTAATTTCGTGCGCGATCTCATCGCCAAAGGCGTCACGACCGCCATCCATGACCTGTCTGATGGCGGTCTCGCGGTGTCGATTGCGGAAATGGCCATGACCTCCGGCATCGGTGCTGACCTGTCGAAGGCAGCCAATGAAATTCCTGTCCACGCCTTCTGGTTCGGCGAGGACCAGGCCCGCTATGTCGTCACGGTGAAGGAAAGCGATGCGGCAGCGGTGCAGGAACATGCCGGCAAGACCGGCGTCCCGGTGCGAAGGCTGGGCAGCACTGCGGGGAAAGCATTGATTTTGCCTGGAGAACGCCCCATTCTTATAGCGACTCTGCTGCAGCGATTTGAGGGCTGGTTACCCCAGTACATGGCGGGGACAGCGCCCTAAGGACTTCAGCCATGCCGATGGACGCCAACGAGATCAAGCGGCTGATCACGAGCCGTATCCCGGATGCGGACGTCACGATCCGGGACCTTGCCGGCGACGGCGACCATTATGCCGCCACGGTGATCGCGGAATCTTTCCGCGGCAAATCGCGGGTGCAGCAGCATCAGCTGGTGTATGAAGCGCTGAAAGGCCAAATGGGTGGCGCGCTGCATGCGCTCGCCCTGCAAACCGGAATACCAACGGCGTAGGGCGCCAAGGCCTCGCGAAAGGAACGATATGGGTATCGAGCAATTCATCGCCAACGAAGTGAAGAGCAACGACGTGGTGTTGTTCATGAAAGGCACGCCGCAGTTCCCGCAATGCGGATTCTCCGGCCAAGTGGTGCAGATTCTCGACCATCTGGGCGTTGCCTACAAGGGCCTCAACGTCCTGGACTCCGACGATCTGCGCAACGGCGTCAAAGCCTATTCAAACTGGCCGACCATTCCTCAGCTCTACGTCAAGGGCGAGTTTGTCGGCGGCTGCGACATCGTGCGGGAGATGTTTCAGGCTGGCGAGTTGCAACAGACGCTCAAGGACAAGGGCGTTGCTGTGAAGGACGCGGCCTCTGCCTGAGACGCCGCCTCTGCTTGCAGCGCAAGCCTCAAGTCACGTGCTTACCTGAGGCGCGGCGTGACCAGATAGATGATTGCCAGGATTATGGCCAGGCCAAGAAGGGTGCCGCTCGGCACCTCGCTGGCGAATTTGGTGACGTTGCCGGCGACCGAAGTCACGAACTGGCCGGAACTGTCGCCCATAATCAGGTAAATCAGGACGATCGCCAGAACGGCCAGGAAGCCCAGCTCCACGAACACCCATAAATAACGCTTGGCGGTTTCGAGACTGTTGATCATCGCGGCCATGCCAGGAAACTTGGATGGGGAAGGGGCACCCCATCCAATCTTGTTTATGCGTCAATGACCTTCGCCAGCCTCGATCAGCCGGCTGAGCGCAACGCTAGGCAACCCTGCGGTTTGAAAACAGCCACAGAATAATGCCGAGCGCGATGAGGCCTACCAGGCCGTTGGACCCGAGGTCCTTCACCAACGCGACGATATTGCCAACAACGTTGCCGAGGAACGGTACGGTTGGTCCTGCGAGAAGCGCCGCGACGATGCCCAATGCAAGCAGCATAAGGCCGATGTCCGTCAGCGCCCCAATCCAACCCTTGAACGTCTGTAGTCTGTCCATGTGCGATTCTCCCCTGGGTGTAAGATCCCCTTGAAAAGCAAACATAAGAAAATTAGCAAATATAGAGGTGGGGGACAAGCGACGCACAACAGCTACCCGGGTTTTACCCGATTCATTTTGTGCATGTGCACTGCAGCAAATGAAAAGACCCGGCGGTCAGCCGGGTCTTTGAGCTAGCAAATAGAAGTTCTGCGCCGAACCGAAGAGATCAGCGCGAATAATATTCAACGACCAGATGCGGCTCCATCTGCACCGCATAAGGCACGTCGCCGATCAGCGGAATGCGCGCGAATTTCGCCGTCATCTTGCTGTGATCCGCTTCGATGTAATCGGGAACGTCACGCTCGGCGAGCGCCACTGCCTCGAGCACGAATGCCAGTTGCTTGGAGGCTTCCTTGACTTCGATCATGTCTCCGACCTTTACGCGATAGCTTGAGATATTCACCCGGCGGCCGTTCACCTTGACGTGGCCGTGGTTGACAAACTGGCGCGCGGCAAAGGGCGTTGCCACGAACTTCGCGCGGTAGATAACGGCATCGAGGCGGCGCTCCAGCAACCCGATCATGTTGGCGCCGGAATCGCCCTTCATGCGGATCGCTTCGTCGTAGATGCCGCGAAACTGTTTCTCGGAGATATTGCCGTAGTAACCGCGAAGCTTTTGCTTTGCCTTGAGCTGCACGCCG
The DNA here is from genome assembly GCA_034668785.1 of Alphaproteobacteria bacterium. Classification (GTDB taxonomy): domain Bacteria; phylum Pseudomonadota; class Alphaproteobacteria; order Rhizobiales; family Xanthobacteraceae; genus CANKHA01. Next base: position 2,696 of record JAXDOS010000212.1, read on the forward strand.
TAATCGGAAAGCTTGCTCTTGCGGCGCTGGCCGTGTTGGCCGGGGCCATATTCACGGCGGTTCACGGGACTCTTCGGGCGGCCCCAGATATTCTGGCCCATACGGCGGTCGAGTTTGTACTTCGCCTCATTGCGCTTTGTCATCGCGTCCTCTTGGTTGTCGATGTCGTATTTTGCGAGGAACCGCGCCCTCCTCTGTCCCCGGCCGTTGTCCGGAAACCGACAGGTTCAAGCCTAAAGCGAAGGCTCTCACCACGGGTGCGAAACGCCGGCAGGCCTGGACCCGCGCGGCGCTTGGTCTTTAGGAGAAAACCGCAGGACTGTCAAAGATTTCAGCCAAACGCCTTGATTCCGAAGGAAAATAGCGCTGCCGCCAAGGCGGGCGGAGGGGCAAGGCCGGAGGTGAAGATCATGTGCGCCGCTTCCGGCGGCTCCGCATTTGAGGCCGGCCCCAGCAGGTCGACGACGCGCCGCGCGATGGCAGGAGCCGGATCGATGAAGGTCACGGGCCAGGGCTGCAACCGGATGAATCGCTCGAGCAGAAGCGGATAGTGGGTGCAAGCGAGCACGATGGTGTCGGTGCGCCTATTCTTCGCATCGATGAAGCAGGGAGCCATCTCCTCCGCGATCGCCGGGTCCGCGACCGGTTCGCTCCGCAGTTCCGCCTCGGCGTAAGTCGCGAGCCGTGCCGATCCGACGAGGGTCACATCCACGCCGTTGGCGAATTGCCGGATGAGCGCACGGGTATATTCGCGGCTCACCGTAGCTTCCGTCCCAAGCACCGAGACGCGCTTGCTGATCGAGGCGGCGCAGGCCGGCTTGATCGCCGGCACGGTGCCGATGAACGGCACGGAAAAACGCGTACGCAGTTGCGGCAGCACCAGCGTGGACGCCGTATTGCAGGCGATGATGACGAGATCGGGCCGATGCGTTTCGATCAGCTTGCCCATGACGTCAATGACCCGGGCGCTCAACTCGGCTTCCGCGAGCCGCCCATAGGGAAACGCCGCGTCATCGGCGGCGTAGATCAGGTGCGCGTCAGGCCTTGCCGCCGCCACCTCGCGATGGACGGTGAGTCCGCCGAGACCGGAATCGAACAGCAGAATGGTTGGGTTGGAGGCCACGGCGTGTCTCAGCAGAACGTCGGCTCGCGGTCCAGCAGAATGCCTGCGTTCACACCGATCAATTATTATCCGGAATATTGTTTTTGAGATGTCCCTAATGGTTGCTATAAATCTTTCTATATCGTTGAGGTTGCTATAAGCTGTGATTACGGAGACGCGAATCTCCGGATAACGTGGCCCGATGATGGCGCGTCGGGCTGTGAAGGGGGGATTCCGCCATGCTGTATCGGCTGCTTTTTCCAGCATTTCGTTTTTTCAAGCGGTTTCCGAACATTCTTCGGTGGGGCCTCTTTGCAATTGCCTTCCTTGCGATAGCGTCAATCGTCTACGCAAAAGTATATCAGCGTTGGGATACCGACCCCGACCGCGGCGCAATCGCCATCGCCGGCGGCGACTACGGCGAAAGCTATTCGACGCCGCGCTATCTGGAGCAGGGATGGACCGCCAACGACAGCTTGTGGTTCTACAATACGTCCCAGGGTTCCGGGCTGATGCCCTACGACTTTTTCCTGGTCCTGAAACAAGGCGACTCGGATGAATTATTTCGGTCCGACAAAAACATGGACGGGTTTCGCTACCTGCCGCAAAAAAAGACCTTCTTCAACCCGGACGCTTTGCCGGTCGGCTTTGTGAAGACCACTTACCGCGGCAAGGATTACGTCGGATACACCTGCGCCGCCTGCCACACTGGTCAGGTCAATTATAAAGGCCAAGCCATACGCATCGACGGCGGGCCGGCCATGGCCGACATGGTCGGGTTCCTGTCCGCGCTGGAACAGGCGATGGGGATCGCGCAGAGCGGCGAAAAACAAAAAAGTTTTGTTGCCGACGTACTGAAACTGAAAAACGACTACAGCTCCGAGAAACAGGTCAACGACGATTTAGAAAAGTGGAAGAACACCCTACGCCGCTACAATGTCGTCAATCACAGCCAGGTCAGATACGGCCATGGTCGGCTGGATGCCTTCGG
>JAXDOS010000213.1:0-18736 GCA_034668785.1 Alphaproteobacteria bacterium
CTCTGCGCTCGTGGCATGTGGCGCGCGCAATCGAGAGGCAGGCTATGGCGTTCAAAGAACGGGTTTTTTCCGGCGTTCAGCCCACAGGCAATCTGCATCTGGGTAACTATCTCGGCGCCATGGTGAAATTTGTGGCGCTGCAGGAACGCTACGACTGCATCTATTGCGTCGTCGATCTGCATGCCATCACGGTGCCGATCAACGTCTGGGGTGGACCGGAAGTGCTTCGGCAAAGCACCCGCGAAGTCACCGCGGCTTTCATCGCCTGTGGCATCGATCCGAAGAAGCACATCGTTTTCAACCAGAGCCAAGTCGCGGAACATGCCGAACTGGCCTGGATCTTTAATTGCGTGGCCCGGCTTGGCTGGCTCAACCGCATGACGCAGTTCAAGGAGAAGGCCGGCAAGGACCGCGAGAATGCGTCGATCGGACTTTACGATTATCCGGTGCTGATGGCGGCGGACATTTTGGTCTATCGCGCCACCCACGTGCCGGTTGGCGACGACCAAAAGCAGCATCTGGAGCTCTCGCGCGACATTGCGCAAAAGTTCAACAACGACTTTTCGCAGTCAATCGGCGCGCATGGCTTCGGCGAGGCGTTCTTTCCGCTGCCGGAGCCGCTGATCCAGGGGCCTGCGCCGCGGGTGATGTCGCTGCGTGACGGCACGAAGAAAATGTCGAAGTCCGACGCCTCGGACTATTCGCGTATCAATTTGACCGACGACGCCGACGCTATCGCGCAAAAAATCCGTAAGGCCAAAACCGACACGGAGCCGCTGCCGAGCGAAGAAAAAGGGCTTGAGAGCCGGCCGGAAGCCGACAATCTGGTCGGCATTTATGCCGCGCTCCAAGGTGTGAGCAAGGCCGAGGTGCTAAAAGAATTCGGCGGCGGACAGTTTTCCGCCTTCAAAGCCGCACTCGTTGAACTCGCGGTGGCCAAGCTCGGCCCGATTGGCGCCGAGATGAAACGGCTCGTGCAGGATACGGCCTATATCGATTCCGTCCTTGCCGACGGCACCGCCCGCGCGCGAAGCCTCGCTGCAGAAACCATCAAAGCAGTCAAAGACATCGTCGGTTTTATCCGATCCTAACTCCGGCGCTTATGTGCGGGGCTTGTAGCCATGCCGAGCGGCGTGGCACCATTATCCTCCACGGGGGAAACCCGATGAGCCGTAAGCGCCGCAGTTATGAGGCGGGACACAAGCCTAAATTCCTTGTCGTCATCGACGACACCGAGGAATGCGACCGCGCGGTTTATTATGCCAGTCGCCGCGCAGCACGCATCGGCGGCGGCGTGATCATGCTGCACGTGATTGAAACGGAAGATCGCAATCAGCAATGGCTGGGTGTCGCGGATATCATGCGCGCGGAAGCGCTCGAAACCGCGAATGCGGTACTCGACCGCTATGGTGCGCGTGCCAATGGTGTTGCCGGCATCACGCCTGAACGCGCGATCAAGGAAGGGGACAAAGCGCAGCAAATTCTCGAACTGATCGACGAGGACGAGGATATTGCCGTCCTCGTGATTGCAGCGAGCACGGGCAAGGAGGGGCCCGGGCCGCTGGTGTCTAGCCTCGGGAAGACCGCGGGGACTTTCCCGATCCCAATCGCCCTCGTTCCGGGTCATCTCGCCGACGAAGACCTGGATGCCATGTCGTAGAGTCTTGTGTGAGGCTTCGGCGGGCATTTCTGATGCCGCGGCCGGAGAATGGTAGGTTGACCCGCGTGCGGAGGAGACCCATTTAATGCTAGAGATAACCTGCCAGCGGGCCTTGAACCTGCGTGAGCGAGGAGCCAGACATGTTCATCCAGACCGAGACCACGCCTAACCCGGCGACTCTGAAGTTCCTGCCGGGACAAAGCGTCCTTGCCTCAGGCACTCTCGATATGCCTGACAGGGCCAGTGCCACCAAGTCAGCCTTGGCGGAGCGACTGTTCGACATTCCCGGCGTGAGCGGGGTGTTCTTCGGCTCGGACTTCATCACGGTGAGCAAGACAGCCGGCGAATGGCAACAGCTCAAGCCGGCAATCCTCGGCGCCATCATGGAGCACTTCATGTCTGGGGCGCCGATTGTCAAAGCTGAAGGGGACGGAGAGGCAACCCCAACAGCAAGCGGCGAATTCTACGAAGCCGCCGACGCCGACACCGTAGCCACCATCAAAGAATTAATTGAGACTCGGGTGCGGCCCGCCGTTGCCAACGACGGCGGCGATATCACCTTCCGCGGCTTCAAAGATGGGATTGTCTACCTGGATATGAAGGGGTCATGTTCGGGTTGTCCGTCGTCGACCGCGACGTTGAAGCATGGAATCCAAAACCTGCTAAAGCATTTCGTGCCGGACGTGATCGAAGTCAGGCCGACATAACTGGAATTCTTCTTCGTGACATTTTGAGCGATGGTGATTACTGGGGATCACCCGCTCCTGCCGTCGTAGCGACATGCTGCGATGATGATAGCCCAAGGGCACATGCGCATCCTCGCCATCGACACCGCGCTCGCAGCATGCGCCGTCGCTGTTCTCGACACCGAGGATAGCGCGCTCGGAGCCAGCGAGACGACGCCGATGTTCCGCGGGCACGCGGAAGCTTTGATGCCGATGATTGCCCGTGTCATGGACAAGGCGAATATCGAGTTCTGCGACATCGATCGGATTGCTGTCACCACGGGGCCGGGCAGCTTCACTGGCCTGAGAGTAGGGCTATCTGCCGCCCGGGGCATTGCGCTGGCTGCGGCCAAACCGGCTGTGGGTCTGTCAACGCTGGCCGCCTACGCGGCGCCCTTGATCGCCCAGGATGATACCCTCCCTGTCGTGACCGTCATCGATGCCAGACACGAGCACGTCTATATGCAGGTCTTCGGACCCGGCGGGCGCACCCTTGTCGCTCCGCGCATTGCATCGATCCGCGACGCCGTGCGCGCCGCGGCTTTGGCATCGGCGCGCATTGTCGGCTCGGGCGCGAACCTCATCGCCGTCGCTTGGCCAATAGCTGAACAGCCACCTGCTTTCGTGGATGCGCAATCCGCGCCTGATATCAGATGGATCGCGCGACTTGGAGCTGCCGCGCCCACGGGTCACGAGCCGCCGAAGCCGCTCTATCTACGAGCGCCCGACGCACAGCCGCAGGACGCATCCCGTCTGTCACGTCGATGATGGGGATCATCACACGCCTATTCGCGCGGGAGCCGGTATTGTCTGAGGCAACGCCCCACGATTGTCCGCAGATGGCGGCGCTCCACGGTGCTGCTTTCCGGCGCGGATGGAGCGACGGGGAATTTGAGCATCTGCTCGCCGACCGCGCCGTTGTAGCCCATCGGGCGATGCATGGTCGCAAGCTGGTTGGTTTCATTATCTCCCGGCAGGCGGCGGGCGAGGCGGAAATCCTATCTGTCGCCGTTGACCCGTCATGGCGTGGACGCGGAGTTGCCGGTGCCCTGCTCCGCCTGCATTTGCGCCGTATTGCAGGTATTGGCGTAGGAGCGATATTTCTCGAGGTCGGCGAGGATAATGCGCCCGCGCGGCGCCTTTACAAGAAAGCGGGTTTCCACGAAGTGGCTCGGCGTGAAGGTTACTACCGCAACGACGCCGGTCCGCGCTCCACTGCGCTGGTGCTGCGTCGTGATCTCGCATGAGAGCCTCGTGGACGGAATCCCGCGCTGTCAATATGCTATTAGAGACTGACGGAGGGCGTCGTGACCCCGCCTAAGACGACCGACATCGAAGCCCAGTGCGTTGCTAACGGCATGCGCATGACCGAGCAACGCCGGATCATCGCGCGCGTGCTGGCGGGGTCGGCGGATCATCCAGACGTCGAGGAACTGTACCGGCGCTGCGCTGAAATCGACGACCGCATCTCCATCTCCACCGTCTACCGGACGGTGAAGTTATTCGAGGACGCGGGGATCATCGAGCGGCATGACTTCCGCGAGGGCCGTGCCCGCTATGAGCAAATGCGAGAATCCCATCACGATCATCTCATCGACCTGCGCACTGGCAAGGTAATCGAGTTTCAATCCGAGGAGATCGAACGGCTTCAGGCCGAAATGGCGCGCAAGCTTGGATACCGGCTGGTTGACCACCGGCTGGAACTTTACGCTTTGCCTCTCGATGACGACAAAGCTCGGCGCTGATGCTTCGCGTCCCCATGGTTACTGTCGCCTTCTTCGTCATGACGCCGGCATTGGTCGCTATCCAATGGGTGCTGGAGCGGTTGGGGCTGCGGGGCTGGCCGGCCGTCACGATGGCCTATTACGGTTTGCTTCGTAGGCTGCTTCGTGTCCGCGTTCGCGTTATCGGCACCCTGGTCCGCGATCACCCGGTGCTGATCGTGGCCAACCATGTCTCTTGGGTCGACATCGTGGTGCTCGGCTCCATCGCGCCTGTCGCCTTCATCGCCAAAAGTGAGATCGCCGAGTGGCCGTTGATCGGCCAGGGAGCGAAGGCGCAGCGCTCGGTGTTCGTCGACCGCACTCGTCGTCACCAGACTGCCGAGGCAATCACGGAGATTGCCCAGCGTCTCACGGGCGGTACTCCGGTCGTTCTGTTTGCGGAAGGAACGTCGAGCGACGGTAATCGTGTGTTGCAGTTCCGCTCGGCTCTGGTCGGGGCGGCGCGTGATGCTCTGGATCAAGCTAAGCCCGCGCAGCAGGTTTTGGTTCAGCCCTTGTCGATCTGCTACACGCGCTTTCAAGGGCTGCCGATGGGCCGGCAACATCGTCCGGTGGTCGCCTGGTATGGCGATCTCGATTTCATGCCGCATCTGAAGGAATTCGTCCGCCGCGGCGCGGTGGATGCCGTCGTCACCTGGGGTGAGCCGATTGCCTATGACGGGACCACCGACCGCAAGACGCTGGTGAAATCGCTGGAAGGCACGGTGCGCAGGCTCAGCGCCGCCGCACGAAGGGACCGGCCGAGCCTCGTCGGTTCTGCCGTGTAAGCATTCCTTTTCCGCGCAAAACCGGGTAAGACGGCCTTGTTCCCGTCGTGGACGGCGCGCGGCGGCGGATTTACAAGCCTTTGTAGTAACTTAGGGCATCAACCCGACAGCTCGCGGATCGAAATCGACCGGCATGAGCGGACCTCGCAAGCTCCATATCAAGTCCTATGGCTGCCAAATGAACGTCTACGATTCGCATCGTATGGCCGACATTTTGGCGCGGGACGGCTTTGTCGAGACACCTGTCGCCGATGAGGCCGAGCTTATCATCCTCAATACCTGCCACATCCGCGAGAAGGCCGCGGAAAAGGTGTATTCCGAGCTCGGCCGCATCCGCAAAATGAAAGAAGCCGCCGCCGTTGATGGCCGGCGGATTGTGATCGCCGTCGCTGGCTGCGTAGCGCAAGCGGAGGGTCATGAAATCATGCGGCGCGCGCCCGCCGTCGACCTCGTCTTCGGCCCGCAAAATTATCACCGGCTTCACGATTTCCTTGCTCGCGCAGAGCGGGGCGACAAGGTTGTCGACACCGAATTTCCCGTTGAGGACAAATTCGATTTTTTTGTTGCGCCAAGCCGGGAGGCGACGCGCGCGCGCGGCGTTTCCGCCTTTGTCACCGTGCAGGAAGGTTGCGACAAATTCTGCACCTTCTGCGTGGTGCCCTATACGCGCGGCGCCGAGATGTCCCGGCCAGCCGCTAAAATCATTTCTGAGGTTCAGCGGCTCGCCGACGCCGGTGTGCGCGAAGTCACGCTGCTTGGTCAGAACGTCAATGCTTATCATGGCGACGGCGCCGATGGCCGCGCATGGACGTTCGGGCGTCTGTTGCAGCGCCTGGCTGAAATCCCCGGCATAGCGCGGCTGCGATATACCACCAGCCATCCCTGCGACGTCGATGAGAGCCTGATCGCCGCGCATCGCGATCTGCCGAGTCTCATGCCGCATCTGCATCTGCCGGTGCAGTCGGGCTCCGACCGTATCCTCGCCGCCATGAACAGGCGTCACACGCGCTCCGATTATCTCGCCACGCTTACACGATTGCGGGAAGCAAGGCCGGAAATCGTCTTCTCTTCCGACTTCATCGTCGGCTTCCCTGGCGAGAGTGAGGATGACTTTGCCGCGACGCTCGCGCTGGTCGAGGAGGTCCGTTACGCCGCTGCTTACTCTTTCAAATTTTCGCCCCGATCGGGCACGCCGGCAGCGGCCATGCCCGACCAAGTGCCGGAGCCGGTGCAGATCGAGCGGCTTTCACGTTTGCAGGCCGCCATCGATCGGCATCAAGCTGAATTCAACAGGAGTTGCATCGGCCGGAGCTTGGACGTTCTTTTCGACAAACCCGGACGCTATCCTGGGCAGATCGTCGGCCGCTCCCCATATCTACAGCCAGTTCATGTCATTGCGCCGCCGACTCTCCTCGGAGAGATTCGCCGGGTGGCGGTCAACGATCTCGATACTTACAGTATGTTCGGCAATCTTGTGGAAAGCCCGGGCTCTTTCCTTCGGCCCGAACTCGCGCTGGCAGCGCTAGGAGCCTGAGCGGTTGCGCACCTTCGGAACTGATAATGGATCGATCAGCCCCTCTTCCGCCGAGGGCGCCGCATCCACGCAAATCGTTCTCGCTTTTGAGGACAACCGGCTCGCCTCGGCGCTGTTCGGTCAATACGGACAGAACCTCGCCCTGATCGAGCGCCGGCTCGCTGTTACGGCGGATTCCCGCGGCAATCACGTCACCATCGAAGGCCCACGCGATTCCGTGGAACAAGCACGCCGCGTCCTCGAAGGTCTCTACGAGCAGATAAAGCGCGGTCATGAACTGGTTGCTGGCGACGTCGAGGGCGCGATCCGGCTCGCCATCGCTCAGGGCTCGCTGTTCGATTTTGACCCTGCTTCTGCGCCGCATAGTTTCACGGAAATAAACCTCCGCAAGCGCCCCGTCCGCGCCCGGACCGCCGCGCAGGATTTCTATATTAGGGCCCTGCAACACCACTCCCTGGTATTCGGCACCGGCCCCGCGGGCACCGGCAAGACTTGGCTGGCCGTCGCCCACGCGGTCCAGCTATTCGAGCGCAAGCAGGTTGACCGCATTATTCTGTCGCGGCCCGCGGTCGAAGCCGGCGAACGCCTAGGGTTTCTTCCTGGCGACATGCGCGAGAAGGTAGATCCTTACCTGCGGCCGATCTACGACGCGCTCGATGACCTGATGGACCCCCGCATCGTCGAACGCGCCCTGCAAACCGGCGAGATCGAAATCGCCCCGCTCGCCTTCATGCGTGGGCGCACGCTGACCAACGCCGCGGTCATCCTCGACGAAGCACAAAATACCACGTCGATGCAGATGAAGATGTTCTTGACCAGGCTCGGTGAGAACAGCCGCATGATTGTCACCGGCGATCCGAGCCAAGTCGACTTGCCGCCGGGTCAGACGTCCGGTCTGGCGGAGGCGGTGCGGCTGCTCAAGGGCGTCGAAGGAATCGGACACGCCACCTTCACCCATGAAGATGTGATCCGCCACGAACTGGTTGCGCGCATCGTCGATGCCTATGACAAGTCGGCGGCGGCGTTGGCGCGCAAACGCGAGGGCAAGGAATGAACCCCTCGCCGCGCCGGCAGCCCGCCGCGACGCCTTTAATTGACATCGTCCGTGAATCGCCGCTTTGGCAAGCCGAACCCGACACCGACCAGACTTTGCGTCGTGCCATCGCCGAGGCAGCGGCCGGGCAGTCAACAAAAGGCGCGGAGCTTGCTATCGTCTTGACTGATGACTCGAGGATTCGTGCTCTCAACCGCGTTTGGCGCGGCATCGACAAGCCGACGAACGTGCTTTCTTTCCCGGCGAAGGAGACGCGCGGTAACGGCCTGCCCATGCTGCTCGGCGATATCGTCATTGCCTATGAAACGGTGGCAAAAGAGGCCGCCGCCCAGGGAAAGCCGTTCCTGCACCACCTCGCTCATCTCGCCGTGCATGGGTTTTTGCATCTCCGCGGTTATGATCATATCGCGGAGGAAGAGGCAGATACGATGGAGCGGCTGGAGCGGGCGGTGCTCGCGCGGCTCGATATGCCCGATCCCTATGTCGCGCGCGACAGTAATCCCGACTGACCGTCATGCCTGACAATGACTCATCCAATCGCAGCGAACCTGCGAGCAGCGAGAGCGAGATACGAAATCTCCCGGCGATTGTCCCGCGCCCGAGCAAAGTCGCGACCGAGAATGGCGATAGCTGGATTGGACGGATGCTGCGCGTGGTGTTCGGCTGGAAGCCCGGTTCAATCCGCGCCGATCTCGAAGTGGTGCTGGAAGACGGCGCACCCGGCGAAACCGGCTTCTCGCCGGAAGAACGCACCATGCTCAAGAACATCTTGGGCCTGCGCGAGCGCCGGGTCGAGGACATCATGCTGCCGCGGGCCGACGTGGTCGCGGTCCAGCACGACATCACGCTTGGAGAATTGGTGAAGGTGTTCGAAGGCGCGTTTCATTCGCGGCTTGTCGTCTACAACGATACACTCGACGATCCAGTCGGCATGGTACACATCCGCGATCTGATCGCTTACATGACGGCACGCGCCACGGTCAGTCCCGACGTCAATGCCAAACGAAAGAAGCCGCTACCGGCGGGACTTGACCTGAAAGCGATCAATCTTTCGGTTCCGCTGACGTCCACCGACCTCGTTCGCACCATCCTGTTCGTTCCGCCGTCGATGCCGGCAATCGACCTGCTGGCGAAGATGCAGGCGACGCGCATCCATCTTGCCCTGGTTATCGACGAATATGGCGGCACTGATGGTCTCGTCTCCATGGAAGACATCGTCGAATTGATCGTCGGCGACATCGCCGATGAGCATGATGAGGACGAAACCCCCGCCGTTGTCCAGCAAAGTGACGGCTCGTTTCTTGCTGACGCCCGGGCCAGCCTCGAGGATGTCACCGCTACTGTGGGTGCGGAATTCGACGTGGGCGACGCAGCGGAGGATGTGGATACGCTCGGCGGTTATCTGGTGATGAAGATCGGCCGCGTGCCGGTTCGTGGCGAGCTTGTGCCTGGGCCCGGTATTTTCGAGATCGAGGTGCTCGACGCGGATCCGCGCCGCGTCAAGAAGGTCAGGATTCACCAGAGCAAGGCCCGGCGAACGGAGCGCAGCCGCGAGGTAAAGCGGCGCGAGGGTTTCGCCGGCCTGCCGAATGCGCCTTCCACCTCTGCCGAACCGGCTCAGCCCGAAGGAACGGGCGATAACGCATCCAGCGCTCCTGTAAAGAACGCCCGCCTGCCGTGACCCTGACTGGCTTTGCCCATTCGATCGTACTGGTCTGGGGATGGCGCCGCGCCACTGTCGCCTTTTCTGCCGGCGCCGTCTCTGCGCTGGCGCTGGCGCCCATCGATCTCTGGCCGGTGCTGTTTCTGACGTTTCCGATATTGGTCTGGCTGACCGACGGGGCGGCCGCCGGGCGCTTGGGCGGAATTCTCGCCGCAGCCGCGACAGGCTGGTGGTTCGGCTTCGGATATTTCCTCGCGGGTCTTTACTGGGTCGGTCATGCCTTCCTAGTTGACGCGAAGACATTCGGTTGGCTGCTGCCTTTCGCAGTCGTGGCCTTGCCGGCCGCCATGGCGCTCTACACCGCCCTCGGTGTCGGGCTGGCGCGAATGATGTGGACTCGAGGGCCTACCCGCGTGGTGACACTCGCTATTGCGCTCACGATTGCCGAATGGCTGCGTGGCCATCTGTTTTCCGGATTTCCGTGGAATACCTTCGGCTATACGTTGACCGCCCCGCTGGCGCTGGCGCAGAGCGCCGCTATTTTTGGCCTATGGGGGCTTACGTTCATCGCCGTCGCAGTGTTCGCCAGTCCCGCAACACTCACCGACGACCGCATAGACACGAAGCGGCCATGGTTGCCGCTGCTGACAAGCGTCGTCTTGCTCTGCGGCTTAGCCGTCTACGGCACGATCCGGCTGGCGATGACCCCGACAAGTTTCGTCGATGGTGTGCACCTGCGGCTGATGCAGCCGAATTTAGCGCAAGACGAAAAGTTCAACTATTCATCGAAGCAGCAGGTGATGAGCCGTTATGTCGCACTGTCGGACCGCGCCACCGGCCCGCAGTCGACAGGCATTCGCGATGTCACCCATTTGATCTGGCCGGAATCGGCTTTTCCTTTTTTCCTCACCCGCGAAGCCGACGCCTTGGCGCAGATCATGGCACTCCTGCCGCAGGGTACCGTGCTGATCACCGGCGCCGTCCGCCCAGCCGAGCCGGTCTCCGATCCAAAGAATCAGCGCGCATACAATTCGATTTACGTGATCGATCACGATGGCTCGATCCTCTCCGTCTACGACAAGGTCCATCTGGTGCCATTCGGCGAATATCTGCCGTTCCAGAAGGTATTGGAGAGCATCGGGCTTATACAGCTCACAAAGCTGCCAGGCGGGTTCCTGGCCGGCGACCGGCACCGGGCATTGCCGGTGCCACGCGCGCCGTCCTTTCTGCCGCTAGTCTGTTACGAGATCATTTTTCCGGGCGACGCGGTGCCGAACGGTGAACGGCCCGGTTGGCTGCTCAATCTGACCAACGACGGTTGGTTCGGCATCAGTTCCGGGCCCTACCAACACTTCCGGCAAGCCCGCGTTCGCGGGATCGAAGAAGGCCTTCCCTTGGTGCGCGTTGCCAATACGGGCATTTCCGCGGTGGTGGATCCGCTCGGCCGCATTATCAACTCGCTGCCGCTCGGCACGGAGGGAATTCTAGATTCGCCATTGCCGCAGGCTATCGATCCCACAATCTATTCGCGCACCGGCGAAGGATTAGCCGCTTTGATACTTGTGATTGCCTTCGTAATCGTCATCCGGCGGCGGCTACGTTTGTAGCGATCCTCGGTAGTAATCTACGCGGGAGCCTACCTTTCCGTTTAAATGCCGCGTGAATTGTTCTTTTAGCAGCCCGGGTTACCTGATAATTTTTATTCGCCAAAGTAATAGACGCGCCATGCGTTATTTGATCTTGTCGGAAGCTGGAAATTTCTCGTAGTTCTTGCGGCGTTAAAAGCACGAAATCAAAACATTGATTTCTGCGGCGACCCTGGCGACAGGGAGAGAAGGAAGCAATGACAAAAAAAACGCCGAACCCCACCGACAAGCACGTGGGCAGCCGTGTGCGCATGCGCCGGATGATGCTTGGAATGAGTCAGGAGAAGCTCGGCGACGCTCTCGACCTGACGTTCCAGCAAGTGCAGAAATATGAGAAGGGCACAAACCGCATCGGCGCGAGCCGGCTGCAACAGATCGGCCACTTCCTTCAGGTCCCGGTTTCGTTCTTCTTTGAAGGAGCGCCAGACGTGCCTGGAACGACCCGCGGCATGGGCGAGGCGCCCTCCCCTGCTTACGTCGCGGATTTTCTTTCCACCTCGGACGGGCTTGCTCTCACCAAAGCATTCATGCGGATCAAGGATGCCAAGCTCCGGCGCCGGATTGTGGATCTCGTCGCGCAAATAGCGGGCGAGGATAGTCGCTGATCCAGACGCCCGGCAACCCACTTGGGTCGCGTCTTCGCGTCTTGACCTCGCGCGGGTACACTGTAAGAAACACACCCGACATCGGATGGCGCGGCCTAACCGCGCGGGTGAGGAGCTTCAACAGTGTCCCGTAAGAATTTTTTGTTCACCAGCGAATCTGTTTCCGAAGGCCATCCCGACAAGGTTTGCGATCAGATATCGGACGCGATCCTCGACGCCTTTCTGGAAAACGACATCAAGCTCGGCATCGCCGACGATAGCCAGGTGAATACCCGGCTCGGCTGCGAGACGCTCGCTACGACCAACAAGATCGTGGTCGCTGGCGAAGGCCGCGGGCAGGCGCCACTGTTCAAAAAATTCAAGGACGGCGCCATGATCAATCGCGAGATGATCGCCAAGATCGCGCGCGATGTGGTCAAGGACATCGGTTACGACCAGGATGGCTTCTCATTCCATGGCGCCGACGTGGAAGTTCTATTGCATGGCCAGTCGCCTGACATCGCGATGGGCGTCGACGCGAAGAAGAAAAAGAGCGGCGAGGAAGAAGGTGCCGGCGACCAGGGCATGATGTTCGGCTTCGCCTGCACCGAAAGCGAAATCTACGAGAAGGGCTCGTTCATGCCGGCCCCGATCTACTTCGCGCATAAGATTTTGAAGGTGCTGTCGGAGGGACGGCGGTCGGGGCAGCTCTTTGATCTGCAGCCCGACGCAAAAAGCCAGGTGACCGTGCAATATGTCGACGGCAAGGCTGTCGGTACCACCAAGGTAGTTGTCTCTACCCAGCACAACGCCCAAAGCCGCAACGGCAAGAAATATACGCCAAGCATGGTGAGGGAGCTGATCGCGGACGCTGTCGCTTCCGCGCTGCCCGATGGCTGGATGCCCAAGAAGCCATCAGACTTCCTGGTCAATCCTACCGGTAATTTCGTCGTCGGCGGCCCCGATGGCGATTGCGGGCTCACCGGCCGCAAGATCATCGTCGACACGTATGGCGGCTATGCGCCGCATGGCGGCGGCGCCTTTTCCGGCAAGGACCCGACCAAGGTCGATCGCTCGGCGGCCTATGCCGCGCGCTATCTGGCCAAGAATATCGTTGCCGCCGGCCTCGCAGAGCGCTGCACGATCCAGGTGGCCTATGCCATCGGCGTTGCCGACCCGATGTCGCTGTTGGTCGATACTCACGGCACCGGCAAAGTCGACGAACGCAAGCTGGAAAAAATCCTGCCGGAAATCTTCCGGCTGACACCAACGAATATCCGCCGCACGCTCAAGCTCAACCGGCCGATCTATCGCCGCACCGCCGCCTATGGCCATTTCGGCCGCGCGCCCGATAAGGATGGTGGTTTCTCCTGGGAGAAGACCGACCTCGTTAAGCCGCTGCAAAGCGCGCTGAGCTAATAGCCACGCTTTTTCGTCATGGTTCGGGCTTGTTCCGGCCACCACGCTGCCAATAGTAACGATGGGTAAGTCGTGGATGCCCGGCGCCAAGCGCGGGCAAACAAGTATGAATGAATCTCAAAACCAAAGGGCTGAGCGCGCCTTCTTCGGCCGGCGCAAGGGCCGTCTGCTGCGGCCACGGCAAGCCGGCTTGCTAGACACGCTCCTGCCACGACTTGCCGTCGACCTTAGCAAACCTGCACCAGCCGATCTCGCGGCGCTGTTTGCTCAACCGATCGACGAGGTACGGCTCGAAATCGGGTTTGGCGGCGGCGAACATCTGATCGCGCAAGCGCATGATTGTCCGCGCACCGGATTCATCGGCAGCGATGCCTTCCTCAATGCCATGGCCAAAGTTTTGACCGCGATCGACCAGAACGCAGTTCCAAATATCCGGCTGCATTTCGGCGACGCCACGGAGCTGATCGATTGGCTGCCGCGCGCATCGCTGGCGCGGGTCGATCTTTTGTATCCCGATCCGTGGCCGAAGCGGCGGCATTGGAAACGGCGTTTTGTGCAGGACAGCAGCATCGCGGACATCGCCCGTATGCTGCGGCCTGGTGGAGAATTCCGCTTCGCCACCGACATTCCGGATTATGCCGCCTGGACGCTAACGCGGATGCTGCGTTCTCCCGATTTCACCTGGACCGCGGAGTGCGCCGACGATTGGCGTACGTCCTGGCCGGGCTTCACCGGCACGCGCTACGAGGCGAAAGCCAAGCGGGAGATGCGCGTTCCCTGTTATTTGATTTTCCGGCGGAACTAGCGTGTGCTGACGCGCTGTTAGTCCTGGCTCTGCCGGACCTGCCAGAAGCGCACGACCCGCTGGGCCGTGGATAGCGATAGTTTTTCGAAATTGGCATAAGCCTCGTCGAACCCTTGGGTCGACGTGCCCTCCTTGCCGGGACGTGCGGTCATGATCGCACGCACCGTCGGCCATCCGAAGCCGGCGGCCTTGCAGAGGATCAACACGGGGTCCACGCGGTCGCCTCCGAGCAACCGATCCGCGACGTCGATCGCAATCCCGCACAGAAGCGAGAGGGATGCCACGGTTTCCTCGTAGCGTCCGGCCTTGGCGAAGTTAGTGAGTTCCGCTTCGCCGAAGCTTCCGGCTTGCCGTAGCGCCAGCACATTGCGTTGCGCTTCCGCGTAGTCGCGCGGCCCAGCCGTGCCGCCGATCTCGGCGGACACCTCGGCCAGCACCCGGCGGATTTCCGCGGCGGTTTCCGGCTTGGCCTTGATCAGTAGCCGCTTTTGCACCACCTCCGTCGCCTGCATCAGCAGTTCGCGAAAGAGATGCGCGGGAATGTCCGGGCGCTGCCCCACTTTCTCCGCCAGAACCCCGTCCGCCTCGGCGCGTTTCACCAGGGCCGAGAAACTGGTTTCCGAGAGGCGTGCGCGCTGATTGTCTGCGACGTTGCGGGCGACTTCTCGATCCCCGCGTTTGATCAAAACGTCAGTGACGGCTTCGCCGATGCTGGTGCGGCCGGAAATGGCGAGAAGATGCGCTTGGCTTTTGTTCTTGGCGATGTCGACAAGATCGGCGTCCTGCAGCCGTCCCGAACGCGTCAGCATCGGCCCGGCGATGGCAATGTCATCATCTTTGGCGAGTTGGCGCACGACCTGCGTGGGCGCGTTTGCCACCGGCGCGAGGCGGCGCGACAACTCGGCCCGCGCCTTGGCCTCGATCTCAGCGATGAGCAGGCCGAAAACGCTGTCGAACAGGTCCACGTGGTCTTCGTTGTAACCACCAGCGCCGTTGACGAAGAGGCTGGTGATGCGCTTGAGGGTGTTGGCGCGCTTTTCGCGCGATCCGTGCTGGATAACGTCTTCGAGTTCGGGGATCAGCGACTCGGCGGCGGACATGCAAGCTCCCCTGGATTCGGGCCTGGGCTCCGGATCCGCTTCTTGGAACTTAGAAGCTGAATCTGAACGAACGGTTAGCCCTGGTCCGGGAGCGGCGGCAGTGCCGGCAACCCTTGCGCGGAATGCAGCAAATCGCTATATTCCGCCTGTCTGCATTGGACATCTCATAACGGTCGGAGTGATCTGATCGGCTTTTGGGAGTGGGCCCCCCGGGACCCGCTCTTTTTTATTACCAAAATCGGCCTACGGGCGGATCTAAGGGCATGAGCGAAACGGTCGATACAACTTCCGCGTCCGAACCGAGGCTCCTCGTGGAGCCGGGCCTGGCTGCGCGCGTTGCCGCCGCCGCCGAACCGGTTCTTGAGGGGCTCGGCTTCCGGTTGGTACGCGTCCGAATTTCGCCATCGGCGGGTTTGACCGTGCAGATCATGGCCGAGCGGCCGGACGGCAGCATGACTGTCGGCGATTGCGAAACAGCGTCGCGAGCGTTGTCGACAGTATTCGACGTGTCGGACCCCATCGATCGTCCGCATCGCCTTGAAATCTCGTCGCCGGGAATCGATCGCCCGCTGGTACGCCGGTCGGATTTCGCCCGTTATGCTGGCCACGTCGTGAAGGTGGAAATGACGACGCCGGTTGAAGGCCGCAAAAGATTTCGCGGCCTTCTTTTAGGAACCGAAGGCGACGCGGCGAGGCTTCGCCGTGACGATGCCACGCCCGGCGAACAAGAAGAGTTCCTGCTTCCCATCGAAGATATGACCGAGGCAAAGCTCGTACTCACCGACGAACTGGTTGCCGAAGCGCTCAGGCGCAGCAAAGCGGAAGAGCGTCAAGCGCGGGACGAGGGCAACGAGCAACCACCGTCCAAACCACGCGATCACCGGCGAGCAGCCGGTTCTATGAAACATTCCGGCGCACGTTCGGAGAAATCCGGCGTGGCGCCTAGCACGAGGGAGACTGAGCATGGCCGTCAGCGCCAATAGGCTCGAACTTTTGCAGATTGCCGACGCGGTCGCGCGGGAGAAATCGATCGACCGCGGAATCGTCATCGCGGCCATGGAGGACGCCATCCAGAAGGCGGCGCGTTCGCGCTACGGCAGCGAGACCGAGGTCCGCGCGGAAATCAACCCAAAGACCGGCGAAATGCGCCTCTCACGTCTGATGCTGGTAGCCGATCAGGTCGAAAACGACTCCATTCACATTTCCCTGGAAGAGGCCAAGCGCCGCAATCCCGCCGCCCAGGTTGGAGACTACATTGCCGAGGCGCTGCCGCCGCTGGAATACGGCCGCATCGCCGCACAATCGGCCAAACAGGTAATCGTGCAGAAAGTGCGCGAGGCCGAGCGCGACCGGCAGTATCAAGAATACAAGGATCGCATCGGCGACATCGTCAACGGCATCGTCAAGCGTGTCGAATACGGCAATGTCGTCGTCGATCTCGGCCGTGGCGAGGCAATCGTGCGCCGCGACGAGATGCTGCCGCGTGAAGTCTTCCGCAATGGCGACCGCATTCGCGCCTACATCTATGACGTGCGCCGCGAGCCACGCGGGCCGCAGATTTTCCTCTCCCGCACGCATCCGCAATTCATGGCGAAGCTGTTCGCCCAGGAAGTGCCGGAAATCTATGACGGCATTGTCGAAGTCAAAGCCGTCGCCCGTGACCCCGGCTCGCGCGCCAAGATCGCAGTGGTTTCGAGAGATTCTTCCGTCGATCCCGTCGGCGCCTGTGTCGGCATGCGCGGCTCGCGCGTGCAGGCCGTGGTTAATGAGTTACAGGGCGAAAAGATCGACATCATCCCCTGGTCTCCAGACATCGCCACCTTCGTCGTCAATGCGCTGGCGCCGGCAGAAGTCGCCAAGGTGGTGCTCGACGAAGACCGCGAACGGATCGAGGTCGTGGTGCCGGACGCGCAGCTTTCGCTGGCCATCGGCCGGCGTGGGCAGAATGTCCGGCTGGCGTCGCAGCTCACCGGCTGGGACATCGACATCCTCACCGAACAGGAAGAGTCCGAGCACCGTCAGGCGGAGTTTGAGAATCGCACCCGCATCTTCATGGACGCGTTGAATGTCGACGAGGTGGTCGGGCAGTTGCTGGCTTCCGAAGGCTTCACCTCGGTCGAGGAACTGGCGCTGATCGATGAGAAGGAAATTTCCGGCATCGAAGGCTTCGATGAAGATACCGCGCGCGAATTGCAGACCCGTGCGCGCGATTATTTATCCCAACAGGAGGCGGAGCTTGATGCCAAGCGCCAGGAGCTCGGGGTTGACGACGCGCTCAAGGAAGTTCCCGGCGTCACCTTAAAAATGATGGTCAAGTTGGGCGAGAACGGCATCAAGACGGTGGAGGATCTTGCCGATTGCGCCACCGACGACCTCGCCGGCTGGACCGAGCGCAAAGATGCAGAAACGACCAAACATCCGGGAATTCTCGATGGCTTTGAAATGACGCGCGAAGACATCGAGGCTCTGATCATGCAGGCGCGCGTGAAGGCAGGCTGGATCACCGAAGCCGACTTGGCGCCTCCGCCCGCGGAGGAGGTCCCAGCCGAGGCCTCCGAGACTCCAGCTTAAGAATTGACGGTCCGGAAGCCCATGCTCGCACACGCGCAGGATCAGGATAGTGAGTTGGATACGGGACCGCGGAGCAGCGGTGCCGGGACCGAGCGGCTGTGCGTGTCGACTCGAAAGGTCAAGCCAGTCTCCGACATGGTCCGCTTCGTTGTCGGGCCGGAGGGCGAGGCGGTTCCCGACCTCAAAGGCAAGTTGCCCGGCCGCGGTGTCTGGGTGACCGCGACAAGAACGGCTCTCGCCGAGGCCGTCCGGCGCAATGCCTTCGGCCGTGGTTTCGGCCGCCCAGTTAAATCCCCCGCCAATCTGGTGGAGGCAACCGAGCGCCTGCTTGAACGCGCTGCCCTCGATGCCCTGGCGGTCGCTGGAAAGGCCGGGCAGGTCGTGACCGGATTCGGCAAGGTTGAAGCGGCATTGGCACGGGACAACGTGGTGACAGTGCTGCACGCGTCTGATGCTGCCGCCGATGGCGTGCGCAAGATCAGCAGCGCCGTGCGCCGCCGAACGGCCACGGACCGGCGTGAAGTTGGTATAATCGCCACATTTGCCTCGGCTCAATTGGATTTGGCATTGGGCCGCCCAAATGTGGTACATGCAGCCCTGCTCGCTGGACCCGCCACCAAGACTGTTCTTGCGCGGTGCTCGCGCCTCGACCGTTTCCGGGCCGGCGAACCGGGCGAACAAAACGACCGTAATGGGCTGCAAGCGGATGCCCGAGGACTAGGACTGAATGACTGAGACCAAGAGCCCTGGTGAAAAGCTCAGCGTGAGCGGTACCAAGACGTTGACGCTCAAGCGCGGCGTCGAACAGGGCGTCGTCCGCCAGAGTTTCAGCCACGGCCGCACCAAGCCGGTGGTCGTGGAGAAGGTAAAGCGCCGCGTCGTCGGCGGGGAGCCGAGAGCCGAGCCTGCACCCGCGCCAGCGCCTGCCGTTGAGCGAAGCACGCCCGGCCAGCAGGGAACGGCAGCCAAGGCTGCCGGTGCGGTGGCCGCCGCGACGGCGCAAACCGCAACAGCGCCGAAACCTTCCGGTGTCGTGCTGCGCACACTCTCGGAAGAGGAACGTAGCGCCCGCGCCCATGCACTGACCGATTTCCGCTCCCGCGAGGCCGAGGAGCGCAAGATTGCCGAGGAAGAGGCGCGCCGCCGCGCCAGCCGTGACTCCGTCGACCGTTCCGAGCGCGATGCCGCCGAAGCCCGCAAACGCGAAGAGGACGACCGCCGCCGTCACGACGAGGAAACCAAGCGCAAGGCCGACGAGGTTGCAAAGAAGCGCTTCGGCGAGGAGGAAGCGAAGAAAGCCGGCGCTCCGTTCAGCCGTGTCGTAAAGCCGGAAGCAGAAGAGGATGACGGTCCGCGCACCATCCGCCGTGGTCCTGGTGGCGCCGTGCGCGCCGCTCCCGCTCCGAAGCCAACAACACGTCCAG
>JAXDOS010000214.1:0-8193 GCA_034668785.1 Alphaproteobacteria bacterium
ACTGATCGCCTGACGGACGGTCGTGGGACGATGGTAGGTGAAGGCGTACATTGAAATCCCTTTTGCTGCGAAACGCGCTAGGCCACCTTGCGTCCAGGGCCCATTGCCTCTGCGCCGGCGGCAATCGCTTTCACGATGTTATGGTAGCCGGTGCAGCGGCATAGATTGCCGTCAAGCTCTTCGCGGATGACCTTGTCTTCCAGCGCAAAGCCCTTGCGGTTGACGATATCGATCGCCGACATGATCATGCCGGGCGTGCAGAAACCGCATTGCAGCCCGTGATGCTGACGGAAAGCTTCCTGCATGGGATGCAGCGGGCCGCCGGGGGACGCTAAACCCTCGATGGTGGTGACATGAGCCCCGTCCACCTGCAACGCCAACGTCGTGCAGGATTTAAGCGCTTTGCCATCCACGTGAACGACGCAGGCGCCGCATTGGGACGTGTCGCAGCCTACGTGCGTTCCGGTGAGCCGCAAGTGCTCACGCAGGAACTCGACCAGTAGAGTGCGGGGATCCACATCAGCGGTGACGGCCTTGCCGTTCACCGTCATCGCAACGGCGGGCATTCACTCCTCCTTAAGCTCGCCCGAAGGCTTATCGGTCGCATCGCGCGCCATAGCAACGGCATAGGCGAATTCGGCCCGATTTGCTTCAAAAGGCGATCTGAATCCAGCAACCTTGAACCGCGGGGGTCGGGACGGTCAAGGGAGCTTACAGAACCGTTACGGAACAAAGCTAGATCGGGCCCATTAGTTGCTTAGAGGCGCCGGTGAACGGCACGCTTTTTGGCCAACACCATTTCTGGAGAAAGTACCATGCCTTCAAAGGTCGCTACATCCCTCACCGCTCTGGCGCTCGTCGGCGCGGTGGTCCTGACGTCGGGGTCGGCATCCGCGCAACGGTGGCGGGGACATCGTGGTTCCGGTTGGGGCGGCCCCATCGCCGGCTTTGCCACCGGTGCCATCATCGGCGGCGCCCTGGCGTCGCGGCCCTATTATGGCTACCCGGCTTACGGCTACGGCTATCCAGTATACGACGAGCCGGCTTATGCCTATGCCCCCGAGGGCGGAGACGCAGTGGGCTATTGCGCATCCCGATATCGGTCCTATGACCCGGCGTCCGGGACCTTTCTCGGCTTCGACGGCCTGCGGCACCCCTGCCCGTAACGCTAGCTAAATGCAAACGGACCCGCTCTCTCATCGAGGGCGGGTTTCGTTTTAGGGCATGGACGGCGCCACTGTTGCGACGAATTTTTTGAAAAAGTCGTCCGCCATCTTTTTCGCGACCCCGTTTACCAGCCGCTGGCCAAGCTGTGCGAGCTTTCCCCCAATTTGGGCTTCGACATTATAGGTTAGGAGCGTGCCGCCATCCTTCTCAATCAAGGCTACCGTCGCCCCGCCTTTGGCGAAGCCGGCGACGCCGCCGTCACCTTCCCCAGAAATCTTGTAACCGTTTGGCGGGTCGATATCCGAGAGTCGGACCTTGCCTTTAAACTTAGCTTTCACCGGCCCGATCTTATTGACGGCCACTGCTTGGAACTCCGTCTCAGACACCTTCTCTAGCTGCTCGCAGCCCGGAATGCAGGCCTTCAAGACCTCAGGATCATTGAGTTTTTCCCACACCACGTCGCGGGGCGCCGCGATCTGATATTCGCCGCTCATCACCATGGCCATCGGCATTCTCCGATCAATGGCCTGCACTGACGCTGGCCGAGACAGCTGGACTTAAAGCCTCGTGCGGCGGCTTGGAAGAGCCAATCGGCCTTGGCGGCCAGCGCGCGGACCGCTAAGAGCCTCAAAGTGTGTCATTATCGCTCGCCCGGCCATGACGAATCCTCTCCTCTCTTCCTCGCTGCTCACCCCGCTCTTTTCCAGCGCGGCGATGCAAGCCGTTGTCGAAGATCGCGCGCGGTTGCAGCGGATGCTCGATTTCGAGGCGGCGCTGGCGCGGGCAGAAGCTGCACTCGGCGTCATCCCGGCGACGACCGCCGCGGCTATTGCCGGCGCTTGTCAGGCCGACCGTTACGACATGGCGGCCATCGGCGAGGCTGCGGTTGCGGCGGGTAACATTGCCATTCCACTGATTAAGGCGCTGACCGCCGAGGTGGCGAAATCCGATGCCGAGGCGGCGCGCTATGTGCACTGGGGCGCGACCAGCCAAGACGTCATCGATACCGCCCTTGTGCTCGAATTGCGCGCCGCGATTGACGCCCTAACGGCCGATCTCGACCGTGCAATCAACGCTTTCACGACCCTGACTGGTCGCAATCGCCGCCTGCCGACCGTGGCCCGTACGTGGCTACAGCACGCCTTACCCATGCCCTTTGGCCTCAAGCTCGCCGGCTATGCGGCGGCGCTCGCGCGCTCACGCGACCGCCTGAAGCGGCTGCGGAAGGAAGCGTTGATGCTGCAATTCGGCGGCGCTGCCGGGACTCTGGCGGCGCTCGGTGACCGCGGGCTCGACGTTACCGAGAAGCTGGCGGCTTTGCTTGACCTCCCCGCCCCCGAAGCTCCTTGGCATAGTCATCGCGATCGGCTCGCCGAGGTCGCGAGCGCGCTGGCGATTCTGGCGGGAACCTGCGGCAAAATCGCGCGCGATGTCGGCTTGCTGATGCAGACCGAAGTTGGCGAGGCCTTCGAACCGGCAGAGCCCGGGCGGGGCGGCTCCTCGACCATGCCGCAGAAGCGTAATCCCACAGCGGCGGCGGCGGCGTTGGCGGCCGCAACCATTGCTCCTCAGCTCGCGGCAACGATCTTTGCCGCTCAAGTGCAGGAACACGAGCGCGCGCTGGGTGGCTGGCAAGCCGAATGGCCGATCTTTCCTGCGCTTGCCCTTGTCGTCTCCGGCGGGCTGCAGGCCGTCGTGGATATCGCGGAGGGAATGGAGATCGATGGCGCACGCATGCGTTCCAATCTCGATCTCGCCCAGGGCTTGATCATGGCCGAAGCCGTGTCCATGGGGCTCGCGGCCAAGATCGGCAAAGCGGATGCGCATCAACTCGTCGAGGAACTGGCGAAAAAGGCGATTGCAGAGAAGCGGAATTTGCAGGAGGTGATGAGCGAAGATCCGCGCATCACCGCCCAGCTTTCCGCCAGCGACTTGGCCAAGCTGTTCGAGCCCATGGCCTATCAAGGCGCCGCGCAAACTTTCATTGATCGGCTCGTTGCTTCGACTAAAAGTCGCGGAAACCACCGAACGTGATCATGTCCATCTTTCGGAGATGCGCGTGGCGATGATCGATGCCGAGGGCTGCCCACTCCATGTCGAGGTGGAAGGCCCTGCCGCGGCGCCCGTGCTCATGCTGTCCAACTCGCTGGGAACTGATCTCAACATATGGGATGAGCAGGCGCCCGTCTGGTCACGGCACTTCCGCCTCATCCGCTATGACCGGCGCGGACACGGAAGGTCGGGGGTTACGCCGGGCCCCTATTCCATGGAGCGCCTGGGTAAAGATGCCCTGGCAATCATGGATGCACTTAACGTCAGCAAGGTTAGCTGGTGCGGCCTATCCATGGGGGGCATGGTCGGGCAGTGGCTTGCGGCCCATGCGCCGCAGCGCATCGACAAGCTCATTCTTTCCAACACCTCCTGCTACTATCCCGACAAGGAGCCTTGGAACCAGCGTATCAAAACCATTCGCGCCCGCGGGTTAGAGGCGGTTGCCGATAACCTCATGAACCTGTGGTTCACGGCGGATTTTCGCGCACGGGCGCCGGACACCGTCGCTCGTATTAAGGAGGCGTTAGTGGCAACGCCGATCGATGGCTATATCGCGTGTTGCGAGGCCGTCCGTGACATGGATCATCGCGCCATATTGGCAAAGATCAATTCGCCCACGCTGGTGATCGCGGGACGGCATGACACGGCAACGCCGGTTGCGGCGGCTGAATTCATCCGTAGCCACATTCCGCGCGCATCGCTTACGGTGTTGGATGCCGCGCATATCTCCAACGTCGAGCAGCCGGCCGTTTTTGTAGCCGAAGTGCTCGGATTTCTGACGCAACCTAAAACGTAAGGTATTTGCGATCCCACTCAGAGGGAGGATTTATGGACGAACGCGAGCGATACAAAAACGGAATGGCACGCCGGCGCAAAGTGCTCGGCAACGCATGGGTGGATCGCGCGAATGCCAACAAGACTGCGCTCAATGAAGAATTCCAGGATCTCATTACCCGCTATGCCTGGGGCGAGATTTGGACGCGGTCTCACTTCGATGAGCGAACGCGCCGCATACTTGTGATCGGAACGATGATCGCGCTCGACAAATGGGAGGAGTTCCGTCTGCACGTGCGCGTCGCACTTACCGAGGGCGGATTCTCGTCCGACGATATCAAGGAAGTGATCCTGCAGCAGGCGATCTATTGCGGCGTTCCAGCCGCCAATCACGCTTTCAAGGAAGCCGCCGAAGTCATTGCAGAAACCGCCAAGGCCGGCTGAGTCCAGATTCGCCGGGCCGCTTGGCGTTGCCGGAACTGGCTCGCCCTGCTACACGTGGATTCTCCACGTCGCCGCTTCAACATCGATGATCGGCGTCACGGCAGAGTGAGCGCGGGGGCGCGGCGGACGTATGGAAGTGTTCGTCCAGCAGCTCATCAACGGTATTACACTTGGTTCGATCTATGGCCTTGTCGCCATCGGCTATACGATGGTGTTCGGCATCATCGGCATGGTGAATTTCGCCCACGGCGATGTATTCATGGTATCGGCCTTCATCGCTCTTATCGCCTTCCTGATCTTGACGAACTGGATCGGCGTAGGATCGGTCGTGCTAACCTTGTTGATCGTGCTCATCGTCGCCATGGTGCTGACGTCAGTCGTCAATTGGGCAATCGAGCGCGCCGCCTATCGGCCATTGCGCGGTTCGTTCCGCCTGGCTCCGCTGATCTCCGCGATCGGCATGTCGATTTTTCTAAGTAATTTCGTTCAAGTGACGCAGGGGCCGCGCAACAAGTCGATTCCGCCTCTGTTCAATCAAGTGATCGTCGTCATGCACGGCGAAAACTACGATGTCGCGGTTTCCTACAAGCAGCTCATCATCTGGAGTGTCACCGCGCTCCTGCTTGCCGCCTTCTGGTTCCTGGTGAGCAAAACTTCGCTTGGACGGGCGCAACGCGCCTGCGAGCAGGATCAGAAGATGGCGGCGCTTGTCGGCGTCAACGTCGACCGCACCATTTCAATCACCTTCGTCATCGCCGCGGCGCTCGCCGCCGTCGCCGGTACCCTGTACCTGATGTACTACGGCGTGGTGAGCTTCGCTGACGGCTTCGTCCCCGGTATCAAGGCTTTCACTGCCGCTGTGCTCGGCGGCATCGGGTCGTTGCCAGGCGCGGTGATCGGCGGCCTTGTCATCGGGTTGGTGGAGACCATGTGGTCGGCGTATTTTTCCATCGATTACAAGGATGTGGCCGTCTTCTCAATTCTCGCCATCACCATGATCTTCCTGCCGCAGGGAATCCTCGGCAGACCGGACGTCGAGAAGGTGTGAGGTGACGGCCGAGGCACCCTCCCCGGCCCGCCGCGCCGACTTCCTCCGAGCGCTGAAGGACGCGGGCCTTGCCGCGTTGTTTGCCTTCGGACTGCTGCTGCCGCTCGTCGGATTCAGAACCGTGCAGGATATGCGTAACGAGCTGGCGCTCGAGACGCATTGGATGTTGTTATTTGCGCTCGTCGCGGTGGTCGGCCTGAGCCGGTTTTTTTACATTCTTGTTCTCTCGCCACGGCTAGCCAAACGTACCACCAAACCGTTGGCGCCAAGCGCGCCGATTTCGGCGTGGCGCGCGGGTTTCACCAAGTGGTTCACGTCCTTCGCGCTTGGCTTCGTGATCATCTATCCGGCTGTGGTGGTGTCGTTGACGGGATTTGGCGGTGCCGTGAAGTGGATCGACAATTTCGGCATCCAGATTCTGATCTACGTAATGCTTGGATTGGGCCTCAATATCGTTGTGGGACTGGCGGGCCTGCTGGACCTCGGCTACGTCGCCTTTTACGCGGTCGGCGCTTATTCCTATGCGCTATTGGCCAAGAACTTCGGTTTGTCGTTCTGGGTACTGCTCCCGCTCGCAGGAATCCTGTCGTCCTTCTGGGGTATCTTGCTTGGGTTTCCGGTGTTGCGGCTGCGTGGCGATTACCTCGCCATCGTCACCCTCGCCTTCGGCGAGATTATCCGCCTCGTCATTATCAACTGGGTTCCGGTGACCAACGGATATGCCGGCATCGGCGGGATTCCGCGCCCGACTTTCTTCGGGATTCCGTTCAATGCATCCGACGAGGGTTTCGCCGCCGTCTTCGGCCTGGAATTCACTCCCCTCTATCGCACCATCTTTTTTTACTACCTCATTCTTGGTCTCGTGCTTTTTACCGCCTTCCTCACGCTCAGACTGCGGCGGCTGCCGGTCGGGCGCGCCTGGGAGGCGTTGCGCGAAGATGAGATCGCCTGCCGCTCCCTTGGGGTTAATACCACCAACGCCAAACTAACCGCCTTTGCCATGGGTGCGATGCTCGCGGGTTTTGCCGGATCGTTCTTTTCCGCCCGCCAGGGATTCATCTCGCCGGAATCGTTCACCTTCATCGAGTCGGCGACGATCCTGTCGATTGTCGTGCTGGGCGGCATGGGCAGCCAGATCGGTGTTGCCATCGCCGCAATCGCGATGATCGGCGGTACTGAGATCATGCGTGAACTAGGGTTTCTGAAAAATATTTTCGGCAATGACTTTGATCCCACTCAATATCGCATGCTGCTGTTCGGTCTTGCCATGGTTCTCATCATGATCTGGAAGCCCCGCGGCCTGATCTCTACGCGGCAACCTTCCGTGTTTCTGCAGAAGCGCAAGGCAGTTCCCGCCGACCTGCTCAAGGAAAAACGCGGATGATGCCGGCCGTTAATTCCGTGCTCCGCGTCGATCATCTCACGATGCGTTTCGGCGGACTGATCGCCGTCAATGAACTGTGCTTTGAGGCCGCGCGTGGCGGGATCACTGCCCTGATCGGTCCGAACGGTGCCGGCAAAACCACCGTGTTCAACTGCATCACCGGATTCTATACGCCGACCGAGGGACGGATTGCGTTGCATCATGGCGATCCGAAGCTGTGGAATGAGCTAGAAACACTGACCAGCCGCGGTGAACGCAGCATCCATCGGAGCAATGGCGCGCTGTTCCTGCTCGACCGTATGCCCGATTATCTGGTTACGCAAAAAGCCAAGGTGGCGCGAACCTTCCAGAATATTCGGCTGTTTCCAGGCATGAGCGTGCTGGAGAATTTGCTGATCGCTCAGCACAATGCACTAATGCTCGCGTCTGGTTTTACCGTTTTCGGCATCCTCGGCGTTCGCTCCTATGGCCGCGCCGAGCGTCGCGCCATTAACAAGGCGCGCTACTGGCTGGATAAAATCGGACTGACAGAGCGCGCCGACGACGCCGCGGGCGAGTTGCCCTATGGCGCACAAAGGCGGCTCGAGATCGCGCGCGCCATGTGCACCGATCCAACGCTGCTTTGTCTCGATGAGCCGGCCGCCGGCCTCAACCCGCGCGAAAGCGGCGAACTCAACCAACTCCTGCTTTCGATCCGTGAGCAGCATCCCACCTCGATCCTCCTGATCGAGCATGACATGTCTGTGGTGATGCAGATTTCCGACCACGTCGTCGTACTCGATCATGGAGTGAAAATTGCGGATGGGTCGCCGGACGCCGTGCGCAACGACCAGAAGGTGGTCGCAGCCTATCTCGGCGTCGAGAACCATGAAGTAAAGAAGGTAGAAGCGGAGGTTGGGTTGTGAGCGCGCCCCTCCTCAGTGTTCGCGGGGTGACGAGTTACTACGGGCGCGTTAGCGCGCTCAAAGGTGTCGACCTCGACGTCCATCAAGGCGAGATCGTCACCTTGATCGGCGCGAACGGCGCCGGCAAATCGACCCTGATGATGACGATTTGCGGCAATCCGCGTGCACGCGACGGCCACATACTTTTTGACGGGCACGACATCACCGCTCTCCCTACCCACGACATCGCGCGGCTGAAGATCGCGCAAGCTCCCGAGGGGCGCCGTATCTTTGCCCGCATGACGGTGCTGGAAAATTTGCAGATGGGCGGGATCGTCGCCGACCCGGCGCATTTTAATAGCGACCTCGAACGAGTAGTTGCACTGTTTCCCCTTCTGCGCGACCGCCTTCATCAGCGCGGCGGAACCCTATCCGGCGGC
>JAXDOS010000215.1:0-44132 GCA_034668785.1 Alphaproteobacteria bacterium
AAGGCGTCGCGAAGCGACGCCGTCTTCGACGGCTATGCCCGCGGGTGACGAAAATGAATGTTTTCCGCTTCGCGCCTTCTCCCAACGGCTATCTGCATCTCGGGCACGCGCTGTCCGCGCTGTTGAATGCCGACATGGCGCGCGAGGCCAGCGGGCGTCTGCTGCTGCGCATCGAGGATATCGACCAGACGCGCTGCCGTCCGGAATTCGAGGCGGCGATCTACGAGGACCTCGCCTGGCTTGGGATTAATTGGGAACAGCCGGTACGGCGTCAGTCGGAGCATCTCGAAGACTACCGCGCCGCCATCGCCCGGCTCGACGCAATGGGTCTCGTCTATCCAAGTTTCGATAGCCGTGCCGAGATCGCTAGGTTGATTGCCGAGCGTGAGGCGGAAGGGCCGTGGCCCCGCGATCCTGACGGCGGGCCGCTCTATCCCGGATCGTCCAGAACGCTTCCAGGGTCGGAACGGGCGCGCCGCATTCAGGCGGGCGAGCCTTATGCGCTCCGCCTCGACATGGATGCGGCGGCTGCGCGGGCGGGTCCTCTTACCTGGACTGAATCCGGCGTCGGCCCAAACGAGGAGTCCGGCACCGTCACGGCTGCGCCGCAGGCTTGGGGCGACGTTGTACTGGCGCGCAAAGAGACGCCGACGAGCTATCATCTGTCGGTCGTGATCGACGACACATCGCAAGGCGTTACCCACGTGGTGCGCGGTGCCGACCTGTTCTGGTCCACGAGCGTCCATCGGCTGTTGCAGCAACTCCTTGGTCTGCCGCCGCCTGCCTATCTTCATCACCGGCTGATTCTCGGCCCCGACGGGCGCAAGTTATCGAAGTCGACCCGTTCGACGGCGTTGCGCGAACTCCGCGCCCAGGGCGCAAATCCAGCCGACATCCGCCAAATGGTCGGTCTCGACTGACTTTTTCTGGCTCATCGTTGCGCGCCGTGCCATGCTCATCATGCCGGGCCGGGGGGCCTTCATGCCGATCAAACGGTTGAAATCCGTAGCCAAGCGGACGCGCAAAAAAGCGCGGCCCAAACGGCGTATGCGCGCGCAAGCAGCCGGCGAGGCCGAGGCGGCGCTGGCGGCTTTCGCCCACGAAATCCGCACGTCGCTCACCGGCATCTTGGCGCTTGGCGAACTGCTTGTGACCTCGGGTCTTGGCGAGCGCGAGGCTCGCTGGGCGGCCGGGGTCAAAAGCACCGCCGAACATCTCGCCTCCCTGATCAATCTCATCATCGATTCGGCGCGGGCAGGCGCCGAGGGGATCGTGCTGCGGCGGGAGCCGTTTCGGCTGCGTCGCCTTGCAGATTCGATAACGGCTTCGCTGTCCGCGCGCGCCGAGACCAAGGGTGTGCGGACCGAAGCCGTCATCGCCGGGGATCTTCCGGAGAGCGTTATCGGCGACGCGGTGCGGCTGCGTGCCGCGCTGGAGAACCTGATCGACAACGCGGTGAAATTCACCGGCAGCGGCAGCATCAAATTCGAACTGACCGGCAAGGCGCTGGCGCGTGGACGCCTGCGGCTTAATTTCACCGTGACCGACAGCGGCATCGGACTAAAACCGGCGGAGATCAAGCGGCTGTTCCGCCCCTTCGCACAGGCAAGCAAGGCGGTTGCTCGGCGCTATGGTGGCGCGGGACTTGGCCTCGTCTTCGTCAAGCACGCCGCCGAGGCGATGGGCGGCAACCTGACAGTCAGGAGTAAGCCAGGTCGCGGCAGCACGTTCCGTCTGACCGCGATTGTCGAGAAGGCCCCGGCCTCCAGCGACACAGCGAACGGCGCGATCGACGGTGCCCCGAGCAGGCCGGTACGCGCACTGAAAATTCTTTGTGCCGAGGATAACCCCTACGGCCGCGTGGTGCTGAACACGATCCTCACCGAGCTTGGCCATGGCGCGGATTTTGTGGGCGATAGCGCGGCTGCGGTCGAGGCGGTGGCTCAGGGGAACTACGATCTCGTGCTCATGGACGTGATGTTGCCGGGAATCGACGGCATCGAGGCGACGCGGCGCATCCGCGCACTGCCGGAGCCCCATAGGCGCATTCCGGTCATCGGCATTTCGGGGCGCACCACGCCGAAGGATGAGGCCAGAGGGCGCGCTGCGGGCATGGATGGTTATGTAATGAAGCCGATCAGTCCGAAAGCGCTCGCCGAAGCCATCGCCGCAACTCAGCTTGCGGCATAGCCCGTTTTCTTGACGTTTTTTCCCTGTTCTTGTGCGATTATGGTGTTCAGCTCTCCGCCATAGATGAAGATCGCCGCGGTGAGATAAAGAAACACCAGCACGATCATCACCGACGCTAGACCTGCGTAATAGACTGCGTATGCGAAGGCGAATTCCGCGAGATAGCGCCCGAACAATGCCCCGCCGACGAGCCACATCAATAGCGTTGTCACGATCCCGGGCCAGACTTGCGAAAGGCGGCGCCGGCCCGCCGGCAGCCACAGATGGACGATCACTAACGCAGCCACGAGCACGACGACAGCGACTGCGAACCGCACGAAGGTAATCATCCAGCCGATAGGTTCTAGTTCCGGCAAGTGCCGCAGAACCGCCGCCCAAATGAGCGGTGCAAAGACGACGAGGATAGCGAAGGCGAGCAGCGCGATCGCGCCGACAAGCACATAGGCGATCGATTCCAGGCGCAGCACCCACCAGGCACGCTGCTCGGTCACGCCGTAGGAACGGTTGAGTCCGACACGCAAGCTTTCGACGCCGCTTGAGGCGAAAAACAGCGCAAGCGCCAGGCCGATGGTGAGCGCGTCTCCGGTTGCGCTCGACAGAACGTTGTGGATTTCAGCCCCGATCGGGCTCGCCACCTCTTTGGGCCAAGCGGTGAGCAGAATACGGGCGGCTTCTTCGGCAAGGTTCTGCGAGCCGAAAATAACCGCGGCAATGGCCGTCACCACAAGCAGGAAAGGAAACATCGCCATCAGTGTGGAAAGCGCGATGTGGCTGGCGATCGCCCAGCCGTCGTCGGCAAGGAAGCGGATGAAGGCATCATAGCCGATGCGAAAGGACCGACGAATCAGCCTCAAGGCGTTCCCCGGAATGGAGCGCTGTCGCTCAGCTTGAAAGCGCTTACACCCGGATGAGATCGGCGATCATGAAGCGCTTGGCAAGGGGGTGCCGTCTCTTCTTCCGAGGCTAACTAGGCAGCCTGAACCTCGTTGAGGAAGGCCCTTACTTCGGATTCGAGATTTTCTGCCTCGAGCGAGAGCGTGTCCGCGAGTGCCTTGACGTCCGCCGCCGTTGCGCGGGCGTCGGTGGTGGCGCCGGCGACCCGGTTCATGGCCTCGGAACCCGTGCGCGCCTCGGATGAGGCGCGGTTGACGCCCTCGGCGATCAAGCTGACGGCGATATTCTGTTCCTCGACGGTGGAAGCGACGGTGGAAGCGATGGTCGACATTTCCTCGATGATGGAATTGACCTGCTCGATGGCCTGCGCCGCGTCGGCGGCGGCGGACTGGATTGCGCCGATCTGTCCGGCGATGTCCTCGGTCGCCCGGGCGGTCTGTCCGGCCAGCGACTTCACCTCGGAGGCCACGACCGAGAAGCCTCTGCCGGCCTCCCCCGCACGCGCGGCCTCGATGGTGGCGTTGAGCGCCAGCAGGTTAGTCTGGCCGGCGATCGCCTGAATAAGACCGATGACTTCGCCGATGCGTGTCGCGGCGGTGCCGAGTTCGGTCATGGTTTTGCCGGTGCGCGCCGCCTCAAAGACGGCGCGGCTCGCGACCTCGGTGGATTTGGTGGCTTGCGATGCGATCTCGGCGATCGAGGCTGCAAGCTCTTCGACCGAACTCGCCGCCGCGGTCACGTTGCCGGCTGCGTCGCCAACGCGTTCCTCCGCAGTACGTGCCTCGGCGGAAACCGCATCCGCGGCGCTGTTGAGCTGGCTCGAAGTCGACTCCAACCGCCCGGCGGCGCCGCGCAATTTTGCCAGTGCCTCATCCACGGATTGCTCAAACAGTTTGATCGTGCTGGCGATCTTTTCGCTACGCACCTCACGTGCGCGAGCGGCTTCGACCTGAGTGGAGGCGAGGCCCTCGCGTTCGATCATGGTATCGCGGAAGACGATCACCGTGCGCGCCATGGCGCCGATCTCGTCTTTCTTGTTGGTCGCCGGGACGCGCGCCGAGGTGTCGCCATCGGCAAGACGTTTCATCACTGCGGCAAGCCCGTTGAGCGGCCGGGTAATGCTGCGGCCGATCAGCCAGCTAAAGCAGAGCCCAAAGAACACAACCGTGCATCCGACCCAGATAATGATATTCTTGGTGCGGGCCTGCGAGCGCGCCAGCGCCGTTGAAGAGGAGGCTTCCGCTACCTTTACGGACTCGATGATCCCATCCGCCACCGGCAGCATCTGTTCAGTTTCCAGGTCAAGGACGGCGACGGCGGGCTCGATCTTACTCATGCTGGCGGCCCACTCGCTGAAAGTATCGACGTAGGTTTTGACTTCGCGGGACAGTTGCTCCTTTACCGCCGCGGGCGCGGAGATATCGGCGAATGTCTTGCTGAACCTGGTGGCCTCGTTGGCGAAGAGATTCTTCACATATTCTCTTCCCGTGAGGCGGTAATCCGCCTCATAGCGGCGCATGACGAGGAGAGAAATCAGCAGCTTGGCGGCATCGGCATCGCGAAGCCACGCCATTTCCTCCTTGCCGAGATCGGAATTGACGAAACGTTCGATCGCTGCAGCCGAATCGCGCATGCGGCGCCGGATGCCATTTTCATCGGTAAAACCAAGAGCTTCCTGCTCCTTGACCAGGTCGCCGAACACTGTCGCGACCGACCCCACGCGCTCACCTAAACCCGAGATTTCCTTTCGCTCCTTGGCCGTTACCGAGCTCTCGATGGTGGCAAGGCTTTTAGTCGCCAGCTTACGGCCATTGTCGAAGGCGAGGACCAAATCCGGGCTGGGTTTTGAAACGAAGTCCCGAGTACTAATCCGCATGGTGGCGAGCGCCGCCTTGAAATCGTGGCTGGCATCTGCGAGCGCAGAGGCACGTTTTACGCTGTCGAAAGCGGCCTCGACTTCCGATTGCCCCGCCGTGAAGGCGATGCCGTTGGCGAGAAAACCAATAACCGGGATAATCGCGATACCGATGATGCGATTGCGAACGGAGAGAGTGGGAATGGCGAGGCGCTTAATTGAAAACATCTAGAATCACCTAAAAGGTGCGGGCCCGCGACAATTGCCCGGAGCGGTTCGGATACCTCCGTAGGAAACAACTAAATGGTTAAAAATGTAGGAAAGTTATACCTTTCCGTTACATAGCCTGCGGTTGCAAAGTTGGCCCTTTCGCTACCCGGCTGAGCCTTGCATTCGAGACTCCCACGAGTAGTGTCGCCCACTCATTCACCCCGCAGCCACAAAATCTTCCATGGAGCCGTAAATGCCGCCGCATTCCGTTCCGGAGGCAGGGCACGACCTGGTTGCCATGGCCGAGGATGCCATCAGCACCATCGAGGCACTCCTCGCCGATGCAATTGTGAAAGTGCGGGGACGGGTTGCGGTCAACGGCCGCATCGTCGGCCGGCTTTTCGCCCGCGAGCAACGTGCGGCGCACGGGATCGCCTGGCTTGCCGCCTACGTGGAGGCGCTTCGGCAATTCGCCGCTGATGCCGAACGTATCCACTCAACGAGGGGTTTGAGCCAGGTTCAGGAACTCCTGGTCCGCATTGGGCTTGGCGAATATCTCGCCCAGATCTTTGGCGGCATTTCCATGAACCAGGGCGAGGTGGTGCGGCTTTCCGATCTCGGGCTATCGCAGTCAGAGATTTCGGCGCGGATGACGCCGCTTCTGGAGGCGCTGATCGCGTCGGGAAACACAGCGCAACGGCGTGCCCTGCTGGTGGATCTGATCCGCGCTCAGCATGACACCACATTCGTCATGGCCGGCCTGGACGATACGCTGGAGCCGATCCGCGATGAGATGCGCAGATTCACGGCCAGCGAAGTGATTCCACAGGCGCAACAGTGGCATCTGTCGAACAGCTATATCCCGCTCGAGATCATCGCCAGGTTGGCAGAGCTTGGCGTTTTCGGCCTCACCATTCCTGAGGATTTCGGCGGGACCGGACTTGGAAAAGAGGCGATGTGCGTCGTCGCCGAGGAGCTGTCGCGCGGATACATCGGCGTCGGCTCGCTCGGTACGCGGGCGGAGATGGCGGCGGAGCTCATCCTTCGCGGCGGCACCGAGAATCAGAAGCGCCAATGGCTGCCGAAGATTGCCGCCGGACAAGCCTTGCCCACCGCGGCCTTTAGCGAGCCGAGTGCCGGCTCCGATCTCGCCTCGATCCGAACGCGGGCGGTGCGAGAAGGCGGCGTCTATAAAGTTTACGGCAACAAGACCTGGATCACGCATGCTGCCCGCGCCGATCTCATGTTGCTGCTCGTGCGCACCGATCCGAAGGCAAGCGGGCACCACGGCCTCTCCATGCTGCTCGCGCAAAAGCCGCGCGGAAGCGACGATGACCCATTCCCGGTACCGGGAATCTCCGGTGCCGAGATTGCGGCGCTCGGCTATCGCGGGATGAAGCAGTACGAAATAATGTTCGACGGCTTTGAAGTGCCGGTATCGGCGCTTCTAGGCGGTGTCGAAGGCGCCGGCTTCAAACAACTGATGCAGACCTTCGAAACCGTGCGCATCCAGACCGCCGCGCGGTCGGTAGGTCTCGCCCAATCGGCGATGGAACAGGCGCTCGGCTATTCGGCCCAGCGCATGCAATTCGGCGCACGGATCATCGATTTCCCGCGTGTCTCGGACAAAATCGCCATGATGGCCGCCGATATCGCGATCGCTCGGCAGCTTACCTACTTCGCGGCGCGCAAGAAGGATTCCGGCGGACGCTGCGATCTGGAAGCAAGCATGGCAAAATTATTGGCTGGGCGAGCAGCTTGGGCCGCCGCCGACAACGCGGTGCAGATCCACGGCGGCAATGGCTATGCGCTCGAATTTCCGGTCTCACGTATTCTTTGCGATGCCCGGGTGCTGAATATCTTCGAAGGATCGGCCGAGATTTTAGCCCTATTGATCGCGCGGCAGCTGTTGACGAGCCCGGATTGATCGGCAGCGCACAGCTCGGCAACGGAATCGCTTTGGCCGCGTTATACGAGTGTGATCCGCGAGGCGATGATTCCAGGAGGCAATTAATGTCAAAATTAAAGATTGAACAGGGCGACTGGGTCGTCGTCTGCGACGGTGCCAAGGCCCTGGTGTTGGAAAATGTCGGCGACGAGATGTTTCCCAATTTGAAGACGCGAGAAGTTTATGAACAGGAAGATCCGATGACGCATGAGCAGGGAACCGATGCGCCCGGGCGGTCGGTGAATTCGGTCGGATCGGCGCGGAGCGCTATGGAACAAACCGATTGGCATACTCAGGCGGAACAACGGTTTCTTCAAAAGCTTGCCGCACGGCTGGACGCGGCAATATCGGCGGGCGAGACAACGTCGCTTGTGCTGGCGGCGCCGCCGCGTGCCCTAGGCGTGATCCGGCAAGCCTATTCTCAAGGCCTGCGCCGCGCGTTGCACGCCGAGATCGACAAGGACTTGATCAAGCTTCCCGTGCATGAGATCGAAAAGTACATCGCCGCCTAACGGTCTCGGATGATAGCCCGCGGCGGCGGGGACGTGCTAAGAGAGCGGGCAATGTCCAGCTTATTTGACTATGCAGTTCCCATTGCGGTCGGCGCCGTCGCCGTCGTGCTGTTGCTTGGCCTCTACAACATGATGCGAGGCGGCTCTCCTAATACTTCACAGAACTTAATGCGCTGGCGCGTTCTGCTGCAATTCATCGCGGTCATCGTCATTATGGCCGCAATCTGGGCCGCCCGAGGCTGACGCCGCAGCTATCAGCTTGGTGCCGCGCGCAGATATTGCACCTTTTCGACCGGCTTCGTTTTAGCCTTTTTCTTTTTCGCTGATGACGCAAGCGCCGGCTTGGCTTTTGCGGAAGCCGCTGCAGAGGCCTTGCCCGCTGCTGAGGATGGCGACGCGGGCATCAGCATAAACAGGGCGGCGATGGCGAGCAGGATGAAACGCATGCGATTTCTCCGTTTGTCGTTCCGCGGGAGCACCCGATAGGATAGACCTTATTCCGAATTCGGGAAGCGCCGAGACAGCCATGGTCGTCCTCAACCGCATCTATACCCGCACCGGCGACGAGGGCACCACCGCTCTCGGCACCGGCGAGCGCCGCAAGAAATATGATCTGCGCATCGCTGCTTACGGCACGGCCGACGAGGCTAACGCTGTCATCGGCTTGGCGCGATTGCATACCGCAGACGATGCGTTGCTCGATGCAATGCTGGCCCGCATCCAGAACGACCTGTTTGATGTCGAAGCCGATCTATGCATGCCCGATAAGGGAAAAGGGCCTGGCGGGGCGCGGCTGTCCGTCACCGAGGCGCAGGTGACGCGGCTCGAGCAGGAGATCGACCTGCTTAACGCGGAGCTCGCGCCGCTGCGCTCATTCGTGTTGCCCGGAGGCACACCGGCCGCAGCTTATCTGCATCTGGCGCGAACGATCTGCCGCCGTGTCGAACGCCTGATGGTGGAGCTTGCGGACAAACCGGGCGAGAGCGTCTCGGCGGCCGCACTGAAATACATCAACCGGCTTTCCGACTTCCTGTTCGTGGCCAGCCGCCATGCCAATAACAAGGGGGCCGGGGACGTACTTTGGGTGCCGGGGGAAAATCGCTGACCGCGGCTCTTGCCGGAGCTTTGATGCTCGTTGACCCCGCTCGGCTGCCCCCTTAGGTTTCCTCGCCCGTTCAGTCGGGAAGGGAAACAATGAAAATCCTGGTGCCCGTGAAACGGGTCGTCGATTTCAACGTAAAAATTCGTCTGAAGACGGACGGCTCGGGTGTCGAACTCGCCAACGTCAAGATGTCGATGAATCCATTCGACGAGATCGCGGTCGAGGAGGCAATTCGTCTCAAGGAAGCCGGTAAGGCGAGCGAAATCGTCGCGATTTCGATTGGACCGCAACAGGCCGCCGAAACCATTCGCACCGCGCTTGCCATGGGCGCCGGTCGCGGCATTCTGGTAAAGACGGATGTTGCGCCCGAGCCGCTCGGCGTCGCCAAGATTCTCAAAGCGATCGTCGAGGCGGAACAGCCGGGTCTTGTAATCATGGGCAAGCAAGCAATCGATGACGACTGCAACCAGACCGGACAGATGCTGGCCGCATTGCTCGGCTGGCCGCAGGGCACCTTCGCTTCAAAAGTCGTGATTGAAGGCGAAAACGTGCTGGTCACTCGCGAGGTGGACGGCGGCTTGCAAACGGTGAAACTGAAATCGCCGGCAATCGTGACGACCGATCTGCGTCTCAACGAGCCCCGCTATGCCAGCTTGCCGAACATCATGAAGGCAAAGAAAAAGCCTATCGACGAGAAGACACCGGAGTCCTATGGCGTCGACCTTACGCCGCGGTTGGAAGTGCTGAAAACCGTCGAGCCCGCGCGCCGCAAGAGCGGCGTCAAAGTCGCTTCGGTTGCGGAGCTTGTCAGCAAGCTCAAGAACGAGGCGGGGGTTCTTTGATGCCGACCCTCCTCATCGCTGAGCACGACAACAAACGCCTGGGGGACGCCACCGCCAAGGCATTGACGGCCGCCACGGCGCTTGGCGCCGAGGTGCATGTGCTGGTCGCAGGCGAAGGCTGCAAGGCAGTCGCTGACGCGGCGACAAAGCTCGATGGCGTAAGCAAGGTGTTGTTGGCCGATGCCGGGCCTTATGCACACCTGCTGGCGGAGCCGCTGGCGGCGCTTGTCGTATCGCTGGCCGGGTCGTATGGCGCCATCGTCGCAGCCGCGACCACGACTGGCAAGAATTTCATGCCCCGCGTGGCGGCACTGCTCGACGTCATGCAAGTATCGGAAATCATCAAAGTGATCTCTTCCGACACTTTCGAACGGCCGATTTATGCCGGTAACGCGATCCAGACCGTGAAGTCGAAGGACGCGAAGAAAGTCATCACGGTGCGCACGTCCACATTTCAGGCGACCGGCGAAAGAGACGGAAGCAGTGCCCCGGTCGAAACGGTCGCCGCAGCCGCGGATCCTGCCATCTCCTCCTTTGTCGCTGAGGAGCTCTCGAAGCTCGACCGGCCGGAGCTGACCTCCGCCAAGATCATCATCTCCGGCGGGCGGGCAATGCAAAGTCGCGAGAATTTCACGAAATACATCGAGCCGGTTGCCGATAAGCTCGGCGCCGCGGTCGGCGCCTCCCGCGCCGCGGTTGACGCCGGTTATGCGCCTAACGACTGGCAGGTCGGCCAGACCGGCAAAGTGGTGGCACCCGATCTCTATATTGCCGTCGGCATTTCCGGCGCCATTCAACACCTCGCCGGCATGAAGGATTCCAAAGTCATTGTCGCCATCAACAAGGACGAGGAAGCGCCGATCTTCCAGGTGGCCGATTACGGGCTGGTGGCTGACCTTTTCCAGGCGCTTCCCGAACTAGCGGAAGAGCTTGGCAAGCTTGCCCATTGACGAGTATGGATACGGCCCTCCCGGTGTTGTTCATGCAGGGTTCAGCGTAAAAAGCGCTTCAGGTGTCTGAGAAAAAGGTTCTATCGCGGCTCGATGACCGCGGCTTCGATCGGATGAATAATCATGGCGCTTCCTATTCGTAACGTCGGCGTAATCGGCGCCGGTCAGATGGGCAACGGCATTGCCCATGTCTGCGCGCTCGCCGGCTTTCCCGTGTTGCTGCACGATGTCATGCCCGACCGCATCAAAGCCGGATTGGCGACCATCAACGGCAATATGACGCGGCAGGTCGGCAAAAAGATCATCAGCGAGGATGACAGAAAAGGCGCGCTCGCGCGCATCAACCCGGCGGAGACTATGGAAGCGCTCGCCGACTGCGATATCGTGATCGAAACGGCTACTGAGCAAGAGCAGGTCAAGCGGCAGATTTTCTCCGCCGTCTGCGCCGTGCTGAAGCCGGAGGCGATCGTCGCCACCAATACCTCATCGATCTCGATCACCCGGCTGGCGTCGTCAACCGACCGGCCCGAACGGTTCATCGGCATCCACTTCATGAATCCGGTGCCGCTGATGGAACTGGTCGAACTGATCCGAGGCATTGCCACCGACGACGCCACCTTCGAAGCCAGCAAGACTTTCGTCAGCAAGCTCGGCAAGACCATTGCGGTTTCCGAGGACTTCCCGGCCTTCATCGTCAACCGCATCCTCTTGCCGATGATTAATGAGGCGATCTACACGCTCTATGAGGGCGTGGGGAACGTCGAGGGAATTGATACCGCGATGCGCCTCGGCGCCCATCATCCCATGGGGCCGCTGGAGCTTGCCGATTTCATCGGTCTCGACACCTGTCTCTCGGTCATGCAGGTGCTGCACGAGGGTCTCGCCGATTCCAAATATCGGCCCTGTCCGCTGTTGGTGAAATACGTCGAAGCCGGGTGGCTTGGCCGCAAGAGCCAGCGCGGCTTCTACGACTATCGCGGCGAAAAGCCGGTGCCGACGCGGTAAGCGCCCCCTTCAAACGATCCGACTGATATTAAGCACGGCGAGCGCCGCGACGGCGAGCCACGTCAGAGTTTGGCCGGCGCCGCGTGCCAAATTGGGAGTGTCACTGCTCCACATTCCCAAGGTTTGGATAACTCGGCCGGCCACTAATCCAACACCGATGATGTGCAAGGCAAGATGTGCGCCGCCGTTGATCTCATAGATGAGCATCAAGACCACCGCGAGCGGGACATATTCCGCGGCGTTGCCGTGCAGACGAATCATCCGCCGCATCTGCGGATTGCCGTCATCTCCGAGAGAAATGCCCAGCCTCGCCCGGTGCACCGTGACATTGATGCCTAAGGCGATGGTGACGATGGCCAGAATGGCCGCATATAGTGCGGTGAGCGATACCAACATTGGAAGGTCCTCCCCGTGCAAGAAAGCCGCGGATTTGCGGCACGCAACCCCTATCATTGTCAGGTGAGGTATTTCTCCAGCTTTTCCAGCGCCCCGTTCCAGCCCTGCTGGTGATGGTCCCGCGCGGATTCGTCGAAGAACTGTTCATGAGTCAGCGTGAAAATTGTCCCGGTGCCTTCGCTTTTGAAGGTGAACGTAACGAGCGACTCGCGTTCCGGGGTGCCCTTCCAAGCCCAGGTGAAAACTAGCCTCTCATTCGGAATCACTTCGCGATAAACGCCGCTTACGTCATGCTCTTCGCCGTCAGGCGATACGACTACCGCGGCGACGAGCCGGTGCCTACCAGGTAGTCTGCGCGCGCCACTTTAATAATGATTTGTTAACGATCAGCTTTTGTTAACGATCTCCCCCTATACTGGCTTCGGGGTGAGACGATGACTGTCATTAATGGCCCATATGTTGCCGATTGGCTGCGAAGCTCTTTGTTGGCCGGGCTAAAGCCGCAAGATGCCGCCGGCAGGCGGCAAGCGGATGTAGAAAATTCCATTGGTCTGAGCTCAGCCATAGCCAACAGGTTCGCCAACATTTCGCAGAACCAAGCTTTTGGTATGGGTAATATCGCCGCCAAGGCCGCGATCGCTCGCATCCGCGCCGCCACCAAGGCCAAGTTTGCGGAAGCTGACAAGCTCGCCGCCCAATTCAAAATTCCTGTCAAGAAGGACGCCAAGACGGTCGACAAGAAAGTCTAATGGATTGCGCCGCGCTCATGTCCGGCTTGATCGCCGCTCGCATGGGCCAAGTGCAGCTTGCCGTGGCCGCCAAATTGATGAGCATGAATTCTGATGCCGGCGCTTCCGTCGCCAAGCTCATTGATGCCGCCCAACAGAATATGACAAGCCTTGCCAACGTTGCAGCGGGTATTGGCGGCAACCTCGACATGACGGTCTGACGTACGTCGCCATCAAGCGGAACGCACGCAGCTAGTTATTGTCGATGGCCGCCTGGATCAGCTTCAACGCGTCGCCGCTCGCCCACTCGGCTGGTCCGGCGATTGTACCAAGCTCGCAGCCTTCCGGATCGATCAGCATGGTTGTCGGCATTCCAAAGGCGCGGCCGACGCTTCTGAGATCCTGGAATATCTTCGCGTTAGAATCCGAATAGTAGGAAAGGCGGGTCACGCCCACCTCGTTCAGCCAGGCCTTGGGCTTCTCCAGGTTGCGCGTATCGATGTTGACGGCGACAACGTTGAAGGCCGGCCCGCCGAGCTTGCCTTCGAGCGCGTCCAGCGCCGGCATTTCCTTGCGGCAGGGCACGCACCAGGTGGCCCAAAGGTTGAGGAGAACCGTGCGGCCGCGCCAGTCCTCGATGGTATGCCGCTGGCCTTGAGCATCTTCGAAGGCCAAGCTGGGCACGCGAAGAGGCTTCGTCGCAATCGTGACCGCAGCCACTTCGCCGCGGGCCAAAGGTGCTAACCGATTGGCTTTTTCAACTGTGGCATCGCAGCTCTGAGCGGCCTCCGCATTGCGCTGGAACCCGCCGATCCCGTATACCGCCATGAGCCCCGCCAAGAGGGTGACCATGGTTCCGGCAACCAGCATAAGCCGGCGGTAGCTTGGGCGGGCCGCAATGCCGTCAGATCGATGTGTCATCGTCTGCCGAACCTGGGTGGACGTGGCGATGGACGTGTCATGACCAACAAAATGTGGGGCGGGCGTTTTGCCTCCGGTCCCGATGCCATCATGGAGGAGATCAACGCCTCCATCAACTTTGACCGGCACCTTTTCCGCGAGGACATTCTCGCGTCCAAGGCCCATGCAGCCATGCTCGCCAAGCAAGGCATTATCACGGCGGACGACGCCGAAAAAATCGCTCACGGGCTAGATACGGTCCTGGCGGAGATCGAAGGCGGCACCTTCGAATTCAAACGCGCGCTCGAAGACATTCATATGAATGTCGAAAGCCGACTTGCCGAATTGATCGGACCTGCCGCCGGCCGGCTGCATACGGCGCGTTCGCGCAACGATCAGGTCGCGACCGACTTCCGGCTTTGGGTGCGCGGCGCGATCGACGCCCTCGACCGCGAGCTTGCGGCCTATCAGCAGGCACTCGCCGAGAAGGCGCTCGAACATGCCGCGACGGTGATGCCGGGCTTTACCCATTTGCAAACCGCGCAACCGGTGACTTTCGGTCACCATCTGCTCGCTTATGTGGAAATGGCCGCGCGAGACCGGGGAAGGTTTGCCGACGCGCGGGCGCGGCTCAACGAATGCCCACTGGGCGCAGCTGCACTCGCCGGTACATCATTCCCGCTGGACCGGGACATGACCGCGAAGGCGCTGGGCTTCGACCGCCCGGCGGCGAACTCGCTCGATGCGGTATCCGACCGCGACTTCGTGCTGGAGACGCTGGCGGCTGCCTCCATAGCGGCCGTGCATCTGTCGCGTTTTGCGGAGGAGATCGTTCTTTGGACCTCGCCGCTGGTCGGGCTAGCGAAGCTTTCCGACAAGTTCACCACCGGCTCTTCGATCATGCCGCAGAAGCGCAATCCGGATGCCGCCGAATTGGTGCGCGCCAAGACCGGCCGCATTGTCGGCGCATTGAATGCGTTGCTGATGGTGATGAAAGGTTTGCCGCTCGCCTATCAAAAGGACATGCAAGAGGACAAGGAAGGCGCGATGGACGCGCTCTCCGCGCTTACCCTTTCACTCGTAGCGATGACCGGGATGGCGCGCGACCTTGAACCTGACACGGCGCGCATGAAGAAAGCGGCGGGAGATGGCTATGCAACCGCGACCGATCTCGCCGACTGGCTGGTGCGAAAGTTGAACCTGCCGTTCCGCGAGGCGCATCAGGTCGCCGGCCGGATCGTAGCCAAGGCGTCGGAGACGGGAATGCCGCTGCACCGGCTTCCGCTTGAGGCCATGCGCGATGTCGAACCGCGCATAACCGCCGAGGTCTTTGACGTATTGTCGGTCGATAGTTCGGTAAAGAGCCGGACGAGCTATGGCGGCACTGCGCCGAAGAATGTGCGGGCAGCAGCAAAAAAATGGCTGAAAAAGCTTGAAAAGGCGCAGGGATGACAGCGAGTTGCTCAAGCGATGCCAAGCAATCCGCCTCTCGCCTCTCACCCTCGATCTGCTATGGTGCCGCCGATTCAGGAGCCTATTCGTGACCCCTTCCGCTGAACGCCGATTTGCCAATCTCGCCGTGTTTGCCGCGCTTGTCGCCACACTCGGCCTTGCCGGCTGTGGCCGTAAAGGGCCACTCGATCCGCCACCTTCGGCTTCGGTTGCCGAACCTGTGGAGGCTGCGCCGCAACGGCCGGGTGGAACAGCGGGATTAAATCCGTTGGCGACCCCTGCGAAGCCGGCGTCGGGCGAGGCCTTCGGCATCAACGGAGAGCCGATCGCGCCAAAGGGGACAAAAAAGTCGCTGTTCCTCGATTGGTTTATCGACTGACCTGCACATCTGACGCGGTTCAGTTTTCCAAGATATGCATCAATCAATCTGCTGAGAAGG
The DNA here is from genome assembly GCA_034668785.1 of Alphaproteobacteria bacterium. Classification (GTDB taxonomy): domain Bacteria; phylum Pseudomonadota; class Alphaproteobacteria; order Rhizobiales; family Xanthobacteraceae; genus CANKHA01. The sequence goes on from JAXDOS010000215.1 coordinate 15,424, forward strand.
TCACAAGTCATGGGCAACAAAACGCTGGATCCAAACAGCCCGGACCGGGTGTTCGTCCGTGCGCTGAAAGGCACTTACGGCCTCAAGGATGAACTCGACCGATTGCGGGCGATGCCGCGGGTGGTCAAGAGCAGCGACCGGCAGATGATGGGTGGCCCGCAGCATTTCGGCCGGCATTATGTCGAGCCGGAGGATGGCCTCACGCAGACGCTGCACATCCACCTTGAGGAATATGCGCCGGGCGGCAAAACGCCAAAGCATGGGCACGTCAACGAGGCGGCTTTCTACATTCTCGATGGCGCCGGCTATGAGATCCACGACGGCATCCGCTACGACTGGAAGGCCGGCGACGTTGCCATTGTGCACAACAACTGCGTGCATCAGCACTTCAATGCCAGTGAGAAGGAGCCGGCGCGCGCCTTGGTGCTCAAGACCAAGCCGATGTATCTTTTCATGAACATGCTGTTTCAGGATGTAGTAGAGCCGCGGCCGAAGCATCCGTCGCCCACCCAAGGCAACTTCGTGCCGCGGGAAAGCGAAGAAAACTACAATCATCCGTCGGATTAAATTCAGGCGATAACGACCGGCGCAATGGTGCCAACAACGAGGGTTGTCGATGGCGTGGGATGAATCAAAAACGTGGATGCGCGGCACGCTGAACGAGAAATTCTATCAAGGGCTTCTTGAGGAAGCCACGGAACAGCCGGCGCGCAATGCTTTGCGCAAGAAGATCGTGCATCCGGAAGACATGCCTTGGGAAATGTCGCGGCAGGGTTTGCTGAAGCACCTGCTGAACGCGCAGATGAACACGCGCATGGAAACGGTCGACGCCTATATGCAGTTCATTCCGCCGGGCAGCCGCTCAGGCAAGCACCGGCATCTCGCGGAAGAATGTTTGTATGTGGTGGAAGGGCGCGGCTACGATCTGCATCAGGACTGCGATGTGGAGATCACCGACACGTATCGCTGGACGCCTGTGAATGACATCAAGCGCTTCGAGTGGGAGGCGGGCGACATGATCTATATCCCGCCGAACACCATCCATCAGCATTTCAATGCCAGCCCGGAGCGTCCGGCGCGGCTGATCTCGGCGATCAACCGCATTTACAAAAATTGCGGGCTCAACGATCTTGAGCAACTCGAAGATGCGCCCGAATATGACCCGAAGGTCGTGCTCACTGCTGAACTCATGCAGAAATACCTCACCATCAAAGCCAAAGAAACGGCCTGAAGAGCAGCGCTCATCCGTTGCAGCCCACAAATGGGGGAATAGAGATGCGCCGGGTCCTGCCTCTCCTCAGTTTCCTCGCCGCGTTACCAGCCTCATGGCTGCTACTCAACGGGCCGGCGACGGCGCAAACGCCGGTGGATTTTAAAGGCAGCACCATTGGCATCAACATCGGCTATGGACCGGGCGGCGGCTACGATACTTATGCCCGCACCTTCGCCAGGCATTTCGGACGTTTCGTTCCGGGCAACCCCAATGTCGTGCCCAGAAACATGCCAGGCGGCGGGGGCCTTAAAGTCGCCAACTACGTTTATTTCCTGGCACCCAAGGATGGCACCGAACTCGGCGCCTTCGCTTCCTCGACGGCTATGGAGCCGACGATGGGGAACGCCGAAGCAAAGTTTGACGCCGGCAAATTCAGCTGGATCGGGAGTATGGACCAGGATGTTTCCTTTTGCGGCGTCTGGCAAAGGCCCGGTGTGGCGTCCTCCTTCCAGGAAATGATGACCAAGGAAACCATTTTTGGCTCTGCCGGACCCGCGTCGATCAGCCATCAGCATCCGATGGTGTTGAAGAATCTTCTGCACGCGAATGCGAAAGTGATCGCCGGCTACGAAGGTAATAAGGAAGTCAATCTCGCCATGCAGCGCGGCGAGGTCAACGGTGCTTGCGGGCTTTTTGTTTCCTCGATCAATTCGCAATTTCTGCCTGACGTGAAGGCGGGCCGTCTCAAACTTGTCATTCAGATGGGGCCAAAAAAGTCCGATGCGTTCGGCCCTGTGCCAAGTGTCTATGATTACGTTAACACTGACGAGGACAAACAGGTTCTCGACCTGCATTTCAAGCAGATACTGTTGGCGCGGCCGGTCGTCGGCCCACCGGGCATGCCGAAAGAGCGTCTCGCTATTTTACGTAAGGCCTTCGCCGATACCATGAAGGATCCGGCTTTTTTGGCTGACGCCGAGAAGATGAATATCGAAATCGATCCGGCTAGCGGGGAGCAGGTCGAACAGCTGCTGCGTCAATTCGCAGATTATCCGGAGAATGTTGTGGAAAAGGCGCGGGCCACCATCGGACGGTGAACGGCGTCCCAATCTTTGCGCTAAGCCCCGTTGCTGTATTCATCCGAAAATTTCGACTGGCTAGAGGAGACTGCTCTTGTTGCTGCTCAACAATGTTGACGTTGCCAAGGTACTCGACATGCCGCTCTGTTTGGCGGCGCTTGATGGCGTGTTCCAGGAAATGGCGATCGGCGACGCCGTTGGGATGGGACGCATCGATGTCTACGTGCCTTCCGGCGAGACGCCGGCGCCCTATTATCGTTGGGCGGTGATGACCGGAGGCAGCAAGAAGGACGGTTATGTCTGCGCCCGCATGTTATCCGACATGGTGAATTGGCCGCGCGAATACGGCCGCGTGCGAGAAAATAAATACGCCCGCGCGCCGGGGACCTTCTGTGGTCTGCTGTTTCTGTTCAGCGCCAAGGATGCCACGCCAGTCGCCATGATCAACGATGGATTTCTTCAGCACATGCGCGTCGGCGGAGGCGCGGGTCTCGGCGTGAAATATCTTTCACGCAAGGATAGTCGTGTCGTTGGGATGATCGGTTCCGGCGGCATGGCGCGGACCTATCTCGATGCTTTTTGCCAGGTGCGCGACATCAAGAAGGTTAAGGTCTACAGCCCGAATAAGCACAACGTGCTCATTTACGCACGCGAGATGGCGGAGCTGCACGGCGTCGAGGTCGAGCCCGCCGAATCCGCCCGCGAGGCCGTCCGCGGCGTGGACATCGTCTCGTGCTGCACCTCGACCAACGAGCCGGTCTTCTTCAACGACTGGCTCGAACCGGGAATGCACGTCACCAATCTTACGTCGAGCGAGATCGAGCCGAGCTTGCCGCGGATCGTGGATGTGCCGATGCGGGCAGGCGAGGCGACGCCACGGCTGGAGAAGCTTCCTGCGGAAGCTTCCTATGCCCGCGCCGGATTTCTTGGCTATGTCGCCGGGCAGCCCGAGGAACGCGCGCTCGTGCCGCGACTCGAACTTCCCCCCGAGATCATCAATATGCCCAGGCTGGTCGACCTTATTGCCGGTAAAATAAAGGGCAGGACCGACGACAAGCAGACCTCGTTTTTCCTCAACGTCGGCGCCATCGGTGCGCAGTTCGAAGGCGTCGCCGCCGCCGTTTACAACAAAGCGCGGACGCAAGGATTGGGGATCGAGATTCCGACCGATTATTTCTTACAGGATGTTCGCGACTAGCCAAGCTCCCGTCGCGGATGGTGAACTGACTGTAGCAAAGTGATTTGATTTCACGGTACTATTTGCAATGCATCACTTCGCCTATCGCGACGGCGTGCTGCACGCCGAGACGGTGAACGTCGCCGAACTCGCCGCCGCCGTCGGCACGCCGTTCTATTGCTATTCGACCGCGACGCTTGAGCGCCACTATCGGGTATTCGCGGCTGCCTTCGCCGATGCGCGTGCGCTCGTCTGCTACGCCATGAAGGCGAACTCCAATCAAGCAGTGCTCAAGACCTTAGCCAAGCTCGGCGCTGGCGCCGATGTGGTGTCGGAAGGCGAACTGATGCGCGCGCTTGCCGCCGGCATTCCGCCTAACAAGATCATGTTCTCCGGCATTGGCAAGACCGCGCGCGAACTCGGGCTCGCGGTCGATAAGAACATTTTCTGCGTCAACGTTGAGTCCGAACCGGAACTGGAGTTGTTGTCGTCCATTGCGGCCTCGAAGGGACGAACCGCGAATGTCTCGATTCGCGTTAACCCGGACGTCGATGCCAAGACCCACGCGAAGATCGCCACGGGCAGGTCGGAGAACAAGTTCGGCATTCCCATCAGCCGCGCACGTGCGGTCTATGCGCAGGCGGCAAAGCTGCCGGGACTGAAGGTCGCCGGCGTCGACATGCATATCGGCAGTCAGATCACCGAGCTGACACCGTTCGATAACGCCTTCACGCTGCTCACCGATTTCGTGCGTGTGCTGCGCGCCGATGGTCACGCAATTTCGCACGTCGATCTCGGCGGCGGCCTTGGCATTCCTTATCGCGATGATAACGAGCCGCCGCCGGACCCGGCCGCCTATGCGGAAGTCGTCAAGCGCGCGACCCGCGATCTCGATTGCACACTCATTTTCGAGCCGGGCCGGCTCATTGTCGGCAACGCCGGCATCCTGGTCTCCCGCGTGCTCTATGTGAAGCGCGGCGAGGCGAAGAATTTCGTTATCGTTGACGCTGCGATGAACGACTTGATCCGCCCGACGCTCTATGACGCTCATCACGAGATCTGGCCGGTCGTGGAGCCTAGGCTACAGACGCGGCGTATCGTCGCCGACGTAGTAGGGCCGGTATGCGAGTCCGGCGATTATCTCGCACTCGACCGCGATCTCCCCGAGCCGAAGCTGGGCGATCTTTTGGCTGTCATGTCGGCGGGCGCATATGGCGCCGTGCAAGCCGGTACCTACAACACCCGCGCTTTAGTGCCGGAGGTCTTGATCCGTGGCGGCGAATGGGCGGTGGTGCGGCCCCGCCTCGAAGTGGACGCATTAATCGCGCTCGATCGCCTGCCGCCGTGGCTGCAAGCCTGAAAGCAGCGCCGATAATGCTGTTTCCGACGGGCTGCCGGGACCCTTCGCCCGTGCTAAGGTGTTGTGACTGAGATTCCCTGGAGAGCGCCGTGACGGATCGTCCGTTACCAAGCCCAAATGACCGGTCTCGTGGCGATGGCACCACCGCCCAAGCCGCGCTTGCACGGGCGTTGCGCGGCGCACGCTGGTCGATTCTATGGGAGCGGCTTTGGCCGGCGCTGGTCAGCTTGGCGAGCGCCATCGGTCTGTTTCTTGTCGTATCGTGGCTGGGCGTGTGGCTTTGGCTACCGCCAATCGGACGCGCCATCGGTCTGCTCGTTATTTTTGTCGTCACTGCGGCTACGAGCGTGCCGCTGTTGCGGCTGCGTATCCCGAGCGTGCAGGAAGGCCTGCGCCGCCTCGACCGCGTCAGCGGCCTTCCGCACCGGCCGGCGACCACCGTCAACGATGAGCTGGCGACGGCGGCTGATGATTCCTTAGCGGTGGCGCTGTGGCGCACGCATGTGGAGCGGACACTGGAGCGGGCGCGCAATCTGCGGGCAGGGGTTCCGCTGCCGCAGCTGGCGTTGCGCGATCCCTATGCCCTCCGCGCGCTTATTCTCATTCTTCTGGTCGCGACCTTCTTCGCCGCGGGCAGCGAGCGGCTGCGGCGCATTTCGGCTGCGTTCGATTGGCAGGGGGTCGTGAGCCCGGCGAATTTCCGCATCGATGCCTGGGTGACCCCGCCGCTTTATACCGGCAGGTCTCCGATACTTCTGCCCGGCCTGCGCCCGGGCGAACCAGTGCAAACGGCCGCCTCCTTCTCCGTTCCGGCGGGCAGTATCCTGGTGGTCCGCACGACCGGTAGGTCGGGCATCGATGTCACCGCGACGGGAGGAGTGACGGAGGCTCCCGGGGGGCCGCGGCCGCCCGCCGGCACGGACGAACGCCGATTTAGCATCGACGATGGCGGTGCTGCGACTGTGCGGGGCGTCGCCGGCGAGGACGTCACCTGGACTTTCAACGCGATTCCGGATCGTGCGCCGACCATTGCCTTGGCGAAGGATCCCGAGACGCAGCCGCAGGGCGCCCTCCAGCTTAGCTACAAGATGGAAGACGATTACGGCGTCGCCGAAGCGAAGGCGACATTCGCCCGCAAGGATGTGAGCGGTAGCCAAAAGGAGCGTCCGCTTTACACGCCGCCGGATTTTCCGTTGGTGCTGCCGCAGGCACGCACGCGCAACGGCACCGGTCAAACCGTCAAGGATCTGACTGAGCATCCATTGGCCGGCGTCAATCTGGTCATGACCTTGATAGCCCGCGATCAGGCCGGCAACGAAGGCCGCAGCGCGCCTTTTGAACTGAAGCTGCCGGAACGGCCTTTCTTCAAGCCGCTGGCAAGAGCGCTGATCGAGCAGCGGCGCATGCTCGCGCTCGATGCGGAAGTTAAGCCGCGGATTCTTGCCGCGCTCGATGCGCTGACGCTGGCGCCGGAACGATTCACGCCCGAGGCCAGCATCTATCTGGGCTTGCGTTCCATTTATTGGAATCTCACCGCGGCCAAAACCGACGACGACTTGCGCGATGTGGTGGCGCGGATGTGGTCGATGGCGGTGACGATCGAGGACGGCAATGTCGGCGACGCCGCGGCGGCGTTGCGCGCCGCGGAAGAGGCGCTGCGGCAAGCGCTGGAACGCAACGCCGGCGACGACGAAATCAAGCGCCTCACCGATCAGCTGCGACAGGCGATGAATAACTTCTTGCAGGCGCTGGCGCAGGAGATGCGGAAGAATCCGCAGCAACTCGCACGTCCACTGGACCGCAATACGCGGATGGTCCGGCCCCAGGACCTGAAGAATATGCTCGACCGCCTCGAGGAACTTTCGCGCTCTGGCAACAAGGAAGCGGCGCGCCGTATGCTGCAGGAGCTGCAGGCGATGATGGAAAATCTGCAAATGGCGCGTCCGGGCGGCTCGCCTAATGGCGATGACGACGCTGATATGCAGGCGCTCGATGATCTCGCCGACATGATCCACCGGCAGCAGCAACTGCGCGACCGCACCTTCCAGCAAGGCCAAGACATGCGTCGCGACCGGCAGCGCGGTCAGCGCGGCCAAGGCGACCAGAACCAGATGGGCGACCTGCAGAAAAACCAGCAGGCATTGCGGGATCAGTTGAACAAACTGCTGGAGCAACTGCGCCAGCGCGGTTATGGGCAAGATCCGCTAGGCCAACAGGGACAAGGCCAGGGTAAGCCCGATCCGCTCGGGCAAGCCGGCGAGGCGATGGGGGAAGCGGAAGGTTCGCTCGGCAAGGGCAATGCGGATTCCGCTGTGGACTCTCAAGGCCGCGCCTTGGATGCCATGCGTAAAGGCGCTCAGAACCTGGCGCAGGCGATGCAGCAACAACGCGGCGTGGGGCAGGGTCCTGGGCGAGGGCCAGGACGACAGGCGGAATCGGATGATGGTCTGGATCCGCTTGGACGGCCGATGCGGCGTCGCGAATACGGCGACGACGCCAGCGTCAAAGTGCCGGGGGAGATCGATGTGCAGCGCGCGCGCCGCATTCTCGACGAACTGCGCAAGCGCTTTGGCGAAAGCGAGCGTCCGCAACTCGAGCTCGATTACATCGAGCGATTGCTGAAAGATTTCTAAGACCAACTCGCGTCAGTGCTGACGGCCCGCGGTATTAGCAGGCTTGCTGGCGAGTGCTTCCTTCACCGCGCCTTGGATTTGCGCCAGCGACAGCGGCTTGGTGATGACGTTGTGGATCAAGGCGTCGAGGCCGTGCGCCCGCTCGCGCTGATCGGCATAGCCGGTCATCAATAGGATCACGACATGCGGATGGTCGCGAGCTGTCGCCAGCGCCAGCGCGATGCCATCCATCACCGGCATTTTGATATCGGTGAGCAGCAGGTCGAAACGGCCGTTTTCCCGCGCCAGCGCGTCGAGCGCGGCGCCGCCGTCGCGGGCAGTAACGACGTCATGACCACCTTCCATGAGCGCGCGCGCGACCAGCGCGCGGACCCCTTCCTCGTCTTCGGCGATGAGGATGCGTGCCATAGGCCCTCAGTGCACCCCGGCGACTAGGTCGTGCCGGCTCAAAAAACGGACAAGAACGTCTCGCGCCTCGCCCGGAGGCGAAGCCAGCCGGGACCGGAACGGCAGCGTTTCGGCGGCGCCCAGGATCGCGCGGGTCGGCTGCGCGGTCCAGGCATAGATCTCGTGCTTGCCGTCGTTGCGGATGGCGAGCCTGAGCTGGGGCACCGCGACAGCTTTGGCGGCGACATTGACGATCGATCCTTCGACGACCAGTACGGTCACGCCGTCTTGCACCTCTTTTGTCATCTGCACATTCTCGAACGTGAGACCGCGCAAGTTGACGGGGAGCCCCATGGTCGCGAAAAGCGAGGCTGTCTGCGGAAGCACACGCACCACATCCGTCCGCCAACCCACCAGTATCGTGGTGACCGCGATAAGCGCGATCAGGACGGCGGGAAAGCCGAGTACCGGCCACCGGCGGCGATGCGCAGTCTCAGGGAGAGCGCGGCGCGCTGCATAGGTTTCGATGTCCTCGCCGTTGCGTAGAGCAGAAGCGACTTTAGACTCCGGCATTTGGTCCGGCCCCATGGAGGGAACCAGGGAAGGAGCGTCGGCCACCGCCATTTCCGCGCTAACCTCGGCAAGCACGGCATCAACGTCGGCCTGGTCTGGCTGCTGTGCTTCTATCTCCGCGCCCAACCTATCGAGATCGATCCCTGCGGTGGAGACGGGGACGGAGGTGATTTCTCCCACTCCCGCCTGTGCGGCCGCCTCGCTCCAGGCGGCAACCTCGGCTTCTTCCGCCGCCAGGCGCGCAGACTCTTCCCATTCCGGCGAGGCTTCGGCCAGCGGCAACGCGGCGTCGAGATATGGGGTTCGTGGACCGTTGTCGACGATGTCCAGGTCGCTAATCGTAGCCAGGGCCGGCACAACCCGGGGCATGGTTGCGAACCAAAGATTTTTGCAGCGGGCGCAGCGCACGGTTCGCCCGCCCGGGCCGAGCGCGGGGGGCTCGACCTGGTAGGATGTCGCGCAACTCGGACAGACGATCAGCATGGCGAATCGGGGCACCCGGACCAGAGACCCCAATCCTAGCCATCGATCCGTTAACGGATCGGAAACCATAATTATACAGCCGCCGCTTCTCCCGTCGCAGCCTGATAACCCCGCAGGCTTTGCCAAAGCAGGCCGCCGGCTCCGGCTGGGCGTGGTAATCCTTTAGAACGCGAATCATCGCGGGTTTTGCCGAGGCGGCTTGGCTGCAGGCGGCGAACTCGCCGGACTTTCCGGAGCGAGGCGTGGTTCGATTCGAGAATGTAGGTCTGCGCTATGGGCTCGGCCCCGAGGTCCTCCGCGACCTGTCCTTCCGCATCGAGCCGCATTCCTTCCAATTCCTGACCGGCCCCTCCGGCGCCGGAAAGACCTCGCTGCTGCGTCTGTTATTTCTGACGCTGAGGCCAACGCGAGGGCTGGTCACGCTGTTCGGTCACGATGTGGCGACGCTGAGCAAAGATTCCCTGGCGACGCTGCGGCGCCGCATCGGGATCGTGTTTCAGGATTTCCGGCTGCTCGATCACATGACCACCTATGAAAATGTCGCTTTGCCCTTTCGCGTGGCGGGACGGCATGAGGACAGTTTCCGCGACGAGGTGATCGAGCTCCTGCGCTGGGTCGGGCTTGGCGAGCGCATGAGCGCGCTGCCGCCGGTATTGTCCGGCGGTGAGAAGCAGCGAGCCGCGATCGCGCGTGCGGTGATCGCGCGCCCTCAGCTCCTGCTCGCCGACGAGCCGACCGGCAATGTCGATCCTAATTTGGCGCAGCGGCTGCTGCGTCTGTTCATTGAGCTCAACAAATCCGGCACTTCCGTCGTCATTGCCACCCACGACATCGCGCTGATGGATCAGTACGATGCCCGCCGCCTCGTGCTCCACGAGGGGCGCTTGCATACCTACGAATAGCCATGTCCGATCCGCGAGACACGAACGAGTTGGTGGCGCCGGCAAGGACAGAGGATGCGGCATTGCCACGCTTTGAAGCGTCGATCGTGCCGAAGGCTTCCATTTCCGGGCGTGCGCTTGTCGCCGTCGTCGCTATCATGACTTTTCTCGCATCGCTCACCACCGGCGCGGTCATGCTGGTGCGTGCCTCCGCCGGCGAGTGGCAGTCGGAGGTCGCGCGGGAGGTGACTATCCAGGTCCGCCCCGTACCCGGCCGGGACCTCGAGGCCGAAGTTGGCAAAGCCGCCGCTATCGCCCGGGCCGTGCCTGGGATTGCCGAAGTCAGGCCCTTTTCCAAGGAGGAATCCGCGCGGCTGCTTGAGCCTTGGCTGGGAACCGGACTTGCGTTGGACGATCTGCCAGTTCCGCGGCTGATCGTGGTCAAGGTGGCCGCCGGCACCGCGCCGGATCTTGCCTCGTTGCGCAAGACGCTCGCCGAACAGGTCGTGGGCGCGAGCATGGACGACCATCGCGGCTGGATCGATCGCATGCGCGTGATGACGCGCACGGCGGTGATCGGCGGCGCTGGAATTCTTCTTCTCGTCTTCGCGGCGACGGTGCTGTCGGTCACCTTCGCCACGCGCGGAGCCATGGCCACCAACCGCCCCATCGTCGAAGTGCTGCATTTCATCGGCGCGCAGGACAGCTTCATCGCTGGGCATTTCCAGCGTCACTTCCTGATGCTTGGGTTGGAGGGGGGGGCGATCGGCGGCGGCGCCGCGCTCCTCCTGTTCGCCGTGGCCGGATTGGTGAGCGATTGGTTTGTGGGCACTGCCGGGGTAGATGAGGCTGCGGCCCTGTTCGGCAGCTTTTCCATAGGCACCGCGGGTTATGTGGCCGTCGTTGCTCAGATTGTCTTAGTGGCAGCGGTGACCGCGGAAACTTCGCGTCATACCGTGAACCAAACTCTGCTAACCATCGACTAAGCGTTCAAGCAATTACTCGCTCGCCATGGTATTTTGTCCCTATGGAAAGTCCGGGTGAAGGGCCGATGTCGGTCGTTCGATCAAGCAATAACGGAAGCGCTGCGGGTAATGACCCGCCGGCAGAAGCTCCGGCGCGGCGCAGCCTTGTTGCGCGGCTTGGGCGAAAATTTGCTCTAATCCTGACTGCAATAACGGGTGTGGTGGTTGTTGCGCTTCCGGCCGGGTTTTTCTGGTTCGTCGCGCGGGTTCCGGCAGAGGAGGTCACGCTCGACCGCAATGCCGATGGGATTGTCGTCTTGACCGGCGGCGCATCGCGGATCAACGACGCCATCGAGCTGCTCGCCTCCGGGCGCGGCCGACACCTGCTTATCACCGGCGTCTATCCGGCCACCAGTCCGGGGGAACTCTCGCGGCTAATGCCTGAATATGAGAAAAAGTTCGCGTGCTGCGTCGATCTTGATCGGTCCGCCGTCAACACGCTCGGGAACGCCATCGAAACCAGGAAGTGGACGGAAAAGCGCGGGTTCCGTTCCTTGATCATCGTCACGTCCGCCTACCACATGCCGCGCGCCATGGCCGAACTCGCGCACCAGCTTCCTGACGTCGCCCTGATTCCATTCCCCGTGGTTACGGAAAAGTCGCGAACCGAGCCGTGGTGGTCGCATGGGTCGACCACAAAGCTTCTCATTTCCGAATATCTGAAGTACATCGTCGCCGTGGCGCGGATGCGGATTGATCCGGCTTCCACAGCCACCAACCCGGGCCGGTTTTCCGACCTGCATCCTGGTATCTCCGCGCACCGGCTTCGGTAGTCCGGCAATAGGTTGCTCCGTGCTGGTCATCGTCCGCTCCATCATTTTCAACGTTCTGTTCTATTTGAACCTCCTGCTCCACTTATTGGTGGAGCTGCCGGCTTTGCTGATGCCGTCTTATTATTATGTTGTTGCCGTCGCTAAATCCTGGGCGAGAACCAGCGTATGGCTGCTGCGGATCACGGCGGGTGTTAAGCTCGACATTCAGGGCTTGGAGAAGCTGCCGCATGGCGCCTATATCCTCGCCGCCAAGCACCAGTCGATGTGGGAAACCTTCGCGTTATTGGCCGTCGTCCATGATCCGATTTTCATCCTCAAGCGCGAGTTGATGTGGATTCCCGTGTTCGGCTGGTGCCTATGGAAAGGCGATATGATTCCCGTCAACCGCGGTGCGCGCGGGCCGGCGCTCGCCGCGATGACGGAGCGCGCCCGCTTTGAGATCGGGCGCGGCCGCCAGCTCATCATTTTTCCTGAAGGCACCCGCCGTCCAGCCGGCGCCGAGCCCAAATATAAGTTCGGCGCCGCGCACCTTTATGCCGAGATGGGAGTGCCCTGCGTGCCGGTGGCGCTCAATTCGGGCTTATTCTGGCCGCGCCGCTCATTCCGCCGCTTTCCGGGCACGATCCGTGTCGAGATTCTCGATCCCATTCCGCCCGGGCTCGACAAGCAAGTTTTCGCTGAGCGCTTGCGCAACGAAATCGAAACCGCGACGGCACGGCTGGTGGCGGAAGGTGAGCGCGAGCTACGCGCAGCGGGATATGAGCCAGTCTCGCAACGGTAATGGTTACTTTAAGTGGCTGCCTTGCTTTCGTGGGTGCCTTTGAGGCGTTCCGCCAGGAGATGCAGGTTCGCATCGCGGAATCCCTGCGCCTCCAGTTCCTTCACCGTTGATAATACATATTCGCGGTTGGGCCCCGCATGACCGTGGCCTTGCCGCACTAAATGAAGCTGCTCGTCCAGCGAAAGCCGTCCGGCATATTGCGGATGGCCGCGATCGACGACGTAGCAAAGCGCCTCCACCCGCCGTTCCGGCTCTCCGAGCAGCCACGCCGGGCGCAGGCATTCGCGGTATACCTTGGTCACCTGCTCGCGGGCACGCAGGTAGGACAGCGTTTGTGCCCGCAGCGGCGCCGCGATGCGAAAGGCAAGACCACGGCAGGTGCCGCCCCGATCGAGCCCCAGGACCAGGCCAGGCCGTTCAGGGGTCCCGCGATGGACGTGGGAGAGGACGCAAAGGCCCCGATGCGCGCCGATTACCCGCGCCGGGGCCCGCTCGATAAACTCGAACCCCGGCCGCCACATCAGCGAACCATAGGCGAATACCCATAAGTCCTCCGGAAGTTGATCAAAAGTCGGGTCCATGGCGGCTTTTAGGACGGGTTTTCAGCCGGACATCAGAAGATACTGAGGCGGCAGCCCATGGCCGCTCGCCTAACAGGACGAACGATGTGACGCAACGCTCTGGACATTAGGGAGCATTCGCCGGAAAACTCCCCCGTCTTCGCAATGCTGATGGACACTCCGCATGAGCCATCCCCTCCTTATGCCGCGCCGGCGACCTTGGCCGCTCATTCTTGTGCTGGTCGGCTTGGCCGTGCTTGCGGTGGGTTGGTGCGGGTTATGGTTTTATGCCTCGGGGGTGGCGCAAAAAACTCTCGCCGGTTGGTTCGAGCGCGAAGCCAAGGCCGGCCGCATCTATAGCTGCGGCTCGCAGAGTATAAACGGCTTCCCCTTCCGCATCGAACTGCACTGCGATCCCGCGACCATGGAATGGCGCAGCGGGCAGCCAACCGTTTTGCTGAAGACTGCGGGCCTTCTGGTCGCCGCCCAGATTTATCAGCCGAGCCTGCTGATCAGTGAATTCACCGGCCCGCTGACGATGGCCGAGCCGGGCGGACCACCGCAATTCATCGCCGACTGGAAGCTCCTGCAGAGCAGCGTGCGCGGTGGCCCGGTGCTGCCCGAGCGTGCCTCGATTGCCATCGATGAACCTTTATTTGATCGGGTCGCGGGATCGGCCAGGGAGACGTTGTTCAAAGCGGCCCATGCCGAAGTCCACGGTCGTATTGTTGAAGGCTCCGCTGCCGACAATCCCATCATCGATCTGGTGTTGCGGCTTGCCAGCGCGACCGCGCCGAGCATTAATCCCCTGGCAGGGCTGCCCTTTGACGCGGATATTACTTTTCGCCTCCGCGGCTTGAAGGATTTCTCACCGAAGCCATGGCCGGATCGCTTTCGTGAAATTCAGGCGGCGGGTGGCCGCATCGATGTCAGCCACGCTCGGGTGCAGCAAGGCGAGTCGATCGCCATCGCCACCGGCTCCCTGGGCCTGACGGCGAGTGGCCGTCTCGATGGCCAGCTTCTCGTCACCGTTGCCGGCCTGGAGCGCTTGCTGCCGGCGTTGGGGCTTGAGCGCCTGACCGCGCCGGGAGGCGGAGTCGACCGCGTCGCCGGGGCGCTCGACCGGCTCGCGCCCGGATTGGGCAATATCGCGCGCAACAATGCGTCCAGCATTGCCGCCGGTATTGGCCTCCTCGGCGAACAGACGCAGCTCGAAGGCCGGCGCGCCGTGGTGCTGCCGCTGCGTTTCACCGACGGCAATATGTTTCTCGGCGCGGTGCCGGTCGGCCAGGTCAGCCCGCTGTTTTAGAGGTTATCGCCGCGTTCCAATCTTCGGTTTGACAACTGTCAATTGACAGACTACATTAGTTCCGATGATCGAAAGCTTTCGCCATAAAGGGCTCAAGCGTTTCTATGAAGCTGAGGATCGAAGCAAGCTTCCCGCCGACATGGTGGAACGTATCCGCGACGTCCTTACAGCGCTGGACGCGGCACAGACAATCGATGGGATGAACAGCCCGAGCTTGCGGCTCCATCCACTCAAAGGAAAGCTGAAAGGCTTCTGGGCCGTCACCATTCGAGCCAACTGGCGGATCATCTTTCGCTTTAGGAATGGCCACGCCTTCGACGTCGATTTTGTGGATTATCATTAGGAGTTTTGGCAATGGCTATGAAAAACCCCTCTCACCCTGGCCGCTTGGTCAAAGCCGATCTTGACTCCCTTGGCCTGACCATCGCCGACGCTGCGAAGGGTCTCGGTGTGACCCGGCAACAGCTTTACAAGATCGTCAACGGCGACAGCGCGATCTCGCCGGAAATGGCTCTGCGGCTGGAAAAAGCCATTGGCAGCACCGCTGACACCTGGTTGCGAATGCAGGTTGCTTATGATCTCGCTCAGGCACGTCGGCGAGTAGGCAAGATCATCGTGCGGCCATTCGAGGTCCGCACCTGATGAACCGCTAATCCTTCGTCGTCTGGTCCGATAAATGCGGATGTGGGCGGCCGAAATCCGGCGCCGGGGAATCCTGGCCGATCTCGACGATGCCTTTGCGGATGGCGCGTGTGCGGGTGAAGAGATCGAACAACGCATCGCCGTCGCCCATGCGGATCGCCCGCGTGAGTGAGGAAATATCCTCGTTGAAGCGCCCGAGCATTTCCAGCACAGCGTCCTTGTTGGCGAGAAACACGTCGCGCCACATGGTTGGGTCGGAGGCGGCGATGCGGGTGAAGTCACGAAAACCGCCGGCGGAGAATTTCAGCACCTCGGAGCGCGTCACGGCGCCAAGCTCGTCCGCGGTGCCGACGATCGTATAAGCAATAAGATGCGGCACGTGGCTGGTGATCGCGAGCACCAGATCGTGGTGCTCCGCCGACATGGTTTCGACATTGGCGCCAAGCGCGCGCCAGAAGGTGGCGAGCCGCTCGACCGCTTCAGCATTCGCATTTTCCGGCGGCGTCAGGATGCACCAGCGATTGACGAAAAGCTCGGCGAATCCCGCGTCGGGCCCGGAATATTCCGTGCCGGCGACCGGATGCGCCGGGATGAAATGCACATTGTTCGGCAGATGCGGCGCCATATCGCGCAGCACCGAGCCCTTCACCGAACCGACGTCGGAAATGATGGCGCCCATTTTAAGGTGCGGCCCGATTTCCTTGGCGACAGCGCCGCTGGCGCCGACGGGAATACAGACGATGACGAGATCGGCGTCCTTCACCGCTTCGGCGTTGGTGCCGACCACTTTGTCGGCGATGCCGAGTTCCTGCACGCGCTTGCGCGTCTGCGCCGAGCGCGCGGTGGTGACGATCGAGCCAACAACGCCCTGCGCCCGCGCTGCCCGCGCAATCGACGAGCCGATCAGGCCGACACCGATCAGTGCGAGGCGGTTAAAGAGAGGCTTGCTGGCGTTCACGCCTTCTTCCCCAAGAAGTCGCGAAGAGCTGCCACCACAAGCCGGTTCGCTTCCTCAGTACCCACGGTTAGCCGCAACGCGTTCGGCAGATGGTAGGTTCCGACCTGCCGCAGGATCAGCCCGCGAGACAACAGGAATTGGTCCGCGTCCTGGGCGGTGCGCCGCTTTGCCGTCGGGAAATGGATCAGCACGAAATTAGCCACGCTTGGCGTCACCTCAAGGCCGAGGTTGCGGATCTCTTCCGTCAGCCAAGGCAGCCAGCGCGCGTTATGGGCGCGGGAAGTCTCGATGTGCGCCGTGTCCTCAATCGCCGCGATTCCGGCGAGCATCGCCGGTGTGTTGACGTTGAACGGTCCGCGGATGCGGTTGACTGCGTCAACGACGGCCGCAGGACCATACATCCAGCCAAGCCGCAGCGCGGCGAGGCCATGGATCTTGGAGAACGTCCGCGTCATCACCGTGTTATCGGAGGTCGCCACCAATTCGATGCCGGATTCATAGTCGTTGCGGCTGACGTATTCCGCATAAGCGGCGTCGAGCACGAGCAGCACATGGGGTGGCAGTGCGCTGTGCAAGCGCCGTACCTCATCAAAAGGCACATAGGTGCCGGTCGGGTTGTTCGGGTTGGCAACAAAGACGATGCGCGTGCGATCGGTTACCGCCGCAAGGATTGCATCGACATCCGCTGTGTAATTTTTCTCCGGTGCCACTACTGGCTTGCCGCCGGCGGCGAGAGTGAAGATCGGATAGATACTAAAGCCGTGTTTGGTGTAGATCGCCTCATCGCCCGGCGCGAGATAGGCATGCGCTAGCAGGTTGAGCAGATCGTCGGAGCCCGCGCCGCAGACGATGCGCGCGGGATCGAGGCCAAAGGCCCGTCCAATCGCTTCACGCAGCTTGCGCGCCGAACCTTCCGGGTAGTCCTGCAGTTGACCTGCGGCGTCGCGATAGGCTGCGAGCGCCTGCGGGCTCGGCCCGAGCGGCGTCTCGTTCGAGGACAATTTGAATACCCGCGCGACGCCCGGCGCCGTGCTCTTACCCGGCACGTAGGCTTGGATATCGAGCACGCCGGGGCGCGGCTGTGGGCGCGATGAAGTGGACATCGACCAACTCTATCTTCCGCGCATGCGGGAGACGGGAATTGAAGGTTAGCGCCCGGTCGGAGTCGGCTGGGCGCCGGCGGCCGGGACGGTATAGCGGGTCGCGTGGCTTCCGACGAGTGCCGACGAGCGTACCGAAGCTCCCGCTTTGACCAGGGCGTCGGCGACTTTGGCAAAGCTTAGCCCTCGCGGCACCGAAACCAGCAGCGCCGCGCCGTCAAAAGCACTGTCCGGCACCGCGATCATCCCCGCGAATTGCGAGATGGCGCGTGCCGCCTCGGCGCCCCAGCCCGAAACGCGGACGCTCCACACCTCGACGTCCGGTACCATGGCTTCGGGGGCGACGCGCGAGATGACGAAGACCGGCAGCGCGGCCGGGTGGTCGGCACGATCGATGAACGGCAGCCGCGCGATGATCTTCGGCGCGCTGTCGAATTCGAGCGCGTTCCACCACGCTCCGGCGCCGCCCACCGCGCCAACCAATCCGAGGTCGCCGCGCGATTCCGACACCGCTGCGACCACGCCGGAGGCCCCCATATGCGGGACGAAGGGGACGGTGAAGCCGAAATGGAATCGCGCGGAATCGCGCATCGCCGCGTCGCTAGCTGTCAGGTCGGCGTGGACCGCGAAGGGCGCCTGCACATAGGTGAAGGTCGATATGATGACACGCCAAATGCTTTCCGCGGTATCGAGCGGGAGAATGCCGCGGTGCCGGTCCACGAGCCGGCGCATCATCTCCGCTTCGCGCGCTGGGCGGAAGGCGGAGCCAGATTCCTGCGTCTGCTTCACCGCGATCAGGCGGTCGATGATCTCCCCGCGCTGCATCAACAGACCATGCATGGTCTCGTCGATGTGATCGATTTCGGTCCGCAGCGCGGCGAGCGAGGAGATATCGGAACGGGGCGTTTTCGACATGGCACACAACGCGGCGTATGGTGGCTTGGCCGCATGACCCTGCGGATGACGATTGTTAGGTGGCTCTGGGGCCGAAATCAAAGAAAACGTTGACACGGCGGAGCGGAACCTATTCAAGCCGCTCCCGGCTGCCGGCGTATAGGGCTCGGTGTTGAGCTCGGGTAGGAGCAAGGGCGGAATGGTCGAAGCCGATCTAAGCACCTCCGCTGACATAGCGGGGGCCTCCCGCGAGGTGGACAATCCACGGGATTCGCTCATCGTACGCTTCGGCCCGGACCGGCCGCTTCGGCTGGATGCTGGCGTCGAGCTCACCCCATTCCAGATCGCTTACAAGACCTATGGCACCCTCAATCCGCAGCGTTCCAACGCGGTGTTGGTCTGCCATGCGCTGACCGGCGACCACCATGTCGCCAGCAAGCACCCGGTCACCGGCAAGCCCGGCTGGTGGGAAACCATGGTGGGTCCGGGCCGCCCCATCGATACCGAACGCTACTTCGTCATCTGCCCCAACGTCCTTGGCGGCTGCATGGGGACCACGGGCCCGGCTTCGACGCATCCGCAGACGGGCAAGCCATGGGCTCTTGAGTTTCCCGTTGTCACCATTCGCGACATGGTGCGCGCGCAGGCAATGCTGCTCGATCATCTTGGCATCGATTCTTTATTTGCCGTTGCCGGCGGTTCGATGGGCGGGATGCAAGCGTTGCAGTGGGCGGCGAGCTACCCGGCGCGCGTCTTCTCCGCGCTGCCGATCGCCTGCGCCACGCGTCATTCGGCCCAGAACATCGCCTTCCATGAAGTCGGCCGCCAGGCGGTGACGGCCGATCCGGAATGGCGCGGCGGACGCTATCTGCTGGAAGGCACCGACCCGCGGCGCGGGCTCGCGGTCGCGCGCATGGGCGCGCATATCACTTATCTCTCGGACGCCGCGTTGCATCGCAAGTTCGGACGCAAGTTTCAGGACCGGGCGAATCTGACCTTCTCATTCGATGCCGATTTTGAGGTGGAATCCTATCTGCGCCATCAAGGCATTTCGTTCGTCGATCGCTTCGACGCCAATTCCTACCTCTATCTAACGCGCTCAATGGATTATTTCGATCTCGCCGCCGACTGCGGCGGCGTCTTGGCCAATGCCTTCAAGGATACGCAGACACGTTTCTGCGTCATTTCTTTTACCAGCGACTGGTTATTCCCGACCTCGGAGTCACGCGCGATTGTGCATGCGCTGAACGCGGCGGGCGCGCGCGTTTCCTTCGCCGAGATCGTGACCGACAAAGGTCACGACGCTTTCCTGCTGGACGAGCCGGAGCTATTCGCCATCGTACGAGGTTTCCTCGACGGCGCAGGCAAGGCGCGTGGTTTGCCGGTCGGGAAGGGCGCCTGATGTTGACACCCCTCGAGCGCGACCTCACCCTCTCTAACGCGGCGGCTACCATGGGCAGCGGGCGTATAGACCTGCTTGTGGTGGCGCAGATGATCGAGCCGGGTGCCAAGGTGCTCGACGTCGGCTGCGGCGATGGCGAGCTGCTGCGCCTTCTCGCCGATACGCGCGGCGTCGACGGACGGGGGATCGAGATTTCACGCGAAGGCGTCAATGAATGTGTCGCCAAGGGACTCGCGGTGATCCAGGGCGACGCCGACACCGATCTCACCGATTATCCCAACGACACGTTCGATTACGTCATCCTGTCGCAGACGCTGCAAGCGACCCGGCATCCGCGGCAAGTGCTCGAGCACATGCTGCGCATCGGCCGCCACGCGGTGGTGTCCTTCCCGAATTTTGGCCATTGGCGCATCCGTTTGCAGCTGCTATTCGGCGGTCATATGCCGCACACCGACAACCTGCCTTATAGCTGGTACGACACCCCCAACATTCATTTCTGCACCATCAAGGACTTCCGCCATTTGTGCGGGCAGGTCGGCGCCAAGATGGAAAAGGCCGTGGCGCTCAACGCCTGGGGCAAGCCGCTGCGCTTCAATGCGCCGTGGTGGTTCTGGAACCTGTTCGGCGAACAGGCGGTCTTCCTCCTCAGTCGCAAGGGCTAATTCTACCTGAATATCGAGTAGTTTTGCTGCAGCGCAGCTTACTTTGCTGCTTTGCAGCACGTCTTTCTTTTGCAGTATATCTGTCATTTACACTTCTAGACTGAAGGCTATTACAGAATATATCGTGGATATTAATCAATGAACTTATGAAAGTTCCAAAGAGCAATCTAATATATGGTCGAATGGTTCCGAATATAATCACGACATTGTTCTGATACTGCCACGAAATGGTCATCATCTTTGGCGTTTTAGCCCCCCGGCGCTTCGGCCAATGCTTCCGGTCCGCAGCGCTCTACGCAAAGACACGAAAAGGGGATTCAAACTCATGAAGCTTATTCGGACACGAGTCTTACTCGCAATGTGTTCGGTCGCATTGTCAGCCGCAGTTACTCCCGCTCTCGCCAAGCCTTCGCATGGGCATCGCGCCCATCATGAAGCTCACACGCGCGGCCATCACGTCGCGTCGCATCGCCGAGCTGGTGGGCGGCATCTAGCGCGCGGACATGCGGTTCACTACAGGCATCAACGCATCGCGCAGGTGAAGGCGGAAGATGCTTCGGCTGACGCCCAGCCGAGCGGCGGACTATTCGCCTCGTCCTCCGGGTTCGGTTCGCCTTCGGTGGTTTCTGAGGCGCGCCGCTACCTCGGTACCAACCCGACGGGACGCGGGAGTCTCTGGTGCGGGGCCTTCATGGACATGGTGCTGAAGCGCACGGGGCATCCCGGCGGTGGAAATCTCGCCAAGTCCTATGCCCATTATGGCACTCGCGTATCCGGTCCTCAGGTCGGTGCCATCGCGGTGATGGGACGCGGCCACGGCGGCGGTCACGTCGGTGTCGTCAGCGGGATGGACCCGTCCGGCAACCCGATCATTATTTCCGGCAACCACAATCGTCGCGTTGCGGAATCGGTTTATCCGCGCGGGCGCATCTTCGCCTATGTGATGCCGGGCGCCTAAGCGCTCTCTCTAGAAAATCCTACGACGGATCTCCCGCTGTCCCTGGCGACGTGCCGATGGGCAGCGGGAGATTAGCTTGCGTCTCGTTTAGGGCGTCACCAACCGCGATCTCTCCCATACCGACGACCCGCGCATAGACGCCGCAATCGGCGTGGCCGAAGGCGCGCATCAACGTTTGCGGGATAGTCAGGTCCCGGATGCCGGTGTCCGGATCGACGTCGGTAGCGGCACAGCGCCGGATGCGGCGGACGACTTTGAGCCGCGCCGGTCCGAGCGTCAGCTCACGGCCGATCAGGTCGAACTCGTGCCAGGCCGGCCACCCGGCAACATAGACGTTGCCGCGGAAGCGCAGCGGATTGACCGGCGCTCCGACGGCTTCTTCGACTGCGGCGACCGACGCCAAATTAATGATGGAAACGACCTTCTGCACGGTATCGGGAGACTCGGGATTCGGGCTCATATCCGGAAAGTTATGATTGGGCGCGCTAAGTATCTTCGGCGGTCCACGCAATTCATCGGCGCAGAACTCCGCAAAGAAGTCCTCGACAGCCGCGCGGCCTTGAACGCTACGCAGGTCGCCACGCGCCGCTTCGGCGCCATTGGTCATGATCGAGAGCGTGTGGGTGGCTTCATCGAAGCGCGTTCGTAAGCTGGCCAGGCGCTCGTTCCGCATCAGCATCAGGAAATGCATCTTGCGCAGGTGAACGGGAGCGGCGGGGTTGAAGCCCGACGGACCGTTTTCAATGGCATAGAGCCGGTCGGCGGGGAGCATGGCACCCGCGAAGAGCCGCGTGCGCGCCAGCGCCTCGGCCGACAGCCCCTTCACGGGGTAGCGGTAGATCGCTTGGATGCTGGCGGCGTTACTGGGCATGCTGGGTTCGTCCCTTGTTAATATTTGTGCCATCTCCTGCCAAGCCGCGATGAATTTCGCCTTCGGGGCCTCTTCCGGCGGTTCCGGAGGCGACCTACATGTTTCGCGGGGCGGCGTTCTTTGCCGTTTTTGACACATGTCAGGGACGAGAAAGGCGGACCCCGAGATGATGCGCCAGCCGTGCCTGATCGAGCGGATGGGGCAGGCCGAGGGAGTGAAGAATGAATATCGAGAAATACACGGATCGGGCCAAAGGCTTTATCCAATCCGCTCAATCGCTTGCGCTGCGCGAGGGCCATCAGCAATTCGCTCCCGAACATATCCTGAAAGTATTATTGGATGACCCGGAGGGCTTAGCCGCCGGTCTGATCGACCGCGCCGGCGGACGTTCGCGGGAGGCGCTCCTCGCAGTCGAGGCCGCGCTGGCGAAGATGCCCAAAGTATCCGGCGGCGGCAATAACCAGCTCTATCTCACGCCCGCTACCGCGCGCGTCTTCGATGCCGCGGAGAAAGCGGCGGAAAAGGCCGGCGACGGCTATGTCACCGTTGAGCGGCTTCTGCTCGCGCTCGCGATTGAGAAGGACAGCGAAGCAGGAAAAATCCTCGCTAAGGTAGGCGTCAGCCCACAGAACTTGAACGCCGCCATCGAAGCGCTGCGCAAGGGCCGAACCGCTGACAGCGCGTCCGCCGAGAATGCCTATGACGCGCTGAAGAAATATGCCCGCGATCTGACGCAAGCCGCGCGCGACGGCAAGCTTGATCCCGTCATCGGCCGCGACGAGGAAATTCGCCGCACCATTCAGGTGCTGTCGCGCCGCACCAAGAATAATCCGGTGCTGATCGGCGAGCCCGGCGTCGGCAAGACCGCGATCGTGGAGGGTCTCGCGCTCCGCATCATCAACGGCGACGTTCCGGAAAGTCTGCACGACAAGAAGCTGCTTGCGCTCGACCTCGGCGCGCTGATCGCCGGCGCCAAATATCGTGGCGAATTCGAGGAGCGGCTGAAGGCCGTGCTGCAAGAGGTGATCGGCGCCGAGGGCGGCATCATCCTCTTTATCGATGAAATGCATACGCTGATCGGCGCCGGAAAAGCCGACGGCGCGATGGATGCGTCCAACTTGCTCAAGCCGGCGCTGGCGCGCGGCGAATTACACTGCATCGGCGCGACGACGCTCGACGAATACAAAAAGCATGTGGAGAAGGATGCCGCCCTGGCGCGGCGCTTCCAGCCGATCTTCGTCAACGAGCCGACCGTCGAGGACACGATCTCGATCCTGCGCGGCTTGAAGGACAAATACGAGCAGCATCACGGCGTCCGCATTACCGATTCTGCTATCGTCGCCGCGGCGACACTGTCTCACCGTTACATCAGTGACCGTTTTCTGCCCGACAAGGCGATCGACCTGATCGACGAGGCGGCGGCGCGGCTGAAGATGCAAGTCGATTCCAAGCCGGAGGAGCTCGACAGCATCGACCGCGAGATCATCCGGCTGAAGATCGAGCAGGAGGCCCTGAAGAAAGAATCCGATCCGGGCTCCAAGGATCGGCTGAAACGGCTGGAGAGTGAACTGACGGCGCTGGAAAAACAGTCAGCCGACATCACCGCGCGCTGGAAGTCAGAAAAGGAAAAGCTGTCGAGCGCGCAGAAGCTGAAGGCCGAGCTGGAACAGGCGCGCACCGAATTGGCCAATGCCCAGCGCCGCGGCGAGTATCAGCGCGCCGGCGAGTTGGCTTACGGGCGCATTCCCGAACTGGAAAAGAAGCTCAAGGACGTCGAGGCCGCCGAAGGCAAGGGCGGCATGATGGAAGAGGCCGTGACCGCCGACCACATCGCACAGGTGGTCTCACGCTGGACCGGCGTTCCCGTCGACCGCATGCTGGAAGGCGAGAAAGAAAAGCTTCTGCGCATGGAGGAGGAGATCGGCAGGCGCGTCGTCGGCCAGGAGGAAGCGGTGAAGGCGGTCGCCACCGCGGTGCGCCGGGCCCGCGCCGGCCTGCAAGACCCGAACCGCCCGATAGGCTCCTTCATGTTTTTGGGCCCCACCGGCGTCGGCAAGACCGAATTGACCAAGGCGCTGGCGGAATATCTCTTCGACGACGAGCAGGCGCTGCTGCGCATCGACATGTCGGAATACATGGAGAAGCATTCGGTCGCGCGGCTGATCGGCGCGCCGCCGGGCTATGTCGGCTATGACGAAGGCGGGGCGCTTACCGAGGCAGTGCGGCGCCGACCCTACCAAGTCATTTTATTTGACGAGATCGAAAAGGCGCATCCGGACGTCTTCAACATATTGTTGCAGGTGCTCGACGACGGACGCTTGACCGACGGCCAGGGCCATACGGTGGATTTCCGCAATACGCTGATCGTGATGACCTCGAATCTCGGCTCGCAATTCCTTGTCGACCAGCCGGAAGGCGAGGACACGGAAGCGGTACGTGAGCAGGTGATGGTGGTGGTGCGCGCGAGCTTCCGGCCGGAATTCCTCAACCGCGTCGACGAGATCATTCTGTTCCATCGCCTGAAGAAGAGCGAGATGGGCCGCATCGTCGACATCCAGATGCAGCGGCTCGCCAAGCTGCTGGAGGATCGCAAGATCAGCGTGGTTCTGGAACCTTCGGCGCGCGATTGGCTCGCCGACAAGGGCTGGGATCCGGCCTATGGCGCGCGTCCGCTCAAGCGCGTGATTCAGAAATACGTTCAGGACCCGCTTGCCGAGATGATCTTGTCAGGACACCTCAAGGACGGCGACAAAGTCGTCATTTCCGCGGGCAAGAAAGGGCTCACCTTCAACGGCGAAATCGCCGCCGCGGCGGCATGATGCGATGGCGTCATTCTGCATTTTGCAGTGACAGGTAACCACTGCCGCGGCATTATGCAGGCTTGGTAACCGGCCTTAGTTGCGGCTACCTTTCAGCGAAGGGAGCCAACATGCATATTTGCAGCAAACGCATATTCACGATCTTGGCGGCAGGTTTCGTGGCGGCGACGGGCCCTGCCTTCGCCCAAACGCCCGCGGAATTCTTCAAGGGTAAGGTCGTGAGCGTTTATGTCGGGCTGTCGCCCGGCGGCGGCTATGACCTCAACGCTCGCCTCGTCGCCAAACATCTCGGCAAATACATTCCCGGTAATCCGACCGTGATCGTCAAGAATATGCCCGGCGCCGGCGGTTTGGTCATGACCAACTTCGTCGCCAATGTTCCCCCTAAGGACGGCCTGCATATCGGCGCGCCACAGCGCGGCGTTCCCTTCGAGCCACTGCTCGGCGACGCCTCAAACGCCAAGTTCGACCCGCTCAAACTCGAGTGGATCGGCAGCGCCAACTCCGACACCAGCGTCGCCATCGCGACGCGCGCTTCCGGGGTGAAGAAATGGCAAGACCTGAAAACCCGCGAGCTGGTTGTTGCCGGCTCGGGCATCGGTACCGAAAGCGTCGTGGTGCCCTATGTGTTGCGCAACATTCTCGGTTTGAAATTCAAGGTGATCGCCGGCTATCCGGGCGGCAGCGAGATGAATCTCGCCATGCAGCGCGATGAGGTCGGAGGCCGCGGCACGTTTTCGTGGACCAGTCTCAAGCCCTACCTCAAGGAATGGGTCGAGAGCGGGGACATGAACATTCTGTTCCAGATGGGACTGCGAAAGCATCCCGACATTCCAAACGTGCCGCTGGTGACAGACCTTGCCGAAACCGCCGATCAGAAAAAAATACTCGAACTGCAGTTCACCGCCTTCGAGCTTGGCCGCCCCTATTTCGTTGCCCAGGGCGTTCCGGCCGATCGCGTCAATGCGCTCCGCCGTGCCTTCGACGAAACTATGAAGGATAAGGAACTGATCGCCGATGCCGAAAGGCAGCAATTGGAAGTGAATTCCATGACCGGCGAGGAAATGCACAAAATCTTCGAGCGGGTGTTCTCGACGCCTAAGGAATTGGTGGCGCGACTGGCGGAGGCAAGCAAGGCTCAGCCCGATCTTAAAATATTAAACAATCAATAGACGAGCTGGCAATCCGGTCTGCTTAACCGAACACCGATTACGCCGGTGGAATAATTTGGTTCAGGGCTGGCGGGTGGGGGACTGGTTCGTTTGCGCCACGCGCGACGACGGGCGGGTCATCATGGTGTCGAGCCGGTCACGTTCCTGCTCGAAATTGCCAAGCACGGGACCATCCAACACGCGCCCGCGTGGCAATTTGATCCGCATCGGATCGACAAAGCGCCCGTTCACCAGGATTTCGTAATGCAGATGCGCGCCGGTGGATAAGCCGGTCGAGCCGACAAAGCCGATGATCTGGCCCTGGCGAACGCGGACGCCGGGCTCGATGCCGCGGGCAAAGGCGGTCATGTGCCCATAGGCTGTCTCGTAGCCGTTGGCGTGGCGCATGCGCACGTATTTTCCATAACCCGATTCCCAGCCGGCCTTTTCGATCGTGCCGTTGCCGGAAGCGTAGATCGGCGTACCCGTGGGCCCCGACCAATCGACGCCTGTGTGCATTTTGGCGACGCCGAGGATGGGATGGCGGCGGAAGCCGAAACCGGAGCGCATGATGCCGGCCATGACCGGCTTACGGACGAGGAATTTCTTCGCGCTTTTTCCGGTTTCGTCATAATAGTCGACGACGCCATCATCGGGCGTCTGGAAGCGGTAGAATTTCTTCGCTTCACCGCTCACTGTGAGTGAGGCGAACATCACATCCGCCTTGCCCTCGGCGCCGGGTGTCTCTTCCTCGCCGGCGAATAGTACCTCGAAGGAATCCCCGGGCTGGACCTTGCGTTGGAAATCGACGTCATAAGAATAGAGGCGGATCAAATCCTCGATAACCGAGCGCGGCAACTGATTGCGTAATGCGGTTTCATAAATGCTCTGATAGAGCCGCACACCGCTGCCGTCGTCTTCCTCGTCTTCCGTCGCCTCTGCGACTTCCGTGTCCATGTTGCGCGCATCGACGGCGACATATTTGCCCAGGTCTGACAGCGCGACGACAGCTTCAATCGTGTTGTCATTTGCTACAACGACACGGATCGGCTGCACCCGCTGTCCACCCGGCACCGGCGAAAGCAAGATACGCAACTTTTGACCTTCCTTGAGGGCCCCGTCACGGCCGCGCGGACCGAGCGCCGCGATGATGGCCTTTATTTCTTCCGGCTTGGCTTCCAGATCGCGCAGGATCGAACTCGTTGTCTCGCCTTTTTTCACCACGATTACGCGTTCGTTCCAGGCGTTGCCGCCGGTTGTTTGCTTCGTGGTCTTGGGAAGCAGCGTGATATTTTCGGGAACAATACGTGCCTCGAAGCCGGCATAGGGATCGGTGTCGCCTTCGGTCGCATAAGCAAGCTTGTAAGTAGGATCGATGCCGGCAACGGTGGTGCGCGGACGCGCGCCGGTCCAATTGGCGGCCTCGCGAACGCGCGCGAGGACATCGTCTAACGGCAGCGCCACCGCGATTTTTGCCCGGGGCAGTATCGGACCAAGATCGCGGGTGACGAAGGATACTTCCGCATCCGGCTCCGCCGCGGGCGTCGCATTGGCCGTCGCATCGTCGGAACCGGTTTCGGCGAGCATCCGTTGCGGATTGAACGGCGGGATGTTGGCCGAAAGCTCCGATACCGAAAGCGACAGATTGCCGGCTACGCGGATGAACGGCCGCACGCGAACAACTTCGCGATTGCCGGCGCGGCTTGTGGTGGAAACGCGAATGACCTGGCGGACGACATTTGGCTCGACCGCTGCTGGAAGTTTGTCACTCTTGCGCACGCCGGAAAGCCGGTCGCCGATGCTGCCGACGGCGCCCCGGAGCGCCATCTCAACGCGTTCGGGTACGGTGGCGAAATTGGTTTCGCCGTCGAGCGATGCGAAAACGGCGCCACCCATGAGGGCAGCGCCGCAAAAACCAGTCAGGATGGTGCCGCTAAACCACTGTACCGAAACTCGGCGGCGATCAACGAGGCCGCTATTCTCTCCGTCAACGGAAAGCGGCGGTTCATTGCCAAGATCGATGGGATCAGGCTCGCTTCTCAAACGGTATGAATTGCGCAGCCTGTCGTGATCCAAAACCGACGTCCCCCCTGCGCTGCCCGTTGTGGATCTTGCAGTCCCGAACTGCCCGGAAATCACGCTAACGATGCCGTGATGCCCTCGGCCCGTCAATGACCAGTCCGACGGGCGCTGCTGCACTGGTTACGAAGCGTTGGCGGGCACGCCGATGCAATCATCCGACGTCGAAGAACGGCTGAGGAATGTGGCTGGAGTGCGGCGCGGCGATCGGCAGGGCCCTCTGTGGGAGCCGCGGGAAAACCAAGGTTAGCTATGAGCGCAATGCGCCGCATGCGTTCGTTTTTACTAGGCAAAGTGTTGCAACTCGTCCGGCAGCTACCATATCACGGAAGTCCGATGCGCTGATGCGCAAGGCATCGCGCAACCACTCCCAAGGTCCGCGCGAAACCGGCTCAGATGCTGGTCTGTGGCGGTCAATTGATCCCCCAAAGACTGTTGACAATCCGACCCAGTGGCGACTATATACCGGACTTCGGCGCGCTGCCGTCTCGGCGCGATGGCGCGCCTCTGAAGCTCCACACTGAACACTTCGTGGAAAAGGCATCCGGCCTTGTCGGATGCCTTGCTTCGACGGCTCCCCGGTGGGGAGGGGACTTTCATCGGTCCCGGGCTGTTTGAAATGTGAATCAGAAGAAAGAGAAACGTGGACGGCGGAGTCCTGCGGACCGTCTCTTCGCGAGGGAGCAATCCTTCAAAAAGGGCGGTCGGACGAGACTTCGGCGGTACACGTTTTCAAGGTACATCGCTGATCGAGTGATCGATCAGTGGGTGGACCTCGTCAAAACGTTGTGACTAGCCGGTTCAAGATCTCATCCAACTTGAGAGTTTGATCCTGGCTCAGAGCGAACGCTGGCGGCAGGCTTAACACATGCAAGTCGAGCGCCCCGCAAGGGGAGCGGCAGACGGGTGAGTAACACGTGGGAACGTGCCTTTTGGTTC
>JAXDOS010000216.1:0-4047 GCA_034668785.1 Alphaproteobacteria bacterium
CGCCACCGCCGCCACCACCGCCGCCGCCTCCTCCTCCGCCGCCACCACCGCCGCCGCCTCCTCCGCCGCCACCACCGCCACCGGCGAACTTCAGCGCGTTACCTTTCGCGCTAAGCATGACGACGTGCTGCGGCGACAGCACAACCAATTCGACATCAGCCGCGCCTTATCTGCCGAAGTCCTTTGCCGATCCGGCCACCAATTTCTTCATCTCTCCGGTATTGGGATATCGACCAGCTTCCACGGGGACTCCCGCGGCTGCCCGGTTTTTGCAGTTCGGCCTGAACATCACCGGTACGGGAACGAGCCAATCATCCTGGTTCTTCGTCGCCACTGGCGCTTTCCTCGACGACGGTAACGGCGGGCTGGTGCAAAGCGGGGGCTTCGTCGGCACAAGACGAGGCGCGGCAAACTTGACCATGGGCCGCGCTAGTGGACCGCTTTCGTCGGCGCCGGGGAATGTATCCGTCGACAGCGATTTCCTGCCGACCAGCGCGACCATTACAGGCGTCAATTACGATAACGCCACCAAGCAATATGACAATACCAATCCACCACGCTTTTTTCTTGGTGGTGGAGCCGCGGCGCAAGATTACACCTACACGCAAATCGAGCAGAAAATCCCGACGCCCTCCGGGCTCGGAAGCACCAGGCCGACGCAGACCGTCGCCAGCGGCGCTCCGCTGACCGGTTATGTCGGCGGCATCATGCGATCGAACCCGACGACCGGTACGGCCCAAAGTTTTATTATCGGCAACGCGACGCATTCGCCGAGCGACGTCGTCATACAGCTTGATCCGTCGGACTCGCGTATGCAGGCAAACTTCAACGTTTCTAACAGAGCATCAAGCATCGGCGCCACGTCGCTGAGCACTGCGCAATATCAATTCGGATCGCTGGATCCCGCGGATCGCGCGCGGAGCGCCTATCTGGACTACGATACTTTCGCGGCGCGAGATGCGCGGACAGGCCCTTCAGGAAATACGGATCCGGTCTCGACTGTGAATGGCGTTGCCCTCGATAGCTCTTACGGAGCGATGGTCAACATTAAAGGCGATCTTGCACAGGCCATCGCTACTGGCGTGGGCGGATCGTCTACAACTATTTGCCAATGCGACTATACCCGCTGGGGCTTCTGGTCGATGGACGATTCCCGCACTGTCTCAGGCAATGTCATCACCGATCGCGGACACATGATGCTATGGGTCGCCGGGCAGCGCCCGCCTTCGGCGAGCGATGTACCCGCCAGCGGCACGGCGACTTATTCTGGGCACGTGATTGCCAATGTCCGCAATGCCGGCAACGAATACATTACCGGTGGTAATTTCACCAATACCGTGAATTTTGGCGCGGCGACCAACCAACTGACGGTTTCGGTGGGAACTTCGACCGATCCCTTTGATGGCGCAACTTATTCAGGCTCTTTGTCATTGAATTCAGACCGCCGCGATTTCAGCGGCGTCCTGACGGGCACGCTGTCGCGGACAATGACCATGAATGGGTCGTTCTTCCGGGGAATAAGCAGCCCCGTGGGCGAAATGGGCGGCGGCGTGGCGGTGACCAATACCGCCGGAGATTACCTAGCCTCGGGAATTTTCGCCGGCAAGAAGCAATGAAGCAATAGGGCCCGCGCGGCGACGCGCCGCCTAACGCAGGCGTTCCGTTCCGCAGTCGTGCGAGCAGGTTGAGCCAACAACAACGGCCGCTCGTCCCACCGCGAAACGCTGCCGCGACGCCCAGGCCCACTGCGACGGCTGATCCGCGGGCGCATAGCGGGCGGTGCTGGCAACCTCAAGCATCTTCGGTTTCTGCCCGATATAACTCATGGCCGATGGCTGGATCATGGAGAGCTTGACGGTGACCGTGAGGTTGGCGATTGACGCTGTGATTTGCCCCTGAACGCCCGGAACATTGCCGATCATTTGTTTGGTAGCTGTGACAGCGTCTTGTCCCTTGTCCGCGGCCGCCCGGGCTTCGCTCGTCCCAAGCGTGTTTACGCCGACTAACGCGGCCTCGTCCGCAAGCTGCTGCAGTTGCTGCAAGCTTGTCGCGTGCGCAGGGGATGTGAAAAGCAGCAGCGCTAAAGTGGCGGCTCCAAGCGTGCCGATAAGGGCGGCTGGGGGCGTAATTTCGCGAGCAAGAAATTTGAACATGCTCTTCATCCTTCTTCATCATCCTTGCAACGTCATTCGCGATCCTTGCAACGTCATTCGCGGCAAAATATCCCGCAGGGATATGGCATTTGATTAAGTTTGCGCTTTGTCTGTTCCCAAGTTTGCTTCCGCGATGAACAAGTCTCTTTCCGGCTGGCGACAAATTTCGTCAGCCTCGCAAGTCCCGGTTAACCGCGTCGATTTGTGTATGGGGATAACGCCCGCTAGGGGCAGAGGTTCAGATGTCCTAGCCAACCCCCCTACCTGAACGGATGTTCAGGTAGCTGAATATAGGTTAATGGTAAGCTGAACGTCTGTTAAGTTACGGAAATCTCTATGTTTTCTCAGAAAAATAGGTTGCAGCGGTTTCGGGATTGTGCATGAATGATGGCCGGTAGCAGGCTAGGAGATGACGGGTTTAGGCGCCCAACATTTCTGACCCGCGCCGATGAAACCAACTCAGGAGACGTCACATGGCTGCCAAGAAGAAAGCCCCGAAAAAGAAGAGCATGAAGAAGTAAGTGACAATGTGATCCTGAATAGGATCGCAGTTCACAAAACGGCCGGACCTATGTCCGGCCGTTTTTATTTGGAGTCCTCGACAGCGCCGCCGCTTTCGCCGGAACGGCAACCGCTCTAAACTAGCGGCGCCGACGCAGCAGGGGGCTAAGGGGAAACGTCGAGGGGACGAATACCCCAGGCCTATTTAATCAACCAACGAAAGTGACCTTTGAAGCCGGTATCGTCCGTCGACGTCACGTCTCTATGCGCGACTAATCCCCAGGCGCGCTACCGACAGCATTATGGCAAGCTTCGATGCCCATACACGGATGCTTCTAATTTGTGGAAACTCACATGAGCATCAAGATCTTTACGCGCTGGCAATTGGCGAAATTGCTGCTGTCGCCGCCTTTTTTCATCATGATGACTTTCATGGTGGTGGAGGCACTACTCATAGCTGCCACCACTTGGCTCGTTATCAATGCTGGACGCCATGTCGCCAACGACGAATTCCTCATCGCCGATCTGTTGTGGATATTCGGCGCGCAGTCTGCCTCGTATGTTCTTGGCACCATCAGTTGGATCTTCCTGGAACGCGCCGGTAGCCGCGCCTTCGGCCTCTACATGCTGCGCTTCGCGCGCGAAAACCGCGGCAAGGTAAAGCTACTGAATGACAAGCCGACCCGGGAAAATGTCGAGCCGTTCTTAACCAGCGAAACCTTTCACACGATATTCACGTTGCTTGCCGAACTGGAGTTCGCGCTCAAGCTCTTCCTTGGGCTTGTTTTCAATTCGATCGTGTTGGGCGCGGAAATCGATGCAAGCCTGCCTTTCGCCTATGCGTCGGTTTTTGTGGTGTTGTTGCTGATGCAATGGCTGCTGCAAAATCCCGTATCCCGCGCTTATCTCGAGAACCAGCGCATGGTCAACCGCATCACCGCGCACGGTTACACCGCTTGGGACAATATCTTCAGCGGCAACCGTTACAATTTGGGCCTGTGGTTTGGAATCTTTAAGCGCCGTGTTCGCGCCGGTCTTCAGTCGCAGATCAGGGCCATCCTGGCGCGCGAAGGCTTGAGCACGGCGAGCGGCATCATCGGTCTCGCGGTGGTGTTTGCGACGATGGTCTATGTCGCTACGCAGAATGCCGACGACACGGAATTGCTAATTGCGCTTGCCACCACACTGCCGCGGCAAATCGAAATGACATACGAGGTTCACCTGCTCGCAACCGGCTGGAACGACCTCCTGTCGATTTGGACCCGAATGGGCGGCATCGCCAATAATATGCTGCCGGAGCCCGATCCGAACTACGACGATCGCATCAAATTCGACAGGTTGCAGCTCAAACAAGACGGCAGCACGAAAACCTCCGCCACGCTTTCCGATGCGT
>JAXDOS010000217.1:0-2828 GCA_034668785.1 Alphaproteobacteria bacterium
GGCCATTTTTCGCTGTGCGCAATCGCGCTTGGCGCCACCGGCGTCCACGCCTCCCAATCGTCGATCTCAGGCGTTCGCGGCAATGGCCCGTCGCCCTCCCACGGCCTTCTCGCGCGCGCCTTGCGGCCGGAATGACCGAGCTGAATGCCGGCGACCGCATTTTGCTGCTTGATGAATTTGACAAGCCGCCCCAGCGGCTCGACGAACTTGTCGTCCCAGATGCCGAGATCGCCGAGCGTGCCGCAGCCGCGCCGCTCGACCTTGGTCGACTCCACCACCACCAGGCCCGCGCCGCCCGCCGCGAACTTGCCGGCATTCATCAAATGCCAGTCGGTCGGGAAGCCCTTCAGCGCCGAATATTGATGCATTGGCGGCACCACGATGCGATTCTTCAGCGTCACGCCGCGGATCGTCATCGGGGAAAACAGCAGCGTTTCCGTCATGTAGCTTCCTCGCATCCGGACATCATTGTCCCGGCACGGTGCCGGGAAGTGTCTTCTTATTGCTTTGCGGCGCCCTCGGCGGATTTGGCCTTCGGCTTGGCCGGCGGCGCCTTGGCGGCTGCTTTCGGCGGCGCGCTGTCGCTGCGCACCGTCCCCCAGGGGTCTGTCTTCTGTTGTTCCGGTATGTTGCCGAGTGATCTCCGGTAGGCCCGCTCGGCGTCCTTCTCGGCCGCGATTTCCGCAGGCGTCTTGGGCTTGTCCTCCTCGCCATATTTGGCGGGGCCCTTTTGGGCCAAGGCAGATCCCGTCAATAGCCCGATCACGGCGATGGCGCCCATAACTTTGCCAACAGCTTGCATGCGACTACTCCCTGAAACAGGCGACAGCCTTAGCACAGCTCGCGCACGGGCTTAAGCGGCGGATTGGGCTTCGAAGCGAATCCCGGGGGCCGTTGCTCAGCCCGGTCCAGTTTTGTAAACGGTTGCCATGAATTTGCCGCCCCCCTCCTCCGTCGACGCCTTGCTGTTCGACCTCGGCCGTGTCGTGCTCGATATCAATTTCGATTCCGTGATGGCGAACTGGGCGGGGCACGCCGGCTGCGCACCCTCCGACCTCGCCCGGCGTTTTGTCGTCGACGACAGTTTCAAGCATCACGAGACCGGCCGGATCGACGACGCGGCGTTCTTTGCGGGCCTGCGCCAATCTCTCGGCATCGGCCTCACGGATGCGCAGTTCCTGGAAGGCTGGAACGCGATCTTCACCGGCGAGATGCCGGGGATTGCGCCGTTGCTGGCCGGCGCAGCACAGCGCCTGCCGCTGTATGCGTTTTCCAACACCAATCCGGCCCATGTCGCGCATTTTTCGCAGGCCTATGCCGGCGTGCTCGGCCATTTCCGCGAGATATTTTTGTCCTCCAGCATCGGTTTGCGCAAACCCGAGGCGGAAGCCTATGATCACGTGGTAAAAGCGATCGGCGTGCCGGCGTCGCGGATCCTGTTTTTCGACGACTCGGCCGCCAATATCGAAGGTGCGCGGGCGCGCGGCCTTTGTGCCATCCACGTGACATCGATGGATGACGTGGCACGGGCACTGACCGCACTCGAAATATAGGAGGTCTGCCCGTGGCCTTGATGCCCGTCGCCGATGCGCTTGCTGCGATCCTTGCCGGCGCCGAACCGTTGCCCGAAGAAGCCGTGGCACTCGATGCCGCGCATCATCGTATACTCGCGCGCGACGGCGCCGCGCGGCGCACACAACCGCCGCAGGCGCTGTCGGCGATGGACGGCTCTGCGGTGCGCGCGGCGGATGCCGCCGATCTTAGCGCACGGCTGAAGGTGATCGGCGAGGTCGCCGCCGGCCGCCCGTTCGAGTGCAAGGTGGGCAAGGGCGAAGCGGTGCGGATCTTCACCGGCGGCGTGATCCCTGACGGCGCCGATGCCGTCATCATCCAGGAAGACACAAGCGTCGACGGCGATCACATCACCATCACGGAAGCCGCCGTTGCGGGGCGGCATATCCGGCCCGCCGGCGTCGATTTCCGCGAGGGCGATGTGCTGCTCACACGCGGGCGCCGCCTCACCGACCGCGACCTGTCGCTCGCCGCCGGCATGAACCATCCGGAGCTTGCGGTGCGCCGCCGCCCGAAAGTCGCCGTCCTCGGCACCGGCGACGAGCTGGTGATGCCCGGCGTAACCCCCGGTCCCGGCCAGATCGTCTATTCCAACGGCTACGGCTTGCGGGCGCTGGCGCGCGCCGAGGGCGCCGAGGTCATCGATCTCGGCATCGCCGCCGACACCGTCGCCGCCACCGCGCAAGGCATCCGCCGGGCGCGCGAGGCGGATGCAGACATCCTGATCACCATGGGCGGCGCCTCGGTCGGCGACCATGACCTCGTCAAGCGGTCGCTGGAGGCCGAGGGGACGGCCATGGCGTTCTGGCGTATCGCGATGCGGCCCGGCAAGCCGATGATGCACGGCAGACTGGGCGCGATGCGGGTGATCGGCCTGCCCGGCAATCCCGTCTCCTCCTATGTCTGCGGCTTCCTGTTTCTGGTGCCGTTGATTCGTGCATTATCGGGGTGCGACACCATCCATCATGTGCGCGAAAGCGCCGAGCTGGGCCGCGATCTCGCCGCCAACGACCAGCGCGAAGACTATCTTCGCGCCCGCCTCGAAGAGCGCGAAGACGGCACGCTGATCGCGTTGCCGGTGAACCACCAGGACTCGTCGCTATTAGGGAATCTCGCTGCGGCACGGGCACTTGTGATACGTCCGCCGTTCGCGCCCGCTGCTGCAAAGGGTTCGCCTTGCGAACTGCTTCGGCTGCCGGAATGACGCCCTGAACGGCGCCTTTGGCGGTGTCTTCAGCCGAAGCCGCAATGCGTTC
>JAXDOS010000218.1:0-3742 GCA_034668785.1 Alphaproteobacteria bacterium
CTCTTCAATTCCGGCAGGCACGATCCGCAGTTGGTGCCGGCCCGCAGCGTGTAGCCAATCTCTTCGACGGTGCGCACCACACCGCTGACGACCGCTTTGCGGACGGTTTCGACGCCGACCTGGAAACAGGCGCAGATGACCGGCTCCGTTTCACCAGCATAATCCTCATATTCCTTTAACGCCCGCGCTTGCAGCGGCTCCCCGTCCGCCACATCAGCAGCAGAGAAAAGCGCCACATTCCATTGCGGCGGCGCGTCAGCCGGGCCGATGCAAAGATAACCCTCGACTTCGCCATCAACAAAAGCAGCGGCACGGTAGCTGCGGCCATCGACTTGTTCGGCAATCCGCGCGTCGCCTCCAAGCGAACCATAGGCGAAGTCGTGCCAGATCATCGGCCCATGGCTGGTTGCTAGCCGATATTCCGATCCTTCGGCAACCGCGACACGCGCCCACCAGGTACCCTCGGGCAGCATGAGAGAATGACGCGCGCGCGCGAAGCCGTGCAGAGAGAATAAAACCGCCGCAATGGCGGCTGGCGTAGCTTTGGATTCCGGCTGCCCGGAATGCGGATCGACTTGCGGTGAAATCAAGTCGCCTACCCGAGCGCAGGACGCGGTCTCGCCACTCCAATGAATCGGCATGAATAGCGAGCCGGGCCGCTGGTTTTCGCTGACGACGACCTTCACGATGACAGCGCCGTGCGGGGTCGAGATTTGCGCAAAGCCGCCGTCGGTCAGGTTCGCTGCACTTGCGTCTTGCGGATGCACTTCGACGAAAGGCTCGGAAAGATGCGTGGCAAGCCGCGCGCTTTTACCCGTGCGCGTCATGGTGTGCCATTGATCGCGAATCCGCCCAGTGTTGAGGCGCAACGGGAATGCGGCGGATGTGTCTTCCTTCAAGGCCGGCGGTTCGACCGCGATGAAGCGCGCCTTGCGGTCGGGCGTGAAGAATCCGCCGTTGGCGAAGAAGCGTTTCTGCCCGCCATCCTTCGAGGCTCGCTGCGCTCGCGCCTCAGGGTGACGGTTGACCGGCCATTGCACCGGCTCGAGCGCATCGAATTCCGCATCGGATATTTTTGCAAGTCCACCGAGATCGAAATCACGCGTGCCATCATTCTCAAAACACGACAGCGCCGCGTGCTCGCGAAAAACATCCGCGACCGAGCCGTAGGCGAAAGCCTCGCCGAAGCCGATGCGGCGCGCGACCTCCGACACGATCTGCCAATCGGGCTTGGCCTCTCCCGGCGCCGGCAGGAAGGCGCGCTGGCGTGAGATGCAGCGCTCGGAGTTGGTGACGGTGCCGTCCTTCTCGCCCCAGGCCGCGGCCGGCAGCAGCACATGCGCGCCCGCGTTCACGGTGTCGTTCGACACCACGTTCTCCGACACCACGAACAGCTCGAGCTTCTTCAGCGCCTCGCGAACGGCACCGGCGCGCGGCAGCGACACCGCCGGATTGGTCGCCATCACCCACAGCGCCTTGATCTCGCCGCGCGCAATCGCCTCGAACATCGGCACGGCCTTGAGCCCCTCCCGCTCGGCCATGCGCGGCGCATTCCAGAAGCGGCGAACCCGATCAATGTCCGGCGGCGTGAACCCCATATGCGCGGCAAGCTGGTTGGCAAGCCCACCAACCTCGCGCCCGCCCATGGCGTTCGGCTGGCCGGTGAGCGAGAACGGCCCCATGCCGGGCTTGCCGATGCGCCCAGTGGCGAGATGACAATTGATAATGGCGTTGACCTTGTCGGTGCCCTGCGCCGATTGATTGACGCCCTGAGAGAAGCAGGTGACCGTGCGGGATGTCGTTCGGAATAGTTCAAAGAAGCGGACGACATCGGCTTCTTGCAGGCCGGTCGCCGCGGCGGTGGCGGCGACATCGGGCGCGGTGTCGCGGGCGCGGGCAAGGGCGGGGGCAAAACCGGATGTATGCGTATTGATATAGGCCGCATCCAGCGCATCAGTTTCCGCGAGATGCACGAGCAGGCCGCAGAACAGAGCGGTATCGGCACCCGGCGCGATCGGCAGAAACAGATCGGCGTCGTCGGCTGTCATCGTCCGCCGCGGATCGACCACGACGATGCGCGCGCCGCGTTCCGTCTTGTTGCGCAGCATGCGCTGGAACAGCACCGGATGGCACCAAGCCGCATTCGACCCGACCAGGATGATCAGGTCCGCCTCATCGAGATCGGCGTAGACGCCCGGCACGGTGTCGGCACCGAAGGCGCGGCGGTGGCCGGCGACGGAGGAAGCCATGCACAGCCGCGAATTGGTGTCGACGTTGGGTGAGCCGAGAAAACCCTTCATCAACTTGTTGGCGACGTAATAGTCTTCGGTCAGCAATTGACCGGACAGATAAAAGGCAACGGCGTTGGGCCCGTCGCGCTCGATGATGCGGCGAAATCCATCCGCTACCGTTTCGAGCGCCGTATCCCAGCCGATACGCGCGAGCGTGCCGTTCGTTTGCCGCAGCATTGGATGCAGCACCCGTCCGTCCAGGTCGAGCGTCTCGCCCAGTGCCGAGCCCTTCGAGCATAGCTTGCCGAAATTCGCCGGGTGTGTGGGATCGGCGGTAACCGCCGCGTCGCCGCATCCGTCAGGCTGCGCCAGCAACCCGCAACCGACGCCGCAGTACGGGCATGTCGTGCGAATGGCGGGCGGCGGCTGCACGGATACGTTCATGTGACGCCTCAATAGACGTCTTGCTGATAGCGGCCCGTTTTCTTCAGATCGGCGACGAAGCTCACCGCTTCATTGGCCGAGCGCATGCCGAAGGTGGCGACAACATCGATCAGCGCGCGCTCCACGTCCTTGGCCATGCGTTTGGCATCGCCGCAGACATAAACGTGCGCGCCTTCAGCGAGCCAGGCCCAGAGATCGCGGCCAACCTCGCGCATGCGATCCTGCACATAGATTTTCTGATCTCCGTCGCGCGACCAGGCGAGCGTGAGCCGCGTCAAGACGCGCGCCGCCTTCATGGCCGTGAGTTCGTCTTCGTAGAAGAAATCATAGTTGCTCCGCTGGTGACCGAAGAACAACCAATTGCGACCTGTTGCTTTCGCCGCCATGCGCTCGTGCAAAAAAGCGCGGAACGGCGCGATGCCGGTGCCGGGGCCGATCATGATGATGGGCACGGACGGATCGGCGGGAAGCGCGAAATGCTGGGCTTTTTGCAGATAAACCCTGACTTTCTCGCCCGGCGCGATGCGGCCGGCAAGGAAAGTGGAAGCCACGCCAAGCCGGGTGCGGCTATCGACTCGGTAGCGCACGCTGTCGACGGTCAACGCCACCCGGCTGGGGTCGGCCTTGGGCGAGGAGGAGATCGAGTAGACGCGCGGCTGCAACGGATCGAGCGATTCGATCAGCGCCTCCGGATCGGGACGGATGCCGGGGAATTTTTCCAGCGCCGCAAGGACATCGAGGGTCGCAGCGTCGCCGTCCGGGTCTTGGCCCGCCGCGAGCGCTTTGGCCTTTTGCCGGCGCTCACCGCCGGTGATGTAGGAGATCAACTGGAACAGCATGTCGGGCGCCGGGCTCAAGGAAACCCCGTCGCGCAGCACCTCGCGCAAAGTCCGTCCGCCGATCGGAAAATCCGGTGGCGCGTCGAGCGCCTTGACTACCGCATCAAGCAGAGCGCCGTCGTTGACTGGAAAAATGCCGAGGGAATCACCGACTGCATAATTGAGGCCGGTATCCGTGAGATCGAGTTCGATATGCCAAGTTTCCTTTTCCGAGCCCGGCTTGTTGAG
>JAXDOS010000219.1:0-12002 GCA_034668785.1 Alphaproteobacteria bacterium
ATTCACCAACAATTCAAAGCCGACGCCGAAAGCGGCGAGCAACAGCACGCCGACGAAGGCCTCATTATGATGGAAAGTACGCGAATTGTAGAGAATGAAATAGCCAAGTCCGCCGATGGCAGTAAAAAATTCGGCAACCACCGCGCCGATCAGCGCGCGCCCGGCGGCAAGTCGTAGCCCGGCCAAGAAGTAGGGAGTGGCAGACGGCAGCACGATCTCGATCAACGTGTGGATGCCGCCAGCGCGGAACGAGCGGGCGACCTCGAGATATTCGCGAGAGACCGACTTGGCGCCATCGGCGACATTGACGACGATCGAGAACAACGCGGCGAAGACGATGGTAGCGAGCCGTGCAGCGCCGGTATAGCCGAACCACAGGGTCAGAAGCGGCAACACCACGATCATCGGCACCGCGTAAAAACCATTGATGTAGTGACGCAACACCCGCTCGATGACGATGCTTCGCCCCATGGCAAGACCGATCAGCGTACCGAACACGACTGCGATGATAAGCCCTTCGGCTACAGCCAGAAGCGTGACCCCGGTGGCATTAAGAAAGGGGGCGCTGGCGATGACGCTGGGGAATACCGCGATGATGCCGCTCGGCTTCGCCACATAAGCCGGCGCGAAGGCTCGCACCACCCCTTCCCAAAGAAGCAGGATGGCGGCACCGGCCAAAAGTCGCTGCACCAGCCCACTGGATGCATGAACCGGCGCCAAGCCAAGTGCAGGCGCAGCCACTACAGAGGTCCCAGGACTCACGTCTTGCATTATTAGTCCCGCCACCGCGCAAAGCGTTTTTCGATGTACAAACCAACCCGCATGAGCCCGACGCCGATAAGTCCAATGATAAGGATGATGGCAAAGACGCCAGCCGTGTCGAAATCCTGAGAGGCGGTCATGATGAGCTGCCCCAGCCCCGTGGAGCTGAGGAAAAATTCCGCGGCGATCATGCCGACGAGGCCGCGGCCGATGGCCTGGCGTACGCCGGTCATCGTAAACGGCAAAGTGTAAGGCACCATGACTTCACGCCACAGCGCCCACTCGGTCGAACGATAGGAGTGAGCCACTTCGATCAGTTCCGGCTTGATGCTGCGTGCGCCTTCGATGGTGTTGTAGAGCACCGGAAATACCGCGAAGAGAAAAACGACGAGCACCTTCGGCGCGAAGCCGAAGCCCATCATCGACAGGATGAAAGGAATGAGCGCCACCATCGGTGTGGCGTAGAGGATCATGATGTAGGGCTCGACGGCGATGCGGAGATTGCGCACGCGCGCGAGCAGCATGCCTGCCGGCATTCCCACCAGGATCGCCAGCGTGACGCCGGTGATAAATAGCATGGCCGAATTCAGAAACTGCGCGACGAGCTGACCGCTTGCGAGCAGTTGCCACAGCCGCAACAGCGTCACCGACAGCGGTACCATGAAGGCGGGGCTGGACTGACGCCCGATCACCTCCCACAACGCCATGCCGGCAAGAAGGCTGAGCACGAAAGGCGCGTGCCGGGTAACAAATTCGCGGCGCACGACCGCGCCTCCCGTTGGTCCCGCCATATTCCCTTATTTCTTGGTCATCGCCGCGGCGTCGCGCCACACGCTTTGATCGACGAGCCGCTCGTATTTCACCGGCTCCTTGCCTTCCTTGATGCCGCCGATCTTCGCCTGCGTGGCCACCACAGTGTCGAGCTTCTTGCGATCAAGGCCGTCATCCGCGACCGCCCAGAAGCCCATTTCGAGATAGCGCTTAAGCGCGCCTGCGGCCTCGACCTTGGTGCGCCCGGTAGGTGCCGCCACTTCAGCGATGTGATCGGCGTTCTTGGGATCTTGCAGGTAACGGCCTGCCTCGATGAGGCCGGCGAGGAGAGCCAC
Source organism: Alphaproteobacteria bacterium (assembly GCA_034668785.1). GTDB lineage: Bacteria > Pseudomonadota > Alphaproteobacteria > Rhizobiales > Xanthobacteraceae > CANKHA01. The sequence continues at coordinate 1,869 of JAXDOS010000219.1, forward strand.
ATAGGCACCCCGATTCTGCTTCAGTTTTTCGATCGGGGCGACGGTAAGCAGATAGTGACTATTGGGGTCGGTCTTCTGCATGGTGACGATGGTGGTGACCGGTTTGCCCTGCGACTCGATCACGGGCACGTCGTCGAGATGCAAGACGCCGAAGGTCAAACGTCCGGCGATCATGGCCGACGATACATTCGTGCCCAATGCGACTTGTTGCACATTGTCGATGTTGCCGCCGCATCCGACCAGCATCTCCTTCAGCGCGAGCGAGCGGGCGCCGCCCACCGTATCAACACCCACGGGCTGATTGGCGAGATCCGCGCACGAAGCTTTACCCTTATCGATCGAGCCGATCAGCCAGTCGGGATTGGGGTAGCCGTAAATGGCGACAATGTTGGCGTCGGCATTGGAAATCTGATTGGCGATCAACGGCGACGGCGACAGAGCAACGTCGATGTCGCCAGCAGTCGCAGCGCGCGCCGCTGCGGCCCCGCTATCGAAGGTTCGCAATTCTACCTCGACGCCATGTTTCTTCCAGAAGCCTTGGTCCTGGGCGACATAGGCCAGGGTGGTGCCGAACACGGGCGGAATGCCGGGTAGGCCCCATACCAGTTTCTTGCCCTGAGCCATGGCTGGTGCTGCCATCGAAACAGTGAGGACGGCCCACAGCGCGCCCGCACATCCGATCGTTGTTTTGCGGTTCATCTTTGCTCTCCCTTGATCGTTATTGTTTTGGTTCTTTTAATGCAGCAGCCTCGTCATGCGCCGCCGAGCTGAAACTCGGCTTGGCGCGCCTCACTCATCACCGTGCCCCAGACCTGCTCGCGCAGTTCTGCGAAGCGCGGTTCGCGCAGCGTTTCGCGGGTGCGGGGATGCGGCAGGTCAACCTCGATTGTTTCATGCACGCGGCTTGGGCGGCCCTTTAATACGATAACGCGATGCCCCATCAGCACCGCCTCCTCAATCGAATGGGTGACGAAGACCATCGTGGTCGGTTGTTCGCCCCAGATGCGCAACAGTTCGAACTGCAAGATTTCGCGCGTCTGCGCATCGACGGCGGCGAATGGCTCGTCCATCAGCAGCACACGCGGTCCGATGGCAAGCGCGCGCGCGAACCCGCAACGCTGCTGCATCCCGCCGGACATCTGATAGGGAAACGCCTTCTCGAAACCGGTGAGACCCACGAGATTGATAAAATAAGGCACCCGCTTGGCGATTTCCGCGCTGCTGGCGCCGGACATGCGCAGGCCATAAGCGACATTGTCGTACACCGTCTTCCAAGGAAACAGGCCAAAGTGCTGAAAGACCATGGCCATATGCGCCGGCGGGTCGGTGATCCTGACGCCATCGAGCGTCACTTCGCCCTCCGCGGGGGTAAGGCCGTCGATGCAGCGTAACAGCGTCGTCTTGCCGCAGCCCGAAGGCCCGACCAGCGACACGATCTCGCGTTCGCGAATTTCCAGATTGATGTCTTCGAAGACCGTCAAGGCGCCGTAGCGCTTGGTCAGATGCCGCACCACGATATGGCCGCCCTGGGGCGCAGGCGCCATCGCACGGTCGATATGGTTATGCGTCACTGTCATTCAGCAGCCGGTGCGGGCTTGGTCATAAGAAGCAGCTTTCGTGGCGCCGGGACGCGCCTAATTCGGAAAATCGGCGGCACATCGGCGTCCGCTCGGCTGGACGCGATGGATACTGAAATCTTTACATGACTGCTACCCGATTATTCTACCCGGATTTAACCGTTATCTTCGCGTCGGGTCCGGCGACATGCCGCCGCACCTGCACATTATTACTGCATCGTGGCAGGAACGGCCTAGCTTAGATGCGATGTCGTCAATTTTCGTAAAGGTTACTCCATAGTTCATTCGACTGGATACACCAGCCATAAACAATATGGCTTCAGCCAATCTTCAGCATAGATCGAGAACCGCTTAATCTTCCCACAGTTCAATACTTTCAAACAACCTATCTGGGCTACCACAACAACGAAACGTTGGATCGCGTCAATAGGACAACACCGTGCGCGCCAGTACCATCGTCATGACCGCCTTCGCCGTTCTGTTCGGCCTGCTTGCGGTCTTCATCGCGCAGTCCTGGCTTAACAACCAGGCTGAGATGCGAATGAAAAACCTCGAGGCGCAAAACAAGCCCCTTACCACGCGCACCATCGTTGTCGCCGCCAAGCCGTTGCGCTTCGGAACCGAACTAACGGCGCCGCTGTTGCGCGAGATTCCGTGGTCGCAGGACGCTGTGCCGACCGGCGCTTTCACCAGCGTGTCGCAGCTGCTGACGGGCGGCAAGCGCGTGGTGCTCTCGGCAATCGAGCAGAACGAGCCGGTTCTTGCCTTGAAAGTTACCGGCGCCGGACAGCGGGCTACTTTGTCGTCCCTCGTGGGCGACGGCCTGAAGGCCGTCACCATCCGGGTCAACGACGTCGAAGGCGTGGGCGGCTTCGTGCTGCCAGGCGATCGCGTCGACGTCGTCATGACGCGCCAAATCGACAAGACCGAAGCGAGCACGGAAGTCGTTCTGCAAAATGCACGCGTTCTCGCGGTCGACCAATCCGCCGACGAGCGGTCCGACAAGCCTGCGGTAGCCAAGGCGGTGACGCTCGAAGTGGCAACCGCGGCTGCGCAAAGATTGTGGCTCGCCTCCTCGGTCGGAAGCCTGTCGCTGTTGCTGCGCAAGGCCGGCGAAACAACCGCGGAAAGTACGCGCCGCGTTACGCTTTCCGATCTGAACGGCACTCTGGACGGGAAAGACACCGATACCAAGAAGATCGTGGTTACGCGGGGGACGGTCAAGCAGGAGTACAGCGTGCCAATCGAGGGGGCCGTGGCGGGCGAGGAGGCGGACTACCCCCGACAGGCTCGTCGCTAAATCGGGGAAAACAAATAAGGGACGGGGAGTTCATCGTGAACAAGAAACATAGTGATACCGCAGTCGAACATCGCCGGCGCTCGGACGGCAGCTCGCTTCGTTTTAGCCTTCGAGCATTGATAACGGCACTTACGCTTGTCGCCGGCTCGTTGCTGCTCGCCAGCGAGGCGCAAGCTCAGCGCGTTGTTCAGATCAGCGGAGCGAAGCGGACCGCGACGGTCAATGTATCGATCGGCAAGTCCGCCGATGTCCACGCCGACGCGAGCTTTACCGATATCACCGTGGGCGATCCGGAAGTCGCGGATGTCAACGTTCTGACCGACCGCTCGCTATCCATTCTCGGCAAGAAGAGCGGAACCACGCGCGTCACCGTCTACGGCGAGGGGAAAAAGCTCGTCGGCGTCTTCGATGTCGAGGTGTCCTACGACTCCTCGATGCTGGCGGCGGAGATCACGCGCCGTTTCGCTCATTCGGGCCTACGGGTCTCGACGGTGAACGGCAAAATACTGCTGTCGGGCACCGCTCCCGATGCGGTGACGGTCGACCAGGCGATGACCATCGCACGCCAGTTCGGGCCCGACGTTATCAACTCCGTCAGCGTGAACTCGCCACAGCAGGTAATGCTGGAGGTCCGCTTTGTCGAAGCGTCGCGTCAAGCCAGTCGCGAGATCGGCGTACAGTGGAACGTGTTCGGCTCGCATTCGACCACGAACATCGGAGATAGACAGGCTGCTGCCAGGCTGCCTCTGGCTTCGCCGCCGAACAGTCAAACTCTGTCGGCCGGCGAAGTTGCCGCCGGTGTTCTTTCCGGCGCGGCACCGTTTGGCGTGACCGTGGCCCGCATGATCGCCGGCGGCGTAACCGCCGATGCCTTCATCAATGCGCTCGAGCAAAAAGGGCTGGCACGTAGCCTGGCGGAGCCGAACCTTGTCGCCCTTTCTGGCGACACCGCGAGCTTCCTTGCTGGCGGTGAGTATCCGATCCCAGTCGCAGGTTCGCTGGGCACTGTCACCGTTGACTACAAGCGCTATGGCGTCGGCCTTGCCTTCACCCCGACGGTGCTTAGGGACGGAATCATCAACATGAAAATCGAGCCGGAGGTGAGCCAGTTCGATCCCAGCCACACGGTCAGCGTCGGCAATGGCATCAGCGTCCCGGCACTGATTGTCCGGCGTGCCAGCACGACGGTAGAGTTGCGGGACGGCCAGAGCTTCGTGATCGGCGGGTTGCTGCAGAATGTAAGCTCCACGGCGCAGGATCAATTGCCGTGGCTTGGCGACGTGCCGGTGCTTGGAGCATTGTTCCGCAGCGCCTCCTATCAGAAGAACGAGACCGACCTCGCGATCATTGTCACGCCTCGCATTGTGCGGCCGGCGCGGCCAGGTGACGCCATCAAGACGCCGCTGGACAATACGCTGCCCGCCAATGACGCCGATCTTTTCGTGATGGGCCAGGCGGAGATACCGCGTCACACGGCGCTCGTTGCCGGTGTCGGCCAGCCGCTCAGCGGCCATATCCTGGATCTTCCCAAAGGAGGCGCCCTTGTCTCGGTCAAGAACTAACGTTGGCAGGATCACGGCGGTAGCCACCATCCTCTGCACGACGCTCTCCGGCTGCTCGGACATTTATTACGACCGCCGCGAATCGATCGCGCTGTCGGCCGGGGACGCGCAGGACGGCAACAAGGTCGTGCAGATGGTCGATCCGTGGCCTGCGGAGAGCTCCAATCGCGACATCGCCTTCAATGGCGGGAGGATGCAGACAGCCGTGGAACGCTATCGCACCAACAAGGTGATTCCGCCTACGAGCGCCATGACTAGCTCGGTCGCCTATCAACAGGCGCAGCAAGCACAAGCTACCACGCCCGGCAGGCCCTGAGGCCTGCAGGTATTGACGTAACGTCGAGCAAGTCCATGCGAATAGGCCGAGCAAAAAACACGGCAATCAAGACGCGGGTCGTCATTCTCACCGATGATGCCGACTTTGAGGATTCTGTGCGCGCAACTTTTGCCGCCAGCCCGCAAATCGACCTGCATGTCGTCAAGGGCGCGCTGCCGGCGGCGGCGGAAACGCTGGATGTGCAGGGAGCGACTGTGGTCGTGATTGATCTGGACGCCAGCCGCCCTGAGGAGATGCAGGCGCTGCAAAGCCTTATTATGCGCGGTGGGCCGGTAGTGGCGATAACCCAGGCTTTCGACGAAAGCGTGGCCCGCACGCTGTTGCAGATGCGCGTGGCGGATTTCCTGGTGAAACCGGTTGCGCCGCTCGAACTCGTGCGTGCCTGCGCACGTGTCGCCCAAGCTCCGGCAGCTAACGACACGACGGAAGCGCAGATCTACACTTTCTTGCCCGCAGTAGGTGGCGCTGGAGTCACGACCATTGCCATTCAAACGGCGATGGCGCTACTCAACAGCGGCACAAAAGGTCGGTCTTCCACCTGTCTTGTCGACCTCGACTTCCAACACGCCGCCTGAGCCGACTATCTGGACCTGGAACCTCTCCTGAATTTGGGTGAGATCGAGCCGCGCCCGGAACGCCTCGATCGCCAGCTTCTCGAGGTGATGCTCTCGCACCATTCCTCCGGTCTCGCCGTCATCGCGGCGCCAAACCGCCCGGCGGAAATGCGTTCCTTCGATCCGGATGTGGTGACACGGCTGCTTGACCTCGTGTCCAGCCATTTCAACTATGTCGTGTTTGACATGCCGAGGACATGGTTCTCCTGGACCGACAGTGTCCTGCTCGGCTCGAACAACCTGTTCATTGTCAGCCAGGCAACGGTTCCAGGGCTGCGGCATGCCAAGCAGCTCGTCGCCGCGATCGGGGAGCGCCTTGGCGACGGCGCGCAGGCGAAGGTCATCGTCAATCGCTTTGAGCAGCGTATGTTTTCCCCAGGCTTGCGCCGCACCGATATCGAACAGGCGCTGGGCGATTCATTCGCCGCCGTCATCCCCAACCATTACAACCTGGTGCGCGAAGCCATCGACCGCGGGGTTCCGCTGGACGAAGTGAAACCGGGCAACAAGATTTCGCTTCAACTGAAGAAGCTGATTACGCCGCAAACACCAGCCAGTTCGGCGAAGGCCTCGCCTCTTGTCCAGAAACTCAAGCTCTCACTCGCCCGATGAGAAGCGCACAGATAACCGCGAAAGAATAACCAATGGTCGGCCGTTTCACAGCTCGCCGTGCTGTCGCCTCCGACGCGGTTCCTGCGTTGGAGGCGCCGCCGTCGTCCGCGCTGGAGGGCGTTTCCTGGACGGCCTTTCCGGGGCCGGCCGCGGAGCCGACACATACCAATCCGCTGCTCAGCGATAAGTTGCTGGACGCAAAGGTTCGGCTGCATCGACGATTGATTGAAGAAATCAATTTGTCCGCGCTGGAGAAATTGTCCGAGGAAGAAATCCGCCTGCACATCCAGCAACTGGTGACGCAGTATATTGTCGTCGAACGCCTGGCGCTTAATACCGAAGAGCTCAACGAATTCGTCTCCGAAATTCTCGACGAAATGACCGGCCTCGGCCCGCTCGAGCCTCTGCTCAAGGACCCGAGCATCAGTGACATTCTGATCAACGGCCATGAATGCGTTTACGTCGAGCGCGGCGGCATACTCGAACCCTGCCCGGTTCGCTTCAAGGACGAAGCGCATCTTCTGCGCATCATCAATAAGATCGTTTCCGCCGTCGGCCGGCGCGTCGATGAATCCCATCCGATGTGCGACGCGCGCCTGCTCGACGGCTCGCGCGTCAACGTCGCAGTGCGCCCGATCGGAGTTGACGGGCCCCTGGTGTCCATCCGTAAGTTCTCCAAGAAGCCTTTTAACCTCAACAAGCTCATCGAAATCGGAGCCATACGGCCGCAAATGGCCGAAGTTCTGGCGGCGGCGGTGAAGGCCCGGGTGACGCTTATTATTTCCGGCGGTACCGGCTCGGGAAAGACGACGATGCTCAATGCGCTGTCTGCTTTCATTTCTGAAAAAGAACGTCTGCTGACGATCGAGGATGCAGCTGAGCTGCAACTGCAGCAGCCACACGTGGGCCGGATGGAGACCCGACCTCCTAACGTCGAAGGTAAAGGCGAGATCCGCCAGCGTGAACTTGTGAAAAACGCGCTGCGTATGCGTCCTGACCGCATCATCCTTGGTGAGTGTCGCGGCGAAGAAGCTTTCGACATGCTCCAAGCCATGAACACCGGTCATGAAGGCTCGATGGCGACGATCCACGCCAATACGCCGCGCGACGCGGTCTCGCGGCTGGAGCAGATGATCGGCATGGCTGGCTTGCCGATGACCATCGCCAGCATCCGCGGCCAGATTGCCAATGCTATTCACGTCATCGTGCAGCTGTCGCGCCAGTCCGACGGCAAGCGCAAGGTCACCAGCATCGCGGAGATTACCGGCCTCGAAGGCGATATCATCCAGATGCAGGAGATCTTTAAGTATGTCCGCACCGGGACGGCGCCGGATGGAACCGTGCAGGGCCATTTCATGGCGACGGGCGTACGCCCGCGTTTCCTCGCGGAGCTAATCAACCAAGGAATCAAGATTCCGGGCGCGTATTTTGACCCGGGGCAGCCGCTCTAGCGCCATGTCGCTCGATCTCAACCCTATCTATCTGATCTACATCATGGTCGGTGCTTCGGCGATTTTCGGCTTTGAGGCATTCTATTTTCTCTGCTTCTCCGGCGCCTCGTACCGCAAGAATGTCAACCGGCGCCTGCGTCTGATGCACGGCAAGACGGACCGCGAAAGTATCCTTGTCCAGCTTCGACGCGAGCGCGGCCTCACGAGTGGCGGCGATTATCGTCTTTCGATGGTCGCCTTCAACCGTCTGGTGTTGCAGTCGGGCCTGACATTCGGCTTGGGCCGCTTTGCCCTCTTCGTTTCCATCGGCGCGGCCGTGGCCTTCGCCATTGCGCTATTTATTCGCGGGAATTTTATCGAGGCGGCGCTCGCCGCATTGTTCTGCGGCACTATCCTTCCCTACATGGTGCTGCGCATCTTGCGCGGCCGCCGGCAAAAAAAATTCGGTGCTCAATTCGCCGATGCCCTCGACATCGTCGTGAGAAGCCTGCGAGCCGGCCACCCGGTACCGACGGCCATTACCATGGTGGCGCGAGAACTGGCTGATCCGGTTGGCACCGAATTCGGTATAGTCGCCGACGAGGTCACCTATGGCGCCGACCTCGAAACCGCGATGCGCAATCTCTATTTCCGTATTGGTCAAGACGACCTGCCGCTGTTCGTAACCGCCGTCGCGATCCAAACATCCACGGGCGGAAATCTCGGCGAAATTCTTGAAAATCTATCCGGTGTCATCCGCGAGCGTTTCAAGATGCGGCGCAAGATTCGCGCTCTGGCCTCGGAAGGACGTGCATCGGCGATGATTCTTTCGTCATTGCCTATCCTCATGTTCCTGATCATCAACTTTGTCTCGCCCGACTTCTATTCGAGCATATGGCACGAGGACATAACAAAAGTGGCGCTGACACTCGCGGGCTCATGGATGGGGCTGGGAAACTTCATCATGTACCGCATGGTGAACTTCAGGATTTGACAGATGGGAACTATTGTCGATCTATTTGTTGGCATCTTCGGCGACAGCTCAGCGATGATGCTGGGGCTGCTGGTGTTCCTTGCCAGCGGAACGCTTGCCTTCTCGCTAATGGCGGGCGTGCGGGTTCGCACCGCGGTTAAGCGCCGCGCGGTATCGATCATCGACGAAACCGAGCGGCAGCGTAATGCACAGGGATCGCGGTCGCTGCGCTATTCGAGCATCAAGGCGGCCCGCGCGCTTATCGACTACACAACCAAACACTATTCGTCCTCGGATGACGGCAACATGAAGGTGTTACGGCGCAGGCTCATCCTGGCCGGAATTTATGACTCGCGCGGGGTCGCTTTTTTCTTTCTGTTGCGTACGGCCTTGGCCGTCGGCATCGCCCTTGGCGCATTCGTCATCGCGCCGATGATATTGGACGCGCAAGGTTCCGTCCTTTGGCTTCTGGTGGTGGCGGGCGGCATCGCCGGTTACGTCGGGCCGAGCATCTACATCGACCGGCGGATCAAGGCGCGTAAACAGGAGCACCGGTCCGGATTTCCCGACTTCATGGACCTGCTGGTGGTTTGTGCCGATTCCGGCTTGAGCATGGAGGCCGCGCTCGACCGCGTCGGCCGCGAGCTCAGCGATTCCTATCCCTCGCTCTGCGCCAATATCCACATCGCCAATCTGGAAATTCGCGCGGGACGAACATTGAGCGAAGCCCTCGAGCATCTGGGGGATCGATTGGGGCTGGAAGAGGCACGTTCATTCGCCACCCTTATCCAGCAGTCGGCGGAACTCGGTTCGAGCATCACCTCTGCGTTGCGTGTGTATAGCGACGACATGCGCCATAAGCGCCTCTCGCGCGCCGAGGAAAAGGCCTATGCCCTGCCGGCCAAGCTTTCCCTGCCGATGATGCTGTGCATTTTCCCGGTTTTGTTCGTGGTGATCCTGCTGCCGGTCTTCGTGCGTATCCATACCGGACACTACTAAGTAGCCGTACCCGCTGGGCGGCTATGGCGAGGAAATTCTTAACCATCATGACCTAGGTTCGGTCGTCCGGTTGCTTCCGCAGGTCTGGGGGAAGTCGCGCGCGTGCGTCGCCGTCAGGTGGAACCGATCGCTTCGCCGGCCGGAGCGGGTTTGATGAGAGTAGCTCAAGTCCTGACGATCATCGCCACATGCCTGGTGTGGCTGGTAGGCTGCGAAACATCAACTAAACTTGGCGACCTGTTTCATACCAACGACAATGGCGGGCAGACTGCGAACCTCGCGCCGGGGACAGAAGCGATGGGCGCGGTGTTGCCCGGGGATAAGCCCGACTTGGCCAGCCCGGGACTGCTTGGCAGCGATCCGAACGACGATTTAAGTCTCGCGAAACAACATTTCCGTCAGGAAAATTTTGGTCTCGCCGAACACTATTTCCGGCGCGCGGTCGAAACTCATCCCAAGGACGGCGAAGCCTGGCTCGGCCTCGCCGCCGCCTATGACCGTTTGCGCCGTTTCGAGCTGGCGGATCGCGCCTATGGCCAAGCTATCGCGATAGTCGGACCGACCGCCGAAATCCTCAACAATCAGGGATATTCCTACATACTTCGCAGCGACTACCGCCGAGCGCGCGAAAAGCTCATGGCGGCGAAGGCGCAGGATCCGGCCAACATCTACGTAGGCAATAACCTGAAGCTGCTCGACCAGAGTGTTCGGAAGGGCAAGGCGATACAGT
>JAXDOS010000220.1:0-2951 GCA_034668785.1 Alphaproteobacteria bacterium
GAGCCAGACGCCAGCGCAGCACGGGAGGATGACATGAAGCGGTTTGGATGGGGCACCTGGGCTGCGGCCGCTCTCGGCTGGTGTCTGATCGCGGGCCCTGCCTCCGCCGAGGATTTTTACGCCGGCAAGACCATCAAGTTCATCGTCGGCGGCGATCCCGGCGGCGGCTACGACATCTACGCCCGCGCCATCGGCCGGCATCTTTCCCGTTTCATCCCCGGCGCCCCGACCGTCGTGGTGCAGAATATGGCCGGCGCCGGCAGCGGCCGCGCGGCCGCCTTCATCTACACGGTGGCGCCGAAGGACGGCACCACGATCGCGGCGCTGATGCCCGGCGCCATCATCGGGCCACTGCTGGAAGACCGCGCCGAAGGCCTCTACGACCCGCCGAAGTTCGCCTATCTCGGCACCGCCGACAGCGGCACGCGCATATGCGCGACATTCCACACTTCCAAGATCAAGACCTTCGATGACGCGCAGAAGCAAAAACTCACCGTCGGCGCCAGCGCGGCAGGCGGAGCCACCCGGGATTACGCTTTCCTTCTCAATCATTCAGCTGACGCCAAGTTCGAGATCGTGTCCGGTTATACCGGCACGCCGGATATCTCTCTGGCGATGGAACGCGGCGAAGTCGACGGGCTTTGCGGCTTCGACTGGGCCAGCCTGAAATCGCAAAAGCCGGACTGGGTGCGCGACAACAAGCTCAATATCCTGGTGCAGATCGGTCCGCGCTCCGACCCCGAACTCACCAAACGAGGCATTCCCGAGCTTTGGAAATTCGTCAAAAGCGAGGATGTTCGCAAAGCCGTCGAGGTGGTCGTGGCGCAGCAGGTGTTCGGCCGGCCTTATATTGCTCCGCCGGGGACACCGGAGGACCGTGTGAAAATCCTGCGCGACGCCTTCACCGCGACCATGCAGGACAAGGAATTTCTGGCGGATGCGGAGCGCTCGCGGATCGACATCACTCCGACGTCTGGAGAGGCGGTCCAGGATACCATCCAGAAACTTTACGCGAGTCCGAAAGAGGTGATCGATCGCGCCAAGCAGTTGATTAAGCCGTAAGCGCGAGCGGAGCGGTCTAGCTTACCACCGCATCGAGAAGCCGGCGGCATTCGCCGAGTTCATGCAAGGCCGCTTGCAGCTTGCGCAGGTCCTCGCGTGCCAGACCTGAGGTTCCTTTCGACATCGCCGCTTTAGGCTCTTCAAGCGCCGGCTCCCGCCGTTCGACGGCGGCACTCGATGGCACTTCCGCCTTGGCATCGCCTCCGAGCAGCGACGGCAACAATCCGCGCAGGCCGCGTCCGCGCCCTGTTACCTCGTCAGCCGTATACGCCGCCGCCACGTCGTCGGCCTCGTCATCACCCGGCCGATGCGCAGGCTGTTCCGCGCCCGCTTGCCAGACATTTTGCACGAACTTGACGCCATGCTCCTTGAGGATGCGCTGGACGCCGCGAATGGTGTAGCCCTCGCCGTAAAGCAGCTGGCGGATGCCGCGCAGGAGATCGACGTCATCGGCGCGATAATAACGCCGGCCGCCGGCGCGCTTCATCGGGCGGATTTGCGTGAAGCGGCTCTCCCAGAAGCGCAAGACGTGCTGCGGCACGTCGAGGTCGTCGGCGACCTCGCTGATGGTGCGGAAGGCGTCGGGCGCCTTGTCCAAAGCCGCCTCCTCCTTATTGCGCGATGCGAGAATTATTCGCCGCCGTCGACGGTGACGTCGCCGTTGATCCGGTCTTTGAGAATGGCGGAAGGCTTGAACACCATGACGCGACGCGGCGAGATCGGAACCTCTTTGCCGGTTTTCGGATTACGGCCGATCCGCTGGCCTTTCTTACGCACGACAAAGGAGCCGAAGGAAGAAAGCTTCACGGTTTCTCCGCGCTCCAGACAATCGGTGATCTCTTTCAGAACCAATTCGACGAGCGTCGACGACTCCGTGCGCGACAGCCCTACCTTTTGGTAGACGGCTTCGCACAGGTCCGCGCGTGTTACAGTCTTTCCGCTCATCGCCAGCCCCGCTGTCGGCGATTATAGGCTACTGAAATATCGACGATATTAGCATTGTGCAGCAGGGTCAACGGGCAGAAATCACCAACGCAGCAGCACGGAACCCCAGGTAAAGCCCCCACCCATGGCCTCCAGCAGCACCAAATCCCCGGCTTTGATGCGGCCATCGGCCACCGCCACCGACAGCGCCAGCGGTATCGACGCCGCCGAGGTGTTGCCATGCCGGTCAACCGTAGTGACGACCTTCGCAGGGTCGATGCCGAGCTTGCGCGCGCTGTCGTCGATGATGCGCTTGTTGGCCTGGTGCGGCACAAACCAGTCGATATCCGCCGCGGTGTAGCCCGTGGCTTTGAAAGCATCCTCGATCACGTCGGTGATCATGGCCACGGCGTGCTTGAACACCGCGCGGCCTTCCATACGCACGACGCCGATAGTCCCTGTCGAGGACGGCCCGCCATCGGAATAGAGCTTGCTCTTGTAGCGCCCATCGGAACGCAGATGCGAGGTAAGCAGGCCGCGGTCGTCGCGCGTGCCGGACTGGGGTTGCAGTTCCATCACCACCGCGCCGGCACCGTCGCCGAACAGCACGCAGGTGGTCCGGTCCTTCCAATCGACCAGACGCGAGAAGGTCTCGGCGCCGATCACCAGCGCGCGCTTGAAGGCGCCGGATTTCAGGAACCCGTCCGTAGTCGCCAGTGCATAAACGAAGCCCGAGCACACCGCTTGCAAGTCGAAAGCTGCGCCGTGATGGATCCCAAGCCCGGCCTGAACAGACACAGCAGCGGCTGGAAACGTATTGTCGGCGGTGGAGGTCGCGAGCACGATGAGATCGATCGACTGCGCATCGACTCCGGCGTGGGCCAGAGCGGCACGCGCGGCATGCAGTGCGAGGTCGGAAGTGACCTCCCCGGCGGCAGCGATATGTCGTTCGCGGATGCCCGTGC
>JAXDOS010000221.1:0-12182 GCA_034668785.1 Alphaproteobacteria bacterium
TGGGATCCCACGCAGATTCCCGTGATCGGCCACTTCCTTCTGCTCGGCGCTTGGCCGCTGATCATGGGCGTGACCATGTGGTTCCAGATGAAGCTCAATCCGGCGCCGCCCGACCCGACGCAGAAGATGATCTTCGACTGGATGCCGGTGATCTTCACCTTCATGCTGTCGAGTTTTCCCGCCGGGCTGGTCATCTATTGGGCCTGGAACAACACGCTCTCGGTGCTGCAGCAGAGCGTGATCATGCGCAAGCACGGCGCCAAAATCGAGCTGTTGGATAATCTCAAAAGCGCCTGGGACGGCCTCATTTCCCTCTTTACCAAGAAGAAGGACGGGTGAGGACGTCATGGCACCACCGCCATGACCACATCCGCCCTCACCGCCGAAGAGCTCGACACCGGCCGTAGGTTATTCGCCGGCCAGTGGGACTTTCACTGGGCGGCAAGCTCGCTGGCCTCGTTGCCGCCGATGAAGGGGATCGAGATCGCCTTCGCGGGGCGCTCCAACGTCGGCAAGTCGAGCCTGATCAACGCACTCACCGGCCGCAAGGCGCTGGCGCGCACCTCGAATACGCCGGGTCGCACACAGGAGCTCATCTTCTTCAACGGCGAGGGAAAGCTCACGATCGTCGATATGCCCGGCTACGGATATGCCGCGGTATCGAAGACCAAAGTGGCGGCCTGGACCGAGTTGATCCATGCCTATCTGCAAGGCCGCGCCAATCTCGCGCGTGTCTACGTGCTGATCGACGCTCGCCATGGTCTGAAACCCGCCGACGACGACGTTTTCAAAACCCTCGGCGAGGCGGCGATGAGCCACCAGATCGTGCTCACCAAGGCGGATCAGGTGCCCCAGGCGGAGCTGGAAACTCGCATCGCCGAGGTCCAGGGGGCGATCGCCAAACGCGCGGCAGCCTTTCCGGACGTGATCGCCACGTCGGCGGAGACCGGCGCGGGGATTCCCGAGCTTCGCGGCGCTATCGCGCGGCTGGTGGCGGAGAGAGGCTGAGCGAGCGCTTTCGCCCTTCCGCCCGGCTTGCATGGCCGCTAATAAGACCCCGGACCGGAGAGGAATTCGCTCGATGACCGTGAGCCCGCACGACCAGGCCCGCACCCTGTCGGAAGCGCTGCCGCATATGCAGCACTACGACGAGCAAACCGTCGTCATAAAATACGGCGGCCATGCCATGGGCCAGGAACAGACCGCGCGGGATTTTGCCCGCGACGTGGTGCTGCTGGAGCAGACCGCCATCAATCCGGTCGTGGTTCACGGCGGCGGGCCGCAGATCGAAGCCATGCTGAACCGGCTCGGCATCAAATCCAAATTCGCCGATGGCCTGCGGATCACCGACGCCGCCACCATCGAGATTGTCGAGATGGTGCTTGCGGGCTCCATTAACAAACAGATCGTCAGCTTCATCAATGGAGCCGGCGGCAAGGCTGTGGGCTTGAGCGGCAAGGATGGCAACATGGTGGTGGCGCGAAAGATCGCCCGCCATGTCGCCGATCCGGATTCCAAGACCGGAAAGATGGTGGACTTCGGTTTTGTCGGCGAACCCGACAAGGTGGACATCACCGTCCTGCAGCAGATCCTCGGCCGCGAGCTTATTCCAGTACTGGCGCCAATTGCCGCCTCGGCGAATGGACAGACTTACAACATGAATGCGGACACCTTCGCCGGCTGCATCGCCGGGGCGCTGAAGGCCAAGCGCCTGCTTATGCTCACCGACGTGGCGGGCGTGCTCGACAAATCCAAATCGCTGATCAGCGAGCTTTCGGTCGACGAGGCGCGGCGGCTGATCGGCAACGGCACCATCTCAGGGGGGATGATACCGAAGGTCGAAACCTGCATCGATGCTCTGGATCAAGGTGTCGAAGGCGTCGTCATTCTCGACGGCCAAGTGCCGCATGCGGTGCTGCTCGAACTTTTCACCGATCATGGCGCCGGCACGCTGATCCATCGTTAGCGCCGTCACCCGGAAGCATTGACGCTCCGCATAGAAAAGCTTCATGTAGCTTGCGCATGAATGCTTGGGAGAAGTTCGTGTCTTCCGGACCGGTTGATAAGCGTAAGGGCGATGCCGCCGGCGATCCCGTTCCATCGCGTCAGAGCAAGCCACACCAGATCGCCTTCGGTCTTGAGCGCATTGGGCTGATCTCCCTCCGCTTCCCGCTGATCGCCACGCTGATCGTCATCGCTCTTTCCGTGGCGGCGGCATTCGGCGTGACACGCCTGAAGGTCGACGACTCGCTAAGCCAATTATTTCGCTCGGACACCGCCGAGTTCAAGCAATATGAGGAGGTGTCGCGCCGCTTTCCCTCCAGCGAGTTCGACGTGCTTGTCGTCGTCGAAGGCAAGACGCTGCTGGCGCGGCAATCGCTGGAGAAGCTGCGCGACCTTGTCACCGACCTGCAGTTGATTGACGGCGCCAAGGGCCTCATCTCGCTGTTCTCGGCGCGGCAGCCGTCTGAAAACGGGTTGATCCCCGCGCCGCTTTTCCCCGAGGAGCTCCCGGAAGGCGCCGAATACGACAAGCTGATCGCGCGGGTGAAGAGAAACGAGATCATCCGCGGCAAGCTGTTGTCGGAGGATGGCGAGCTTGCCCTCTTCGTCCTCGCGCTCGAGCCGGCCCTCATTGAGGGCAAGGGGCTGAGCAACACCATCAGTGAGGTCCGCAAGACCGTCGATGACGATCTGGCGGGAACCGGGCTCAAGGGCCAGCTCTCCGGCGTGCCGGTGATGCAGCTCGAAATCCGCAATGCCGTCGAGCGCGACCGGCTGATCTACAACGCCATTGGTTTCATCGCCGGGTGTTTGATCGCGATCCTGTTTTTCCGGCACGTATCGTTCATGGTCATGGCGGCCGGTCCGCCGCTGATCGCCATTCTGCTGGCGCTGGGCTGTCTCGGCTGGCTCGATTTCCGGCTCAACATGTTCCTTAACGTGATGACGCCGCTCATCATGGTCATCAGTTTCACCGATAGCATGCAGCTTACGTTTGCCGCGCGCGACCGGCTGCTGGCGGGCGAGACCAAATATCAGGCGATGCGCAACGCCATTCTCGTCGTTGGGCCGGCCTGCGTATTGACCCATGGGACTGCCGGGCTTTCGTTTGTTGCGCTGCTGCTTTCGGACTCCAATCTGATCCGCACATTTGGCGCTGCGGGCCTCATCGCCACCCTCATCGCCTTCGTCGCGGTGCTGACGCTGATGCCACTGCTTGGAGTTTTACTGCTGCGCAAGGAAGCGAGCTTTACGGCAAAGGTAAAAGGAGCGGATACCGCCGTGGACATGCTTCGCAGCGTCTGCCGCTGGATCGCCAGTCACATGGTGCGCCGTCCGGGTCTTTATAGCGCGCTCAGCGTGCTGGTCGTCGTCGGCCTGGCCTTTGTCTATGCCAGCCTCGAACCGCGTTACCGGCTCGCGGATCAAGTGCCGGACAAGCAGCAGGCGGTCGAAGCCAGCAGCCGTCTCGATGCCAAGCTCACCGGCGCCAACCCGGTTGATGTTCTCATCGAATTTCCCCAAGGCGCTACGCTCTACGCGCCGGAAACGCTCGCAACCATCGCCGATGTGCATTCTGCCGTGGAAAAACAGGCGGGCGTCGGCAATGTCTGGTCACTGGAGACGCTGCGGCGATGGCTTGCGGAAAAGGCCGGCAAGTCCGACGTCGCGACTTTGAAGCAATATGTGGATCTATTACCCGAGCACCTGGCGCGGCGTTTCGTGTCGGCGGAACAGAATGCCGTGGTCGTGTCGGGCCGCATTCCCGACATCGATGCGAGCGAGCTCCTGCCGGTTATCGATAAGCTCGACAAGACTCTTGGCGACGTGCGCGCGAAACATCCAGGCTACAGCATAGCCGTGACCGGTCTCTCGGCGGTCGCCGCGCGCAACAGCGCCAGCATGATCGGAAAGCTGAACCGGGCGCTGACGGTCGAAATCTTGTTCGTCGCCGCATTCATCGGCATCTGCTTCCGCTCATTCTTCGTGATGGCGGTGAGCATCTTGCCCGGCATATTCCCGATCGTGATTTCCGGCGCCGTACTGTGGGCGATGGGCGAAGGCTTGCAGTTCGCCAGTATCGTCGCCCTGACCGTGTCCTTCGGGCTGGGTCTGAGCGCGACGATTCATTATCTCAATCGGCTGCGGCTCGAATACCGGCACGGCGAAGACCCGGCACTGGCCGTGGTCCGGCCAACCGTTCTCGTCGGTCCGGCTTTGATACTGACATCCCTGGTGTTGGCCTTTGGATTGGCGGTGACGGTGTTTTCCGACCTGCCGTCGCTGCGCCTTTTTGGCTGGTTGAGCGCCTTCGCAATGATTGCGGCGCTGATCGGCGATTTGCTGATCCTGCCGGCGACGGTGATGTTCCTGCGCAAGCTTATCCGGCGTATGCAAGGCCGATCGGCTACAACGCGAGCAGCGGAGTAAGCATTACCCTCTATTGAGGGCGATCACCGCTTCCGACATTTCGCTTCCGGGAGATTGGATCGAAATCGACTGCTTGTCGCCACGCGTGGTCAGCGACAACAGCGCGGTGAATGTCTGACCCGCGGCCCGGACGTCGATCTGATTGCCCTTGATGGAACCGGTCACATTTCCGGCCACGCGGCGGGTGGTTTCGTTCCAGTTCCCCAGAACCTCGCCGTTTTGATAAACAACGTTGCCCTGCAGCTCAAACTTGTAGCTGTCGCTCGCGCAGCGCAGTTGCAGATCAACCTTGGAACCGCTGCTATCGACTTTGTAGACCGCCCGGCAACGGATGCGCTCTTTCGATCCGCTCGACAGCGCGATGCTGCCGGAACCCGACCAGCTTCCCGCCAGGCTTGCGAAGGGACCGGATTGCTGCGCTTGAATGGCGACGGCAAACAAGAATACCAGCGCAAACACGGCCGCGCTGAACGCCGGCGTGAAGCGCTTCAAGGACGGTAAAGACATAAATTTCCCTGCCCCTATGTTGCAGCGGTTTGAACTGTCCTGCCGCGCACGGATGTATGTAAGCAATGAATCTAAGTCTGCTACGGGTGCCGTCCGATCTTACCGCGTCGCTGGCGGAGGAGAAGCACTTTGTTGGCGCAAACTGCCGTCGCTCCTGCGTATTTCCGCCCGCGAGGGAAATCTTGCAGCACCCGGCATCATAATTCTTGCGCCGCAAGCCCATTGCCGGTTCCTGCCGTAGCAGCCTTCGCGCTATAACCTTGCGACAGGCCACCTATGGCCAATGCGTGCGATCAACGTCGTTATGTGCAAGCTGTTCCTTCCGTGTTGTCGATGGACCACCGACTGATGAATGCTCCCCAGAATGGCCGCGGGTATCTCGTGCCGCTTTGGCACGTGATCCGCTGGATGATGGCCGTGTTACTCGTGGCCGGCCTCGCCGGCCCCGTCCTGGCCGAGCCGGCAGTCGACCTCCAGCTCGTGCTCGACGTTGATGCCTCTGGCAGTGTCAACCAGACGCGTTTTCGCCTGCAGCAGCAGGGATATGCGGCAGCGTTCCGCAATCCGCAGGTCTTGAAGGCGATCATGTCGGGAGCCGATCAGGCGATCGCCGTCACAATGGTGCAATGGACCGGCCCCTTCATGCAGGTCCAGGTGGTACCATGGACGCTGATCAAGGACGCCGCGTCCGCCAATGCCTTTGCCGATGCGATCGTCGGTTCGCGGCGCGAGCTTTTCGGCGGCGGCACCTCGATCAGCGGCGCCATCGACCATGCGATGACCTTGTTTCCTGAAAGCCCGTACAAATCGCAACGCCGCACCATCGATGTTTCGGGCGACGGCGCCAACAATGCCGGCCGCTCCATCATCGGCGCGCGTGATGACGCGGTAGCCGCCGGCGTCGGCATCAACGGCCTGCCGATCGTGTCGGTCGAGCCGGATCTCGACCGTTACTATTTCGAATATGTCATCGGCGGCCCCGGATCCTTCATGATCCCAGCTTCGAGCTATGAAAACTTCGCCGATGCCATTCTGAAGAAGCTCATTCTCGAAATCGCGACGAACGTGCCTGCGCCTGCCATCAAGGGTTGGGGTGCGCTGTTGGCCAAGCGACGATAAGATCAGCCGCCGCGTCCTGCGGGAATCATGGAGAGAAAATGCAACGCCGCCTTGCTCTGTTAGCCGCCGCCATCGGTACCCTCCTCGTGTCCTGCGCGGCAGCGGGCGCGGCGGACTGGCCGACAAAGCCGGTTCGCATCGTGGTGCCTTATGCCGCCGGCGGCGCGGCCGACACGCTGGGCCGGGTCTTTGGCGACGTTCTAAGCACCGCATTCGGCAAACAGTTTTATCTCGATAACCGCCCCGGCGGAGGCAGCCTGGTCGGTTCCGAAGCCGTGGCTCGATCCGAGCCTGATGGCTACACCTTCACGCTGTCGGGAATGTCGACCCACGTGCTGGCGCCGGCGATGAACAAGAATGTCGGCTTCGATCCGGTTCGCGATTTCACCCATGTGGCCTATTTCGGCGGCGCTCCCAACATTTTCGTCGTGCATCCCTCTTCCGGCATCAAAACATTCAAGGACTTCATGACGCAGGCGAAGAGTCAGAAGGACGGCGTCGATTATGTGTCGCCTGGAGTCGGCAGCGTCGGAAATCTCGTTGCCGAATATTTGGCGGCGAAGGAAAACATCAAGCTTGTGCATGTCCCCTATAAAGGTGGCGCCGCCGCGCTGCTTGATCTCGTCGCCGGGCATGTGAAGATCGGCATGATGAGCTATTCCACGGCGGGCGAGCATATCCGCTCGAGCAATCTCGTTCCGATCGCGGTGTCGTCGGAGAAACGTTTGCCCGATTTGCCGGATGTGCCAACGTTGAAGGAGCTCGGTTATCCGGACCTCGTAGCCACGACATGGTGGTCATTGTCCGCGCCTGCCGGGCTGCCGCGCGACATTGCCGACAAGGTCAATCAAGAGGTCAATAAAAGCTTCGCGCTGCCGCAGGTGGAAAAACAACTGAAGCAGGATGCGGTTGAGACCAAAGCCATGACTCCCGCCGAGGTTACGCAATATATGCAAAGCGAGATCGACAAATGGGGCCCGTTCGTGAAGAAGATGAACGTCGCGCCGTGACCCATTTCTCGCATTGGAGTCCTCAGTGACTGTAAAGACCATCGCCTCCGGCACCGTAGCCGATGCCTATCTGGAACTGTTGGCGGACCGTGGCATCGATTTTCTGTTCGCCAATGCCGGCACCGACTTCGCGCCCATCATCGAGTCCTATGCAAAAGCGCAAGTCACCGGCGCCACCGTGCCGAAGCCGGTAACGGTGCCGCACGAGAATGTCGCCGTCGGCATGGCGCTCGGGCACTACCTGAAATCCGGCAAGCCGCAGGCGGTAATGGTGCATGTCAATGTCGGCACCGCCAACGCCATGTGCGGCATCATGAATGCCTGGCGCGGCAATATCCCGTTTTTGATGACCGCCGGACGCACGCCTTACACCGAGGACGGCGGCTTGATGGGCATGCGCAGCGGCGAGATTCACTGGCCGCAGGAGATGCGCGACCAGCGCGCCATGGTGCGTGAATTGGTGAAGTGGGACTATGAATTGCCCAATGGGCAGGTGCTGGAAGCGACCGTGGACCGCGCGCTCAACATCGCCACCGCCCAGCCCACCGGCCCGGTCTACCTGATCTTGCCGCGCGAAGTGCTGGCGTCGCAGATCGAGAATTTCCAGTACAACTCGCCGTCGCGGCATATGGCGCCCTCGGCGCCCTACCCCGACGTCAATGCCATCGACCGCGCGGCGGATATGATCGCCGCCGCCGAGAACCCTCTGATCATCACGCAAAGCAGCGGACGTCATGACGCCGACGTGGCGAAGCTAGCCGCGCTGGCCGAGCGTTTCGCCATTCCCGTGACCCAGCGCAAGCCGCGCTACATGTGCCTGCCGACCGATCATCCTATGCATCTGGGGTTCAATCCCGACCCTTATCTCGATAAGGCCGACCTCATCCTGGTGATCGATTGCGACGTGCCCTGGATCCCGAAGAAAAAGATGCCGAAACCCGAGTGCAAGGTGATTCATATCGGCGTCGATCCGCTGTTCACCGCCTATCCGCTGCGCGGCTTCACCTGCGACCTCGCCATTACCGGGCTTACCGGCGTGACCCTGTCATTGCTGGCCGAGGCGATTGCTTCACGTGAAACATTCAAGGAGCGAGTCGCTGCTCGGCGGAAAAAGCTTGCCGATGAACGGGAGACCCAGCGGAACAAATGGCGTGCGGGGTTGGACAAAGCGAAGGACGCAGCCCCGATCCATCCCGCCTGGGTGACCCACTGTCTCGATCAAGCCAAAGGGCAGGATGCCATCGTGGTGAAGGAATCCCCGCTGACCTTCGAGCACATGGGGTTTTCCCAGCCGGGCACTTTCTATTCCATCGGCGCCGCCGGGGCGCTTGGCTGGGGGCTTGGCACTTCGCTCGGGCTGAAGAATGCCGCACCTGACAAGCTGGTGATCTGCACCGTCGGCGACGGCGCTTACATGTTCGGCAATCCAATCCCGGCGCATTATGTCGCCAAGGCCGAGAAGCTGCCGATACTGACGGTGGTGTTCAACAACGAGATGTGGGGCGCGGTGAAGCGCAACACCCGCGAGGTCTATCCCGACGGCTATGCCGCGCGCAGCAACCAGGAGCCGCTCACCTATTTCGAGCCGGGCACGCGTTTCGAAAAAGCGGTGGAAGCGGTGGACGGCCACGGCGAGCGCGTCGACAAGCCGTCGGAGTTGCCGGGCGCCATCGATCGCGCCCTCAACGCCATCGGCGGCGGACGGCAGGCGCTGCTGAACGTGATTTGCCGCGGCCCCTAATGCCCAAGCGTCCGCCGCCGCGCGGCTTCGATCATGTCGAGACCTGGGTATTCGATCTCGACAACACGCTCTACCCGCATCACGTCAATCTCTGGCAGCAGGTGGACGTTCGCATCCGCGAATATATCGCCCGCCTGCTCGATCTCTCCCAGGCCGACGCTTTCCGGCTGCAAAAGGATTATTACAAGCGCTACGGCACCACATTGCGCGGCCTCATGGTCGAGCACGGCATGCAACCGGACGGTTTCCTCGACTATGTCCACCAGATCGATCACTCGCCGTTGGAGCCAAATCCCGCGCTCGGCGCCGCGATTGAAAAACTTCCGGGCCGCAAGCTCATCCTCACCAATGGCACGCGCCAACATGCCGACGTGGTGATGCAGCGGCTCGCCATCCATCAACATTTCGAGGACGTATTCGACATCGTCGAGGCGGAGCTTGAGCCGAAGCCGTCGCCGCAGACCTACGACCGCTTTCTTGCGCGTCACGACGTTGATCCGAAGAAGGCCGCGATGATCGAAGATTTGGCGCGCAATCTCAGCACGCCGCATGCGCTCGGCATGACCACCGTCCTGGTGATTCCCGACCACACCCGCGAAGTTTTACGCGAGGATTGGGAGCTCGAAGGCCGCGACGCCGCGCACGTGGATCATGTTACCGACGATCTTGCTGGATTCTTGCGACGGATTAAGGCCGCCTAAGTTAATGGTCATGCCCCCGGAACGATCTGCTGCGCCAGCACCGCAAGGCCGATGCCAACGATGCCGGCGCCAATGAGCCGCAGCCTCGCAGGCTCGAACGCAGGACGCGCGGCGGATCGTCGACCAGCCGTCATGGCAGCTAGTGCGATGCCGGACTGGATGATGGCAAGCCCGGCGAGATAGGCATAGAGCGGCGTGGGTTCGGCGCCGGCGATGGATTCGCCTAGCGCATAGCCATGAAAGAATCCGGCAAGCGCAAAGAGCGCCAGCGCCATCGCCGATGAAAGGGAGCGCAGCAGCATGACGATCCCAAGCACAATGACGGAAAGCGCGACAAGAATTTCACTCGCCGGAATCGTGGCTTCACCGACATGCACCGCCGTACCGGCCATCATCGCCATCACAAAGCCAATGACGAGCATGGCGCCGCGCCGCTGGCTGGCGGCGATGCAGCCGACGGCGACGATGGCGGCGAGATGATCCAGTCCAAGGATCGGATGGCCCAGCCCGGACAAAAATCCCTCGCCGAAGGTCGCCGGCATCCGCCCGCCCATGACGTGATGCGCCGCCGCCGGTTCGGCCAACAGCGTCAGCACTGCCAAGGCGAAGAAGAACCTTGCCCTCGCCGACAACGGCGCACGATACGATTTATCCTGCCTCATGCCTTCCCCTTTTAGCTTTCTGATGACTTCTTACGGCGTCGCGAGCCTATCTGGCCGCGCCTCGCCGACCAAGTGCAGAACGTTAGGAGTGTCTCCGTTTGGTTGTTGGCCACCGCAACTGTGCTGCAAGCCTAGCCGTGATATCGGTGCGCGGACAACGATTTGGCCAGAGACATGAAGCCCCGGGGTATTATCCCGGGGCCTCATGTCCAAAAATTTAAGATAGCTGAACTAGTCGCCGCCCGCCGAGCCGCCGCCGTCCTTATATTCTTGCTTCATCATCAGACGGACGGTGGGATCTGGATCGCAGCCGATGAAGTCGCCATCCTCCACGACATCATGGGTCGGGTCGGCGCAATGCTCCGCCTTCCCTTTCGTCATCATCTTTCCGTTTTTCAGCTTGCGCTTGGCTACGGTCGTCGGCGACGGCTTAGCCTGGGCAAAAATCAGAGGTCTGCTTGCCGGTTGCGTGATCGTCTCGGCAAAAGCGGCGGAGGCGAACGCGGCGGCAATAGCAGCGGTAACAATAAGAATTTTCATATCAGCCCTCCCTAAATTGGCACTATTGTTGACTTATACCCTTAAAATAATACCCGCGCCATAGATGCCGGATCAATTGCTATCAATGCTGCGTACGGACGAGGCCGCGGGCGACAACGATAATCCCAGGATCGCGATCCATTCCGGCTATCCCGCCCAACAAAACATTACCCGCTCCGTCGGCGCCAGGATAACGATGTCCGGACGGTAATTCTCCACCAGGTTTTGCATGAAGCCGCAATATTCGTGATGCATGAAGATGTAGCGGCTGACATGCAGGCTGAAATAGTCGCGCCAATAATGCTGTGTGAATGAATCGCCTAAAATAAGAACCGTGGGTCCGGGACGTCCGGTCTCGGTCAAATCCCCACCGGCCTCTCGTTGGGTGTCGATGGCGAAGGTCTTCAGCGGCAGCGGCGCATAAGGTGTGAGATCGATTTTCGCGTCAACATCGCTTACGTCGGCGGAGACGCCGAGCATGCGCGCCAGATCGCCGCCGGGAACCGTCTCCAATCCGCGAAAAACTTTCGCTGGGTCGATCGCCCAATCCTGGCGGCGCAATGCTTCGACAACGGCGTTGTAGGCGAGCAGCGCGCCAAGCTTATTCCAGTGCGTGTCGGCCGGCCGGTACATCGGTTGGACGGCGTTGGCCGCTCGCAGCGGAATACGCAGGTCCAGCGCTGGCACCTGCCGCGCGGCCAGCGCCTGCATCATCAGATCGTATTCGGATATAGCGGGCGCCTGCTGCGCCCAGGCGGGCAGTCGCGCGCTCATGGTGGTCGCGCTGTTCGGCGGCACTGCAACGAGGAATTGGATATTCTTCGCCCGCAGCCGCGCTTGAAGCCCTCCGGCGAAATCCGCGAATTTTTCGACGTCGGGCTTGCGAAGAAAAAGCCCGATCGATTGCTGGATCATAGCGTCGCCGTTGAAGAAGAGAAATTTGTCGCGGCCATAGACAACGCGCAGGTCGGGCGGCGACTGCACCGCATAGCGCAGCAGCGCGTGCGCCCGCACCAGCGGCTCGCGCAAACCGAAATGATCGCCGAGGAAAGCATCGAGCTGGCGCGGCAGCGCCAGCATCTCGCGGAGATTTTGCGGGAAACCGGGCGCAGCGCTGAGCTTGCGCGCTTCGCGTTCGGAGATGACTTCGCGCGGCTGCAAGGCCTGCACCAGCGGCGGCAGCGCCAGCAAACCGAGGGCGATGACGAACCACCACCTTTGATGTTTAGCCAACAGCCCCATGTTCAGAACCGGAAATAGAGGAAAGGACTATAGGAGCCGGCGGCGACGCTGAGCACGGACAAGCTGAAGAATAGAGCGACGGCCAAAGTATCCATTGCAGGATAAGCAGCGCGAGAGAATCTGAAAAGCTGCAAGCTTCGCATCCAATCGATGCGGAACAAGGAGAGGACCGCGCCGATCGCCAACGCGGCGAGCGCAGCCGGATACAGCACCAGGTGCGTCTCGA
>JAXDOS010000222.1:0-3230 GCA_034668785.1 Alphaproteobacteria bacterium
AGGTGAGCGGGCTAGAATTCCTCGCCGGCTACGGCATGGCCGTGGTCATCGGCGTGCCGCTCGGCATTCTGATGGGGTGGTACGGACGGCTGAGCGCCATCCTCGAGCCTTTCGTCTCCGCGCTTTACGCCACGCCGCGCATCGCGTTGCTGCCGCTGATGATGATCTGGTTCGGCATCGGCTTCGGCTCCAAGATCGCCATCGTCTTTCTCGGCGCGATTTTCCCCATCCTGGTGAATACCATCACCGGCGTGCGCACCATCGACGCGGATTTCATCAAGGTCGCGCGCTCTTTCGGCTCCAACGACCGGCAGTTGTTCTTGACCGTGGCGCTGCCGTCATCGGTGCCGTTCCTGTTGACCGGCCTGCGTTTGGGATTGGGTCATGCGCTGGTCGGCATCGTGGTCGGCGAGATGTATGGCGCGACGCGTGGGCTCGGCTTCATCATCGCCGTTGCCGGCGCGCGCTTCCAGACCGACCGGCTGATGGTCGGTATCATCCTGATCGCGTCCGCTGGTGTGTTGTTGACTGAAATGTTGCGGTTGATCGAACGCCGGTTCGAGCGCTGGAGGCCCAATTTCCGCGGCTAAAATCTATCCACAGATGACATCCCATCGCGCTTAAGGACTTCCGTGGCGACATGACCGCGCAAGCACCCATCGAAGCCCGCAGCGGTTCGCTCGCCGCTGGAGACTTGCTCGGCCATCCGAGGGGACTGACTTTCCTATTCGCCACGGAGATGTGGGAGCGATTTTCCTATTACGGAATGCGCGCGCTCCTTGTTCTCTACATGGTGAAATACCTTTTGCTCCCCGGGCATGTGGAAGGCATCGTGGGATTTGGCGCGCTGCGCGCGATGCTCGAGTTTCTCTCCGGCCCGCTCGACATACAGCCGCTCTCCTCGCAGATTTACGGCCTCTATACCGGCTTCGTCTATCTGACGCCGATCTTCGGCGGCCTGCTGGCGGACCGCGTATGGGGACAGCGGCGCACCGTCATCCTCGGTGCCAGCCTGATGGCGCTCGGCCATTTTATGATGGCGTTTGAGCAGCTTTTTCTGTTGGCGCTGCTGACGCTGATCTTAGGTAACGGCGCATTCAAACCCAACATCTCGACCCAGGTCGGCGGTCTCTATGCGCCGGGAGACCCGCGCCGCGACCGCGCCTATTCGATCTTCTATGTCGGTATCAATCTCGGGGCTTTCCTTGCGCCGCTGGTTTGCGGAACGCTCGGCGAGACCGCCGGCTGGCACTACGGCTTTGGCGCCGCCGGAGTCGGCATGTTGATCGGACTTGGCATCTACCTTTATGCCTCGCCTGCGCTACCGCCCGATGAGCTAGCGAAAACCAAGGCGTCGCATGGCGAGAAGCGGCCGCTGACGGGTGATGAACGGCGCGGCGTCATGGCGCTCCTCATCCTGTTCGTGCCCACGACATTCTTCTGGGCAACCTACGAACAGCAGGGCAACACCATCGCGCTATGGGCCGACGACTTCACCGATCGATCGATTAATCTGCTGCTGTGGCAGGGCGAGATCCCGACCACGTGGTTTCAGGCCTTCAATCCCTTCATGATCTTCGCCTTCACGCCGCTGGTCGTCGCGCTATGGGCGCGGCAGGCGAGGCGCGGCACCGAACCCTCGACCGTCACCAAGATGGCGCTCGGCTGCTTCGGCGTCACGCTCGCCAACATCATCATGGCTATCGCTGCTTGGAAGGCGGGAAGCGGCCAAGCGAGTTGGCTCTGGCTCTTGGCCTATTTCGTCGTCATCACGCTCGGCGAGCTCTATCTGTCGCCCATCGGACTGTCGTTGGTGTCGAAGCTGGCTCCCGCGGGAATACTTTCCATGATGATGGGGTTATGGCTGGCGTCGAGCTTCACCGGCAATTTCATCGCGGGCTGGCTCGGCAGCTTCTGGAGCAGCATGGACAAGGCGAATTTCTTTCTGATGATCGCCGCCGTTGCCGCGGCGGCTGGCGCCGCGATCTGGGGGTTGAATCGTCCGCTAAAGCCGATCCTGCGGGAATAGCGAAAAGGACATCGATCATGCGGAAGATATGCGCCGGCTTTTTGACGCCGCTCGTAATGGTCGGTGCCATGATCGGCATGCAGGCCGGCATCGCTGATGCCGCCGAGCCATTCACACTCACCTCCTCGGCCTTTGCCGATGGTGCGATGGTGCCGGCGAAATATGCCGGCGCTCAGCCGGGAACAAGCTGTGGCGGTGAGAATGTGTCGCCTCCGCTGAAATGGTCGAACGCGCCCACCGGCACCAAGAGCTTCGCCATTATCATGTTCGACGCCGATGGCGGCCGCGGCACGGGCTCCAACCACTGGGTTGCCTACGATATCCCGCCGACGGTCACGTCGCTGGCGGAAGGGGAAGCCAGCATGCCGCCGACGAAATGGACCGGCGGCAAGAATACCCGCGGCATCAATTATTATTTCGGGCCCTGCGGCCCGGCAGTGGATTCGCCGCATCACTACGTCATCACGGTGATCGCGACCGACATCGAACCGGGAAAATTGGCCCCGGGCCTGACGCGCGAGGAGCTATTGCAACAACTGCGCAGTCATGCTCTGGCGCCTGCCACCATCGTCGGCAAATATGCGCGCCCGCCATCCTGATCTTGCTACGGTGCGCGTTACGATTCGCTGGGAGAAATTCCGATGGGACTTTGGGATTGGCTGACGGGAACGAAACGGCCCGCTTCGGGTGTCGCTCCCAAGTCCCCGGACGAGGTCCGCGCCGCGTTGCTGGCGGTCAACCGTCCGACCGCGCCCTTCATCATTCGCGGCGGTGCGCCGGAAAAGGTGGACCTCGTCGCCGAATGGCGCATCGTCGATGCGACGTGGCACGAGGTTTTCGCCAAGGCGGGGCTGAAGAAGGCCTTCAAGATCTTGATGCGGCTCGACACGCAAAAGCACGAGGTACGCGCGGTCGATCAGGAATGGTCGGTCGAATGGCGTGCCGGGGTTCCCCATCTATCGCTCGCGGCGGCAGCGTTTCGCGGGCAGACCAAAGAAGTCTCGTTTGGCGAGGCTTACGCTTTCACCGAGACCGGCGGACACGGGCAGGTCTACCGCTACAAATTCTCGACCGGTGAGATCAAGCCGCCGTTGCAGGATGCGGTGACCGCCGCCGGCTGGACCTGGCGCGGCGTCGCGTTTGGGAAGTTGTAAAGGTGCGCTCCCTCTCCCCTGCGGGGAGAGGGTTGGGGTGAGGGGGG
>JAXDOS010000223.1:0-6355 GCA_034668785.1 Alphaproteobacteria bacterium
GCGGCGAGCAGCGCCGCCATCTTCGGGCCCACCTTCGCCGCATCGGCCGACCATCCGGCCGTCTCCCGGATATTGGCGAAGGTAATCTGTGCCCCGTTCTCCATCTCCGAAGCGATCTCGGAGAACAGCGACGCTTCCTGCGTGCAGGCGACGGTGATTGCCCCGCCTTGGGCGGCGAGGGCGCGGAAGCGCTCGATCTCGGAGCGGCAAAGCTGACCCACGGTCATGAATTCCGCCCCGCGGCAGCCCCGGCGCAGGGCCTCGGCGTCCAGCGGCATCGTGTCCTCGCAGGAACAGACCACGACTTTACGCGGCAAATCGGCCATTTCCCCTCCCGAAAGCACCTATTATGGCTGTTGTCGGTGCTTTTTCATGGCGGCCCTGGCTGCGGCGCCGGGGACATTATAGTGCTAGCCTCCCTGTTGTAACAGTCCGAGAGCGTAAATGCCGCTGCCAAGCAGCAACAAACCGGCCCCAAGCCTCGATTTGCCGCCGCCGTTCCACCTGGTCACCATGCGCGAGGCCGGGGACGCCTTTGCCCATGCCCAGGCGGTGGCGGACGAACAGGGTGCCGGAACCCTGGTCTTCGTCGGCCGCTTCGATCTTGCCGAATTCGCGGTGGTGCTGGAGCCCGAGGAGCCTTTGCGCACGGCGCGGCGCGCGCTTTACGCGGGCATGAATGCGCTCGCCGACGCGCTGGCGGTTCATGCGCCGCCGGAAAAGCAGATCGGCTTTCGTTGGCCGGATGCCATCAGCGTCGACGGGGGAATTGTCGGTGGCGCCCGCCTGGCTTGGCCGTCGGATGCCGATGAGGACGCTCCGCCGCCTTGGCTCGTGTTCGGCGTGATGATCCGCACGGTGTCGCTCAGCGACGAGCCGGGACTGCATCCGCTGTCGACCGCGCTCGCGGAGGAAGGCTTTACCGACTTTGCGTCCGGGCAACTGGTTGAAAGCTTCGCTCGCCATCTCATGGTCGCAATTGACGCCTGGCACGAGCATGGATTTGGCGTCATTGCGCGCGACTATCTGGCGCGGCTTTCGCTCGACGAGGGGGCGAAGCGCGCCATCGATGAAAACGGAGATTTGCTGGTGCGACATGCTGCTGACAAGAGCGCCAAGAGCCGCGTCGAGCGCCGTCCGCTATTGCCAGCGCTGGCCATGCCTTCCTGGCTTGATCCCGCGACCAAAGGGCCGGGCGGATGAAGCTGTTGCGCACCATCCGGCTCGATCCCTCGGATACCTTCGTGTTCGAGAAGGCGGCTGAACCCGGCGAATGGGCGGTGCCGGGATCGTTCGTGTTCTGGAACCAGGATCCCGCCGCGCTTGAAGGCAAGGCGCGGTCGGCCTTTCGCGCCGGTATTCTCGGCATTGGATCGCTGGGCTGGTCGACGCTGGCGCAGATCGTCGAGGCAGACGACGCGCAACATGGGGAAGCGGTTGAGATGCTGGCGCAGCGGCTGATGCAGAATTTTGGGGCACCTGACCTGACGCTGGCGCGGCTCGCGGCGTCGGAAGAAATCGCCTATGCCGCCTCTCTGTGCGATCATCCGCTGGATACGCTGGTCGCCGTGCACCGCGTCTATGAGGACGAGTCCATTCGCGAGACATTCCGCACTCTGCGTCCGCGCAATGGGCCGAAGCCATTGCGGGCCTTTTCTTTCCTCGAAGCGGAAGGGGACGATGAGCCGGTTGAGGAGGTTGATCTGTCGAAGCTGGCGCGGGATGAAGTTCGATGAAAGATTTCTGGCTCTCCTGCGGCCATCATTTGCTCGACCGCGACGCCGGCGGTGGGCTGCTGGTCACTGACGAATTCCTCAAGGTCTATCTGGCGCGGCCGGAATTGGCGCCGCCGCCGGACGCCGGCGACGACGAGCGCGCGTTGCACGCTTCGCTGCTGGCTAATCCACGCCGGCCGGTGACTGCCGCGGACATCGCTGCGATTGCCGACCCGGACGCGCGCGAGAATTGGGAATTAATGATCGCGTTCCGCGACCGCCTCGTCCGTCACCCGACCATCGAAGCCGCCTATGTGAACCTGGTGCGCGAAGGCATCGGACGTACGCCGCCGCTGTTCATCAATCAGTTGGTGCATGTGATCCTGCGCAATGCGCTCGACGGCTGCAACGACGCCTATGTGCTGCGCGCCGCCGAATTGTTTTTTCGCGAGCAACGGCTGACCGTACACGACGAATCCCTCATCGCTGCGGACGAAGAAACCATCGCCGGCATCGGCGACACGCCGTTGTCGCCATTGGTCTCGATGTTGGGGCTGCCGGCGGCCTCGGAGATCGACATCCTTACTGACGACAACGCGCAGACCTATTGGGACCGCAGCGACCTTTTCGACATGGCGCTGGATATGACGGCTGGGAGGCGAAGCCTGGCGGCGCTCGGCGAAGTGATCGCCGCCTGGGTGTTCCACATGCTGTCGATCGAGGTCGATGTCGAGCCGTTGACCGAGATCCGCGACATCAATCTGACCTGGTATGTCGGGCTCGATTCCGAAGCCACGAAAATCGGCGATGCGTTGTGGAACGGCGAGGAGCTCGACGAGCAGGCACGTTCCCGCATCATCGGGCTTTACCGGCTGAACTTCCGCGATCCGGGCGTCGTCACCGAGCAAGTCCGCGGCGAGGCGGTATATCTGCTGCTGGCGATGACGCCTGATCGGGTATTGCGGTTAAAGCCGCAGAATCTGGTCAGTGGGCTGCCGATCCGGCGGCTGGAGGCCGTGACATGAGCGCGGCGGCGATTGCGCACATTCCCATCGGCGTCATCGTCGAGCGGCGGAAGGCCACGAGCCAGTGGATTGATTTTGTCTGGCAACCGGTGGCCGTGCTTGCAGGCCGGCCCGACGCAGCGCCGTGGACTGTGCTTGCCAGTGAAGGCGGCACGACAACTTTCTATGCAGGCTCGGCGCAGATCGCGTTGCATCGCTCGGAGACCAGCAACTACCGGGACAATCTTGCCTCTGGATCGCCCAGCGTATGGGTCGCGCTCCGGCCTAGGGAGGCGGAGCCGCCCTACGACATCGTCATGGTGACTGTGGACGCTTCGGAAGGCGAAGCCTTCACCGAGACCGGCACCGATCTTGTTGCTGCGGTGCCGATGCCTGATACGATCCGCGACACCGTCGCGGCCTTCGTCGCTGAGCATCACGTCGAGCGGGCCTTCGTCAAGCGCAAGCGTGACCGCGCCGATCCGGAGGCGCTGGCGCGCCGCGCGGGGCGGCGTGAGGGCGAACAAGAATGAGCGATCCGAGAAATTTTCTCTCGCGTTGGTCACGCCGCAAGCTGGACGGCGCGGAGGAAGTGGCTGACGCCGAGCAGCTTCCGCCGGCTTCGATCGAGGAAGGCACTGACGATCCGGCCGCGCCCGCGCAGACGATCCCAGCCTTCGATCCTGAAAGCCTGCCGTCGATTGATTCGATTCATGCCGGATCTGACATCCGCGCCTTCCTCCAACGCGGCGTACCGGCCGACCTGAGCCGTGCGGCTCTTCGCCGCGCCTGGACGGCAGACCCGGCCATTCGCGATTTCATTGGCCTGTCGGAAAACGCGTGGGACTTCAACGCACCCGACTCGATACCCGGCTTCGGCTCTATCGGCCCCGACGACATCCGGCGTCTGGCGGCGCAGCTTTTTGGCGAGTCAGGGAGCCTCGAGCAACCTGTTCGTCCGTCTCCCGACCGCAATCCGTTGGTTCAATCTGCGTCAACGCAAGGCGAATCCGTGGATGTGCCTATGCACGAAATGCGGAAGCCGGAGCCGGTGACGCCAAGGTCTAATCAAGTTGCCGATTCGCACAAACTTGAAGAAGACAGGCCTAAAACGGCCTCCGAAGAACGCAAAGCAGATGTTGCGGTGCAACATATAGAAGAAAAACCCGAATACGATTCCGAATACGATGCACCTTCCTCTCGGCAGCGCCACGGCGGCGCCCTGCCTGAGTAATCCTATAGTTCATAGCCTTCGACTATTGACCTGCCACCTGCCGCGGCATTAGCCTTTGAAGCATTCTAAAACGGGTTCCAACGGTTCAACAACGTGCCGATGCGCGACCTCGGACTTCAACAAGCGATCGAAGCAGCGGGCGGCGTGAGCGAGCTTGCCCGCAAAATAGGCATTTCGCAGCCCTCGGTTTCCAATTGGTCGCGCATTCCGGCCGAACGCATAGCCATTGTCGAGGAAACCACCGGCATCGGTCGCGCGGTGCTGCGGCCCGATCTTTTTCGCGAGCGCGCCACCATGGCCAGCGATGTCGATGAAGTCGATTCCGCGCGGGCGCAGGAATATGCGCTGCTGGCGGCGCTGCTGGTCCGCGCGCCGGATGCGGAATTTTTGCGGCGCCTAAGTGGGCTTCGCGGCGACGCGACGCCGCTCGGCTTAGCGCACATGGCGCTCGCCGAAGCAGCGAGCCAAGCCGACGCCGAGCGTGTCAGCCGGGAATTCTTCGATCTTTTCATCGGGCTCGGGCGCGGCGAATTGCTGCCTTACGCTTCCTACTATCTGACCGGCTTCCTGCACGAGCGTCCGCTCGCGCGCTTGCGCGACGATCTGGTTTCGCTTGGCATCGAGCGCGCCGAAGGCAACGCGGAGCCTGAGGATCACGCGGCGATTCTCTGCGAGATCATGGCGGCTGTGGTTGGCGGCCGCTTTCCGGCGCCGGCCGAGACCGATCGGCAATTATTTGAAAAGCACATGGCTCCTTGGATTGCGCGCTTCTTCGCCGATCTGGAGCGCGCCGAGGCGGCTAACTTTTATCGGCACGTCGGCGCGCTTGGCCGTGTGTTCATGCAGGTAGAGATGGAGGCCTTCGCGTTGCCTAACTAGGGGAAGGCTCGAGCAACAAAAACGAATACGAATCGAGAAACAAGGAGTCGGCAATGAAAAAGCAGGACAAGCCAACGGTCGGACGCCGCGATTTCCTTCGTGTGCTGGGGGCAGGCGCGGGCGCAGCCGCCGTGAGCGCGGGGCCGCTTGCCGGTGCCGCCATGGCCGACACCGAAACCAACGATGAAAAACGCAAGGCGCGTTACAAAGAAACTGAAAGCGTAAAAACCTTTTATCGCGTCAACCGCTATCCGAGCTGAGGGAGGCACCTGTGCTGATCAAGAGAACAGAACGCCAGGCGCGCCACGGCAAATTCGCCGCCGCCTTCGCCGAACAAACCAGCGGCCGTCTCGATCGCCGCACCTTCTTGCGCCGTTCCGGCCTCGCCGCAGGCGGGCTGGCAACGCTCGGCGCCATGGGGCTCTCCACCATCCGCAGGGCCGAGGCCGGACCTCCGGCGGCAAAAGGCGCAGCAATAACGATCCGCAAGAATATCTGCACCCATTGCTCAGTCGGCTGCACGGTGGTGGCGGAAGTTTCCAACGGCGTCTGGATCGGCCAGGAGCCCGGATGGGATTCCCCGATCAATCGCGGCTCGCATTGCGCCAAGGGCGCGGCCACGCGCGAACTCGTGCATGGCGACCGCCGCCTGAAATATCCGATGAAGCTCGTTAACGGCCAGTGGAACCGGATTTCCTGGGATGTCGCTATCAATGAGATCGGCGACAAGCTGAACGCCATCCGCGAAAAGTCCGGGCCGGACTCGGTCTACTGGCTTGGCTCCGCGAAGTTCACCAACGAGAGCGCCTATCTCAACCGCAAGCTCGCGGCGTTCTGGGGAACCAACAATTCGGATCACCAAGCCCGCATCTGCCACTCCACTACCGTTGCCGGCGTCGCCAATACCTGGGGCTACGGCGCGATGACCAACAGCTACAACGACATCCGCAACGCCAAGACCATGATCATCATGGGCGGCAATCCGGCCGAGGCGCATCCGGTGTCGCTGCAGCACGTGCTCGCGGGCAAGGAACTCAATCGCGCGAACATGATCGTGATCGATCCCCGCCTCACGCGCACCGCGGCGCATGCCACCGAATATGTCCGCATCCGTTCCGGCACCGACATTCCGGTGATCTACGGAATGCTCTGGCACATCTTCAAGAACGGCTGGGAGGACAAGGAATTCATCAAGCAGCGCGTCTACGGCATGGACGACATCCGCAAGGAGGTCGAGAAGTGGACGCCTGAGGAGGTTCAAAAAGTTTCCGGCGTGCCGGGCGAGCAATTGAAGCGCGTCGCCAAGATGTTCGCGACGGAAAAGCCCGCGACGCTGATCTGGTGCATGGGGGCGACGCAGAAGACGGTCGGCACCGCCAACGTACGTGCCTTCTGCATCGCGCTGTTGGCCACCGGCAATGTCGGCGGCTTCGGCAACGGCGCCAACATCTTCCGCGGCCATTGCAATGTGCAGGGCGCGACCGATCTTGGCCTCGATGTGGTGACCTTGCCGCTCTACTACG
>JAXDOS010000224.1:0-3909 GCA_034668785.1 Alphaproteobacteria bacterium
GGTGCATGAACAATAGGGCTCCGAGCACGACGCCGGCGCCAATCGCGATGATCAAATCTTCAAAGACGGTCAGTCCGAAAGTCGTGAGCAGGACGACGGCATCGCCGCGGGAAGATTTCAGCAATGAGCGGAACTCGTCCTTCTCGGTCATGTTCCAGGCAACCATCACCAGAACCGCGCTCAGCGAAGCCAGCGGGATATAAGCAACGATCGGAGCTGCGAAGACAATGAACAGCAGAAGATAGGCCGAATGCAGAATTCCGGCGATCGGCCCACGCGCGCCTGCGCGAATATTGGTCGCTGTGCGCGCAATCGTGCCGGTGACGCACATGCCGCCGAATAGGACGGAAGCGATATTGCCGATGCCCTGAGCCACGAGCTCGCAATTGGAACGATGCCGGCGTCCGGTCATGCCGTCGGCGACCACGGCGGACAGTAGCGACTCGATGGAACCGAGAAGCGCGATGGCAATGCCGTCAGGCAGCGCGGCTTTGAGCTTCTCCAGGCTGAACGCGGGCAGGTGCGGGGCGGGGAGCGAATTCGGAATCCCGCCGAAACGGGAGCCGACTGTCGCGACGTCGAGTTGCAGCAGAAGCGTGGCGACCGCGCCTGCCGCGACGGCAACCAGAAACGCGGGCCAGTTCGGCCGCAAATGGCGCACGACGAGGATTGTCAGGAGCGAAAGCGCGGCAATGGCCACGGTGGCCGGGTTCAAGGTTCCGGCGGCGCTCCAAAGCGCCGCTGCTTTTGGAACCAGCGCTGCGGGTTCATGCAGGAGTTGCAGCCCGAAAAGCTCTTTCACCTGACTAACGAGAATGATGATGGCGATGCCTGCGGTAAAGCCTACCGTGACCGGATAAGGGACGTATTTCACGTAGGTGCCGAGCCGCAGCACGCCGGTGAGGATCATAATGCCGCCGGCAATGATGGTTGCGAAGACAAGGCCGTCGTAACCTTGGCGCTCGACAATCGCGGCAACGAGAACAATGAAGGCTCCGGCCGGGCCGCCGATCTGGAATCGGCTGCCGCCGAGAAGCGAAATCAGAAAGCCGCCGACGATCGCGGTGTAAAGCCCGCGATCGGGAGAAACGCCGGAGGCGATGGCAATAGCCATCGATAGCGGCAAGGCGACAATGGCGACGGTAAGGCCAGCGACCGCGTCGGCGCCGAAGTCCTTAAAGCCATAGCCTTCGCGCAAGATGGTGACGAGCTTCGGTGTGTAGAGTTCGGCCACGCTGGGGCCGAAGCTGCGGGATTGTGCTGTGCTGTCCATCCGACCCGGCAAGTGAGACAAAGAATCGTCGGGCAGCTTACACCAGCGCCAGCGTGCCAGGGTTATCGGGACGGCAACGTTCGTGCTGAAAGGCGGCGTGCGCCCCGGATTGCATGCCTTTCAACGCTGTTCCGCGTGTTGCGCCGCGTGGTTCCCTGTGTTAGCAAACGCTCGATTTCCGCGGGGCTACGGGCGCGCCCTGCGCGCCCCCCGAAATCGAAGTCCCATTGATTTCCAAGGGCTTGCGCCGATCCTTCGCGACGGCGCCAGGCTTGCGGATTGAAAGCGCAAAGAGCGGCGACGTGGCAGGCAACGAACCCATCATTTCCGGCATGGCTGGGCGCTACGCCAATGCCTTGTTCGAGCTTGCGCTCGAGCAGAAAAGCCTCGATGCGGTGAAGGCCGATCTCGAGCGTTTCGACGCGCTTGTCGCCGGCAGTCCCGATCTCACCCGCTTGGTCCGCAGCCCGGTCTTCACCGCCGAGGAGCAGGCCAAGGCACTATCGGCAATCCTCGAGAAGGCCGGCATCGGCGGCTTGGCCGCGAAATTCCTCAAGCTGGTTGCTTCGAACCGCAGGCTATTCGCGGCGCGTGACATGGTGCGCGCGTTTCGCGCCCTCGTTGCCGCGCATAAGGGAGAGGCCACCGCTCAAGTCACCGTTGCCGAAAAGCTCGGCGACAAACATCTCGACGCGCTGAAGGCCGCGCTGAAAGGCGTAACCGGCAAGGATGTCGATCTCGACGTCAAAATCGATCCGGCGATCATCGGCGGCCTGATCGTCAAGCTCGGCAGCCGCATGGTCGATACGTCGCTAAAGACCAAGTTGAATTCGATCAAGCACGTGATGAAAGAGGTTGGTTGATGGACATCCGCGCCGCTGAAATTTCCGCAATCCTGAAAGAGCAGATTCAGAACTTCGGCCAGGAGGCCGAGGTTTCCGAGGTCGGGCAGGTGCTCTCCGTCGGCGACGGCATCGCCCGCGTCTTCGGCCTTGATAAGGTGCAGGCCGGCGAGATGGTCGAGTTCGAGAACGGCGTGCGCGGCATGGCGCTCAATCTCGAAACCGACAATGTCGGCATTGTCATTTTCGGCAACGACCGCGAGATCAAGGAAGGCCAGACTGTCAAGCGCACTGGCGCCATCGTCGACGTGCCGGTCGGCAAGGGCTTGCTCGGCCGCGTCGTCGACGCATTGGGCAATCCCATCGACGGCAAGGGTCCAATCGCCTCGACGGAGCGCAAGCGCGTCGACGTCAAGGCGCCGGGCATCATTCCGCGCAAGTCGGTGCACGAGCCAATGGCGACGGGGCTGAAGGCCATCGACGCCTTGATTCCGATCGGCCGCGGCCAGCGCGAGTTGATCATCGGCGACCGCCAGACCGGCAAGACCGCGATCGCGCTCGACACCATTCTCAACCAGAAGCCGCTGAACGCGTCGAACGACGAGAAGATCAAGCTCTATTGCGTCTATGTCGCCATCGGGCAGAAGCGTTCCACCGTGGCGCAATTCGTCAAGGTGCTGGAGGAGAACGGCGCGCTGGATTATTCCATCGTCGTCGCCGCCACCGCGTCCGATCCGGCGCCGATGCAATTCCTGGCGCCGTTTTCCGGCTGCACCATGGGCGAGTATTTCCGCGACAACGGCATGCACGCGGTTATCATCTACGACGATCTGTCGAAGCAGGCCGTCGCTTACCGGCAGATGTCATTGCTGCTGCGCCGCCCGCCGGGCCGCGAAGCCTATCCCGGCGACGTGTTCTATCTGCATTCACGCCTGCTCGAACGCGCGGCGAAGATGAACGAAGCCAACGGCAGCGGCTCGCTCACGGCGTTGCCGGTGATCGAGACGCAGGCCAACGACGTGTCGGCCTATATTCCGACCAACGTGATCTCCATCACTGACGGCCAAATCTTTCTGGAAACCGACCTGTTCTACCAAGGTATTCGTCCGGCGGTGAACGTCGGGCTCTCGGTGTCGCGCGTCGGATCGTCGGCGCAAACCAAGGCGATGAAAAAGGTCGCCGGCAAGATCAAGGGCGAGCTGGCGCAATACCGCGAAATGGCGGCCTTCGCACAATTCGGTTCCGATCTCGATGCCACCACGCAGCGGCTGCTCAATCGCGGCGCGCGGCTGACCGAACTGCTGAAGCAGCCGCAATTCTCGCCGCTGAAAATGGAAGAGCAGGTCGTCGTGATCTATGCCGGCGTCAACGGCTATCTCGATGCGATCCCGGTCAACCGCGTGCGCGCGTTTGAGCAAGGTTTGCTGTCGGCGCTGCGCAATCAAAACGCCGACATTCTCAATGACATTCGCGACAGCCGCGATTTGAGCGACGCCACCGGCGCCAAGCTCAAGAGTGCGGTTGACGGCTATGCTAAGGCGTTTGCCTGATGGCCGCCATCGCCGCGCTACTTCTTATCCCTCCCCTTGAAAAGGGGAGGGTGGTCGCCGCAGGCGACCGGGTGGGGATCAGTCATTTGACCCCCACCCGGCGCGCAATGCGCGCCGACCTCCCCCTTTCAGGGGGAGGTATGGAGGCCGACTGATGCCGTCGTTAAAAGACCTGCGCAACCGCATCGCCTCCACCAAGGCGACGCAGAAGATCACCAAGGCCATGCAGATGGTCGCGGCGTCG
>JAXDOS010000225.1:0-4184 GCA_034668785.1 Alphaproteobacteria bacterium
GGGGCGACCATGACATGGCGAGAGGAGAAGGCACGTTAAAGAAGATTGCGCTTCCTTCCCTCTCCCCTTGTGGGAGAGGGTGGCGAGGACGAATGCAAGCGAAGTCCGAGCCGGGTGAGGGGTCAGACTCTCCGCGCGCGCTGGGCGTGTGACCCCTCACCCGCCTCGCCGCTTGCGGCTCGGCACCCTCTCCCACAAGGGGAGAGGGAAGAAAAGGCGCATCGCCTCGCTAGTCAGGTTTTGCATTCCCGCTCCGGAAAAGCTTTAGCCAATCCCTCGCACGTAGCCGGCAGAACGCCCCGCTCGGTGATAAGACCGGTAACAAGACGCGACGGCGTCACGTCGAAGGCGTAATTCGCCACCGCAGAACCCTCCGGTACAATCTTCACCGTCTCGATGCGGCCGTCAGCGGTGAGGCCGGTCATGGTGGCGACTTCTTCCGCGCCGCGCTGCTCGATGGGGATTTCGGCCACGCCGTCGGCAACGGAGAAGTCGATGGTCGGCGACGGCAGCGCCACGTAGAAGGGTACGTTGTTGTCGCGCGCGGCGAGCGCTTTGAGATACGTGCCGATCTTGTTGCAGACATCGCCGTTGGCGGTGACCCGGTCGGTGCCGACGATGATCATATCGACCAGCCCATGCTGCATCAGGTGGCCGCCGGTATTGTCCGGGATTACCGTGTGCGGCACGCCGTGCTGGCCCAGTTCCCACGCGGTAAGCGAAGCGCCTTGATTGCGCGGGCGCGTCTCGTCGGCCCAGACATGCAAGGGAATGCCCTTATCATGGGCCATGTAGAGCGGAGCGGTGGCGGTGCCCCAATCTACAGTGGCGAGCCATCCGGCGTTGCAATGGGTGAGCACGTTGACCATCTCGCCCGGCTTCTTACGTGCCGCAATCACCTCGATCAGCGCAAGGCCGTGGCGGCCGATGGCCTGGTTGATGGCAACATCCTCATCACAGATCGCGGCGGCGCGGGCGTAAGCGACCGCGACGCGCTCCCCACGCGGGCGATTGCGGACCGCCGCCAGCATTTCATCCAGCGCCCATTTGAGATTGATTGCCGTCGGCCGCGTCGCTAGCAGCGCCGCATAGGCACGCTCCAGATTTTCATCCGAGGCGTTATCGCGCAAAGCCAGGCAAAGACCATAGGCGGCGACGGCCCCTATCAGGGGCGCACCGCGCACCTGCATGGATTTGATTGCCTGCGCCACGTCTTTGAGCGTCTCCAGCCGCAGCCGCGCAAAACGGTGCGGCAGGAGGGTTTGGTCGATGATGCCAACGGCCCAGCCGTCCGCCTCGATCCAGACGCTGCGCGTTTGTTTGCCGTCAACTTTCATGCGGCCTCCTTAGCGCGCTTTGCGCCACGGACAAAGCCACGCTCATTTAAAACCAGAAGCGATAAGTATAAATCCCCGTCAGCAGGACGCCGAAGCCGATCACCATCGAGCGCGCTGCGCCGGTCGGCAGAATTCGGGCGATATGCGCTCCCAGCAGGCCACCCGCAAGGCCGCCTGCGGCGACCAGCAGCATCGGCACCCAGGCGATAGCGCCATGGCTGATGAACACGAGCGTGGCGACGAGGCTATTCAGGCTACCGAACAGATTCTTGGTTACGTTGGCGGCGCGGTAATCGCCGCCGGTGGCAACCGACAGCACGGCGAGCAACATCACCCCCACGCCGACGCCGAAATAGCCGCTGTAAACAGAAACCGGAACGATCATGGCTAATCCCACCGCGCGCGGATGCAGCGTCGCGCCGCCTTTGCGGAAAGAGACCCGGCCCAGCCATTCGCCGACACGCCCGGCATAAGCGAACAACAAAGTGCCGAAGGCGAGCAGCACCGGCACCAGGAGTTCGAACAGCCGCTCCGGCGTATTTACCAGCAGGATTGCGCCTGCGGTCGCACCGATCAGCGAGGTGAGCAACAGGCCAATGAAGGCTCCATCGAACTCCGGAAGCTGCGAGCGGTCCGCCATGGCGGCGAGAAAATTTCCCGGGACGATCGCCATCGTGATCGAGGTGACCGCCAGGATCGGCGGCACCCCAGCGGCAAGCATCGCCGGGAATAGGATCAGCGACGCGCCGCCGACCAGCGCCGACAGCGTTCCGCCGGCAATGCCGGCGATGATGAGCATGATCGCGGTGTGGATTTCCATCAGGAAAAAGCTTGAATCCCGGTCATCGCGCGCCCGAGTACAAGCGCGTGAATATCGTTGGTGCCTTCATAGGTGTTGACCGTTTCCAGATTGTTCATCACCCGCATCACATGAAATTCGTCGGATACGCCGTTGGCGCCGTGCATGTCGCGCGCCGCCCGCGCAATGTCGAGCGCCTTGCCGCAATTATTGCGCTTGAGCAAGGAGATCGCGGGGGGCGACGCCCTCCCCGCCTCCAACAAGCGGCCAAGCCGCAACGCGCCTTGCAGGCCAAGCGCGATCTCGGTCTGCATGTCGGCGAGCTTCTTCTGCACCAGCTGATTGGCGGCAAGCGGCTGGCCGAACTGCTTGCGGTCGAGCGCGTATTGCCGCGACGCATGCCAGCAGAATTCAGCGGCTCCCATCGCGCCCCAACAGATGCCGAAGCGCGCACTGTTGAGGCAGCCAAACGGGCCGGCGAGGCCCTTCGCATTTGGCAGCATGTTATTCTCAGGAACGAAAGCACCGTTGAGCACGATCTCGCCGGTGACCGAAGCACGCATCGAGAGCTTGTTGGAAATCTTCGGCGTGGAGAAACCTTCTGAGCCGCGCTCGACAATAAAGCCCCGGATCACGTCGTCGAGCTTCGCCCAGACAATAGCGATGTCGGCGATCGGCGCATTGGTGATCCACGTCTTCGCGCCGGTGAGCCGAAAGCCGCCCGGCGCGGGCGCAGCCCGTGTCGTCATCGCGCCGGGATCGGAGCCGTGGTCGGGCTCGGTAAGACCGAAGCAGCCGATAATGTCGCCGGTGGCGAGCTTGGGTAGATATTTACGCCGTTGCGCCTCACTGCCGAATTTATGGATCGGCAGCATCACCAGTGACGATTGCACCGACAAGGCCGAGCGATAGCCGGAGTCAACGCGCTCGATCTCGCGCGCGATTAGGCCGTAGCCGACGTAGCCTAAGCCCGCGCCGCCATAAGTCTCCGGAATGGTCGGGCCGAGCAGACCCAGCGTGCCCATCTCGGTCATGATCTCGCGGTCGAAGCGCTCCTCGCGGTAAGCCGACAGTACCCGCGGAAGCAACTTGTCTTGTGCATAGCGGCGCGCGGTGTCACGCACCCTGCGCTC
This sequence comes from Alphaproteobacteria bacterium, assembly GCA_034668785.1. Lineage (GTDB taxonomy): Bacteria > Pseudomonadota > Alphaproteobacteria > Rhizobiales > Xanthobacteraceae > CANKHA01. The sequence goes on from JAXDOS010000225.1 coordinate 3,270, forward strand.
GTCTTCCGTCAGCTCGCCTTCGAGATCGAGCGGGTCGTCCCAGGCGAAAGGCGGTTCCGGCTCAGAGGCGGGCGGCTCGGGGGTTATTTCTTCGGGGCGTTGCTTCACCGGCGGCTCCTGACCTTGCCCGCCCTTTATAATGCGGCACTCGAGGCTGGCGATAGCTCCCGCGCCGTTGCCGCTTAGGGGCGCTTCGGCTATGGAGAAGCCCACGCGCCCGTAGCTCAGCTGGATAGAGCGTTGCCCTCCGAAGGCAAAGGTCAGGGGTTCGAATCCCTTCGGGCGCGCCACGTCTGATAGTCAAGCAATGAGCGAGTCGCGTCTATGGATCGGCACCGCCGGATGGACGGTGCCGTCGCGCTATGCCGGAGAGGTACCGCCGGGCGGCAGCCAGCTTGAGCGTTACGCCCGCCGCCTCAATGCGGTCGAGATCAATTCGTCGTTTCATCGCCCGCACCAGCGCAAGACCTATGAGCGCTGGGCGCGGAGTACGCCGGATGGCTTCCGCTTCGCGGTCAAAATGCCGAAGGCGATGACGCATGAGGCCAAGCTCGTGGACTGCGGCGCCTTGCTCGATCGTTTCGTGACCGAAGTCGCGGGCCTCGGCGATAAACTCAGCGTCCTGCTTATCCAGCTGCCGCCAAAATTTGTATTTGACGAAAGGGCGACGGATGGATTTCTCCGTGATCTGCGCAGGCGCATCGACAGGCCGGTGGTCCTGGAGCCGCGGAATGCGAGTTGGTTCACGCCGGAGGTGGACGCTTGGCTCGCGGACCGCCAAGTCTCGCGCGTTGCAGCGGACCCTGCCCGGGTTGCCGATGCCGGAAAGCCTGGCGGCTGGAACGGCCTCGTGTATTACCGCTGGCATGGCGCGCCGCGGATTTATTTTTCCGACTACGACGCCGCTGCGCTGGC
>JAXDOS010000226.1:0-6116 GCA_034668785.1 Alphaproteobacteria bacterium
CGCTGCGCGCCGACCTCTCCCCGCACGCGGGGAGAGGTGATCTCGCCGAAGCCTCCGTCGTCATCTGGACGACCACACCATGGACGCTGCCCGGCCATCGCGCGGTGACGTTCTCGTCCAAGATCAAATACGGACTCTACAAGGTCACCGATGCAGCGCCGGACAACTGGGCGAAGTTCGGCGACCTGTTCATCCTGTCAGAAAACCTCGCGGGCGAGGTGTTCAAGCAAGCCAAGGTGATGGCTTACGACAAGGTGGCGGACGTGCCCGCGTCGGTTTTGGCCACCATGACGCTGCGCCATCCGCTGGCGAGCAAGGGCTACGAGTTCGACGTTCCTCTGCTTGAAGGCGATCACGTCACCGACGATGCCGGCACGGGTTTTGTTCATACCGCGCCCGGCCACGGCCGCGAGGACTTCGACGTTTGGACTGCAAATCGCGCGGCGCTGGAAGCCCGCGGCATCAATCCAACCATCCCTTACACCGTCGACGAAAACGGCGCCTTCACCGACCAAGCCCCCGGCTTCACCGGCAAGCGCGTCATCAACGACAAGGGCGAGAAGGGCGATGCCAACGACGCCGTGATCAAGGCGCTCGTCGAGGCAGGCAACATCATCGCGCGCGGCCGGCTGAAGCACCAATATCCGCATTCCTGGCGCTCGAAGAAGCCGGTGATCTATCGCAATACGCCGCAATGGTTCATCGCGATGGATAAACCTTTTCCTGCTCCCTCTCCCCAGGGGGGAGAGGGTCGGGGTGAGGGGGCTCCGGGGCCTATTGAGAATCCGGGAACCCCCTCACCCGACGGTCTCGCTGTCGCTCGCACGTCGACCTCTCCCCGCAGGGGAGAGGTGAAGGGCGGCGACACGCTGCGTCATCGCGCGCTGACAGCGGTCAAAGCCACGCGCTGGGTGCCAACCCAGGGTGAGAACCGCATCACCGGCATGGTCGCGGACCGTCCCGACTGGGTGATCTCGCGCCAGCGTGCCTGGGGCGTGCCGATCACGGTGTTCGCGCGCGAGAAGGGCGACGGCTCGGTCGATATTCTCAAGGACGATGCGGTGAACAAGCGCATCGCCGACGCCTTCGAAAGCGAAGGCGCCGACGCCTGGTATGCACCCGGCGCCCGCGAACGTTTTCTCGGCAAGCTCGCAAATGAGGATTGGCAGAAAGTCGACGACATCCTCGACGTCTGGTTCGATTCCGGCTCGACCCATGCCTTCGTGCTCGAAGATGACAAACATTTTCCCGGTCTTGCCGGCATCAAGCGTAAGAAAGACGGTGGCGCTGACACGGTGATGTATTTGGAAGGCTCGGATCAGCACCGCGGCTGGTTCCAGTCGTCGCTGCTGGAATCCTGCGGCACGCGCGGCACCGCCCCGTTCGATATTGTCGTCACTCACGGCTTCACCCTCGACGAGCACGGCCGCAAGATGTCGAAGTCGCTCGGCAACACGGTGGCGCCGCAGGACGTCATCAAGCAAAGCGGCGCCGACATCCTGCGTCTATGGGTCTGCGCCACGGATTATTGGGACGATCAGCGCATCGGCCCGGAAACGCTGAAAACCAGCGCCGAGACCTACCGCAAGCTGCGCAACACGCTGCGCTGGATGCTCGGCAGCCTTGCGCATTTTACCGAGGTGGACCGCATCAAGCCCGAGAAGATGCCGGAGCTTGAGCGGCTGATGCTGCACCGGCTTGCGGAGCTCGACGCGCTGGTGCGCCAAGCTTATGGCAATTTCGATTTCAAACGCATCTTCGCGGCGCTGAGCAGCTTCATGACGGTGGACCTCTCCGCCTTTTACTTCGACATCCGCAAGGACGCGCTCTACTGCGATCCGATCTCATCGACGACGCGGAAAGCCTGCCTGACCGTGCTGGATCATCTGTTCCGCTGCACGCTGACCTGGCTCGCGCCGATGCTCTGCTTTACCGCCGAAGAATCCTGGATCGCGCGTTTCGGCGAGGAGGCGGCCTCGGTGCATTTGCAACTTTTCCCCGACGTGCCCGCCGCTTGGCGCGACGACGCGCTGGCGGAGAAATGGCGGAAGGTGCGGCTGGTGCGCCGGGCCGTCACCGGCGCGCTGGAGATCGAGCGCGCGCACAAGCGGATCGGCTCTTCGCTCGAAGCCGCGCCCATCGTCTATGTATCGGACGTCGATCTGTTTGCTTCTTTGGTGGATGTAGACCTCGCCGAAATCTGCATCACCTCGGCGGCGACGCTGGTCGAAGCCGAAGGGCCGGCGGACGCCTTCCGCCTCGATGAGGTGCGCGGCGTTGCCGTCGAGCCGCGCCTGGCGGTGGGACGCAAATGCGCCCGCTCCTGGAAAATTCTCCCCAGTGTCGGCGACGATCCAAAATATCCGGACGTATCCCCGCGCGACGCCAAGGCGTTGCGTGAATGGGAAATCATGCGCGAGACGATGAGGTAACTTTGTCACCGCCGTAAAAAGTGGAATAGATTTGTCGTCCCCGCGAAGGCGGGGACCCATATCCACCGGGCGCGAGGGGGACCCGTGTCTTACTTCGTCTACATCCTTGCCAGTAGACGCTACGGAACGCTCTATATCGGAATTACCAATAACTTGCGGCGGAGAATGGAAGAACACCGTTTGGGGTCGGGATCGTTATTCGTGCGCCAGTACCGTGTTACGCGCCTGGTGCATGTTGAAACATTCGCTGATCCTGAATCCGCCATCCGGCGTGAAAAGCAACTCAAGAAATGGAATCGAGACTGGAAAATACGATTGATTGAAGAGGACAATCTTGAATGGCGCGATCTGACCGATTTTCTCACATGATAGTTTGCCGGGTATGGGTCCCCGCCTTCGCGGGGACGACAAATTAATGCCTTCGCCGACAAAAAGCTTCGCGGGACTCTCCCTAACCGGCCGCTTTACCCGCCTTGGCTGCGTCGCGGCGCTTGTCGTCTGCGTCATCGATCAGGCGGCGAAGCTGTGGCTGCTGTTTGTCTACGACCTCCCTGCCAAGGGCGCGGTGCGCTTCACGCCGTTCCTCGATCTCGTGCTCGTCAGGAACAAGGGCATCAGCTACGGCCTGTTCCAGCAGGAGGGCCCGTTGGGTCAATGGGCTCTGCTGGCGCTGAAAGCCATAGCCGTCATTCTGCTTTGGATCTGGCTGGCGCGGGTGGAGACCCGGCTGTCTGCCCTGTCGCTCGGCCTCATCATCGGGGGGGCGATCGGCAATGCCATCGACCGGGTAGCCTATGGGGCGGTGCTGGATTTCCTGCTTTTTACCCCGCGTTTAGGCGATTTCGGCTTCCCTTATGTCTTTAACCTTGCCGATTCAGCCATCGTTGCCGGGGTAGCCGGGCTCTTGTATGAATCCCTGTTTGGGGGCCGCGCCGCAAAAGCGCCCCGATCCGGCGCATAATCCGGGCCAAATCGGAGCGGTGTTCCGGATATTGGGATAATGCGTTGAGGGTAATAGCGATGACGGTAACCCATTGGACCAAGCATCTGCGGCCTGCCGCTTCGGCGGGAGCGCTCGGGCTTGTTGTCGCGATGACGTGCCTGGGAGGCAGCGCTCGGGCCGCCGATGCCGAAGGCAACAGTATTTGGAACCTCGATCGGCGCATCACTCAAGGTGTCCTCCGCGGTCTCGGCTTGAGAAGGTCGGACGAGGAGGCGATCGATTACCGCGAGCGTTCTCCTCTGGTGGTGCCGCCGAGCCGCGACCTTCCACCGCCCGAAGGCAGTGTGGCGGAGCAAAATCCGGCATGGCCGGTCGATCTTGACGTCAAGCGCCGCGGCGAAGTGGCGGCCAGGCGCAGAGTCGGTGCAACCACTTACGATCCGGACGCGGAAGCGAGAAACCTGATGCCCCACGAGCTTGCGGCTCGCACCAGCACGAGCCGGAGCACCGACGCCGGCGCTCCGCGCGGCAGCGGCGAGGCCGAGGGCGACGTGTTGAAGCCTTCCGCGCTCGGCTACTTCGGCGGGATGTTCAGCTCTTTCGGAGCACGGCCGGATGAGGTCGGTACCTTCAAAGCCGAACCGCCGCGCGCCAGCCTGACCGCGCCGCCGCCCGGCTATCAAACCCCGGCTGCGACCGCGCCCTATGGCGTTACCAAGCGGAATGAATACGACAAACCGCTCAAGGTGGAAGATCTTCCGGCTTCGAATTAGGCTTGGCGCTTGGCTCGGCTGCTGCCTTGTTTCCGGCGTGAATGCAGCCTCTTGTCCTCTGGGTTGCTATTTGAACGCCGCACCCAAGAGGCTTGATTCGTGAAACATCCCAGACAAGCGGCCGTTGCCGTTTTTGCTCTTACAATGACCATGCTCGCCGTTCCGGGCTTGGCGCAAACCTCGCCGGGTCCGGCTGTCGCCCATTTCACCCTGGCGAACGGTTTCGAAGTCGTGGTCATTCCCGATCGCCGCGCGCCCGTGGTCACGCACATGCTCTGGTACAAAGTCGGTGCCGCCGACGAAACACCGGGTAAGTCGGGGCTGGCGCATTTTCTCGAACATCTGATGTTCAAGGGTACGAAGAAAAATCCACTGGCGCTGTTCTCGCAGACCGTGGCGAATTTCGGCGGCCAGGAGAACGCGTTTACCTCCCACGATTACACCGCTTTCTATCAGCGGGTACCGCGCGAGCGCCTGCCCATATTGATGGAATTCGAAGCCGATCGCATGACCGGGCTGGCGCTCACCGACGACGCGGTCAAGCCAGAACTCAACGTCGTGCTCGAAGAGCAGAACATGACGGTCGCCAATAGTCCGGGTGCGCGGCTCAGCGAGCAGATAGATGCCGCGCTTTATCTCAACCACCCCTATGGCCGGCCGGTGATCGGCTGGCGGCAAGAAATTGAAAAGCTGGACCGGGTGAATGCAATCGCTTTTTACCAGCGCTTTTATGGTCCCAACAACGCGATCCTCGTTGTTGCGGGCGATGTTGACGCCAACGAGGTCAGGAGCTTGGCGGAGAGTACTTATGGCAAGGTCGAGCGCCGCTTTGATGTCCTTCCGCGCGTCCGTCCCCAGGAGCCGCCGCCGGCCGCCAAGAGATCGGTCACGCTGGCCGATCCTCGCGTTGAGCAGCCGAGCCTGCAACGCAGCTACCTCGTGCCTTCCGTGGCAACGGCAAAGCCCGGCGATAGCGAAGCGCTTGAGGTTCTCGCGCATATTCTTGGCCGCGGTGCCAACAGCAGGCTTTACCGGGCGCTCGTGGTGGAGAAGGGCATGGCGCTCAGCGCCGGCGCCTCTTATTCCGGCTCGTCGCTCGATCCGACACGCTTCAGCGTCTACGGCGCTCCCACACCGGATGTCAGCTTGTCGCAGCTTGAGGATGCCATCGATGCGGTTCTCGCCGATATCAGCGACAAGGGAGTAACTCCCGAAGAACTCGAACGCTCCAAGACCCGGCTGATCGCCGACGCCGCCTACGCCCAGGACAATCAGATGACGCTCGCCCGCTGGTATGGCGTGGCGCTAACCACCGGCTCCACAGTGGAAAGCGTCCGCACTTGGCCAGACCGTATTAGCGCCGTCACTGCGGATGCCATCCGCGACGCCGCGCGGGAATGGTTTGACAAGCGCCGCTCGGTTACCGGCTACCTGATCAAGGACACTACTGCCCCCCATGAGGAGAAGCGGTCATGAGCCGGTCGGCGCGCTTCCCCCTGTCCCGGAGGGTCATCACGGTATTTGTGTTCGCCCTTATCACAGCATTTTCGCTTGGCGCCGTGCCGGCGAGCGCGGTGCCGATCGAACGCATCGTGAGCCCGGCCGGGATCGAAGTATGGCTCGTGCGTGAGGCAACCGTTCCGCTGGTGGCGCTCGATTTCGCCTTTGTCGGCGGGGCGAGCCAGGATCCCGCGGACAAGGCGGGAATTGCCTCAATGGTCAGCGGGCTTCTCGACGAGGGCGCGGGCGATCTCGATTCCAGAAACTTCCATGAGCGGCTGGAAGCCCATGCCATCGAGCTGCGGTTCCAAGCCAGCCGGGATTATTTTCAAGGATCGCTGCGCACGCTCAGCCAGCACCGCGACGAGGCATTCGACCTGCTGCGTATGGCGCTGACAGCGCCGCGATTCGAGTCGCAAGATATCGAACGTGCCCGCGGACAGACGCTGTCCGGCCTGCGGCGCGCCA
>JAXDOS010000227.1:0-16586 GCA_034668785.1 Alphaproteobacteria bacterium
CGCATTCTAGCTATCTGTAAAATTGCTGCTTAAACGCGCCGCAACGCCCTCTAATATCTGTCGCGCAGCAGCACGCGGCGCGGCGGTGGTGCCGGGCGGCGGTCAAACGCCAGCGCCGGATTCTGTATGCAGTATCCGCCGGCGCCGGAAGCGCTGGCCCGGCACTGCTGCAGGTTATAGTAGGTGCAATCCAAACTGCCACGGCCGTAAGAGCCGCCTTCGATGCACCAAGCGCGCTGGGCGGCCTGGCTCGGCTGCACGGACAGGCCAAGCAGAACACCGGCCGCGATCAGGATTATACGCATGGGACTCTCCGCAATGTCGCTGCAGAGGCTAACAACCGCGAGGCAGCTAGGTTTCAAATTTTTCGCAGCGAACCGCGGGCGATCACAGCGCTTTGACCACCTGCTCGGTCATCTTCTTGGCGTCGCCCAGCAGCATCATGGTGTTGTCGCGGTAGAATAGCGGGTTGTCGATGCCGGCATATCCGGACGCCAGCGAGCGCTTGATGAAGAACACGGTGCCGGCCTTCCAGACTTGCAGCACCGGCATGCCATAGATCGGCGACGACTTGTCGTCCTCCGCCGCCGGATTGGTTACGTCGTTGGCGCCGATAACGTAGGCCACGTCGGCCTGGGCGAATTCGGAGTTGATGTCTTCGAGCTCGAAGACCTCGTCATAGGGCACGTTCGCTTCCGCTAGCAGCACGTTCATGTGGCCCGGCATGCGGCCAGCGACCGGATGGATGGCGTATTTCACCTCGACGCCTTCCTTCTTCAGCATGTCGCCCATTTCGCGCAACGCATGCTGCGCCTGCGCCACCGCCATGCCGTAGCCCGGCACGATGATGACCTTGGACGCATTCTTCATGATGAAGGCGGCGTCCTCCGCCGAGCCCTGCTTCACCGGCTTCTGTTCGCCCCCCTCGGCCGCCGCCGCAGTCTCCCCGCCGAAGCCGCCGAGGATCACGGAAATGAAGCTGCGGTTCATCCCCTTGCACATGATGTAGGAAAGGATGGCGCCAGAGGAGCCGACCAGCGCGCCGGTAATGATCAGCGCGGAATTGCCGAGCGTGAAGCCGATGCCGGCGGCGGCCCAGCCGGAATAGGAATTGAGCATCGAGATCACCACCGGCATGTCGGCGCCGCCGATGGGAATGATCATCAGCACGCCGAGCGCAAAGGCGACCAGCGTGATCAGCCAGAAAGCAAGGTGGCTCTCGGTAGCGACAAGGACGATGACGAGAAGGACCAGCAGACCCGCCAGCCCGAGATTGATGAAGTGCCGCTGCGGCAACATGATCGGCTTGCCGCTCATGCGGCCGTCGAGCTTGAGGAAGGCGATGATGGAGCCGGTGAAGGTGATGGCGCCGATGGCGACGCCGAGCGACATTTCCACGAGGCTGGCGCCATGGATATGGCCCACGGTACCGATGTCGAAGGCGGCCGGCGCGTAAAGCGCGCCCGCTGCCACCAGCACGGCAGCGAGACCTACCAGCGAGTGAAAGGCGGCGACGAGCTGCGGCATCGCGGTCATCGGGACGCGCCGGGCGATCACGGCGCCGGCACCACCGCCGACCCCGATACCGGCCAGCACCAGCAGCCAGGAACCGAATGTTGCTGGCGGACGCAGCGCCAGCGTGGTCAGCACCGCGATCGCCATGCCGACCATGCCGAATAGGTTGCCCTGGCGGCTGGTGACCGGGCTCGATAGCCCGCGCAGCGACATGATGAAAAGAACGCCGGCGACGAGATAAAGCAGCGCGGCGAGATTGGCGTTCATCGGGCGCGCTCCCTCATGTCTTCTTCTTGTACATGCCGAGCATGCGCTGGGTGACGAGGAAGCCGCCGAAGATATTCACCGAGGCGAGCACCAGCGCGATGAAGCCGAACAGCCGCGCCCAGCCTGGACCGGAATCATTGCCGACAAGCGCCACTCCCACAGCCAGTAGTGCCCCGACGACGATCACCGAGGAAATCGCGTTCGTCACCGACACCAGCGGCGTATGCAGCGCCGGTGTCACCGACCACACGACATAATAGCCGACGCAGACGGCAAGCACGAAGATGGAGAGGCGGAAGACGAAGGGATCAACGCCGGTGGCAGCGCCCGCGGTATTGGCGGCAAGCTCCACGTAAGCCTGATCGAGCGACTGGCGCGCCACATCGATAGCGGCCTGAGCGCGATCCAGAGCGTCTTGCGTCAGCGTGGCCATGGCGGATTCCTTAGGCTGGATTCTTCGGCTTGAAATTCGGATGGACGACGGCGCCATCGCGGGTGAGCGCGGTCGCCTTGATGATCTCGTCGTCCCATTTGATCGCCAGCGCTTTGGTGGTCTTGTCGATCAACACTTCAAGAAAATTATAGAGGTTCTTCGCATAGAGGCCGGAAGCGCTCGCGGCGATCCGGCCTGCCATGTTGACGTAACCGACGATCTTCACATCCCCGGCCTGCGCAACCTCATCGGGTTTCGCGCCTTCGACATTGCCGCCCCGCTCGACCGCGAGATCGACAATCACCGAGCCGGGCTTCATCGAGGCGACCATCGCCGCCGAGATCAGGCGCGGCGCCGGACGGCCGGGGATCAGCGCCGTAGTGATGACGATGTCCTGCTTCTTGACGTGCTCGGCGACCAACGCTGCCTGCTTCGCCTGATATTCCTTTGACATTTCCTTGGCGTAACCGGCCGCCGTCTCCGCTTGCTTGAATTCCTCATCCTCGACGGCGATGAACTTGGCCCCGAGGCTCTCCACCTGCTCCTTCGCCGCAGGGCGCACGTCGGTCGCGGTGACGACCGCCCCAAGCCGGCGCGCGGTAGCGATCGCCTGCAATCCGGCGACGCCGGCGCCCATGACGAAAATCCGCGCTGCCGGCACGGTACCCGCGGCGGTCATCATCATCGGAAAGGCCCGGCCGAATTCGGCGGCGGCATCGATGACGGCGCGATAGCCGGCAAGATTGGCCTGGCTTGAGAGCACGTCCATCGACTGCGCGCGGCTGATACGCGGCATCAATTCCATGGCGAAGGCGGTCACCCGCAAGTTCGCGAGTTCCTCAAGCGCCGCCTCGTTGCCATAGGGATCCATGATGGCGATGACGATGGCACCATGTTTGTATTTGGCGGCTTCGTCAGGCGCGGGGCGCCGCACTTTGAGAACGATATCGGCTTCGCCCGCGGCCTCCGCCACGCCGGGAAATATCGTGGCGCCCGCGGCGGCATAATCGGCGTCGAGAATACCGGACTTGATCCCGGCCCCGGCCTCGACCGCGACCTCGGCGCCAAGCGCCTTCATTTTCTTGACGGTCTCGGGCGTGGCGGCCACGCGCGCCTCGACGCCGCTCTCACGCGTTATGGCAATGCGCATTCAGCCGTCTCCCGCCAGGGCTGCCGCTCAAGCCGTGAGTGCGAGCGCCGCGAGCGCCACTACGAGCGCAACAAAACTGGAGGTTCTTGATCCGCTCGCGAAGCCCTGAACGGCCGCGATGGTTGCAATCACGATAACAAACCCGGCGACTCCCCAGTGATCCTTAACGCCGCCGATGGCCAGGCCGATTAGGATGTTGACCACGTGAATGAGCCCGATGAAGGCGAGATGCGTGAAGCCCTTGTAGGTCTCCTCATGCGTCGCATAATCGTTGCCCGCCGCCGTGGCATATTCCGGGGCACCATGCTCGGCCATTGCTATTCTCCATCGGGAAAACTGTAGGAATCCGTGAGGCGGAGGCTTAGCGGAAACACCTAGATCGGGCAATGGGAGGAGCAGCTAACCGCGGCTGGTTTCCAGCCCGGCGGCAGCCAGCGCGTGGTGCTGCCGCTTGGAAACTTTGGCCACCGAGAAGCCCTCTATCGCCTCATTGAACAGCCGATAGAAATTCAGTTCGGCGCGAAGATGCAAGAATACGCTGCCGAGCCCGATGGCGGCGCGGTCCATGAATACGAATTCGCGTGGCACGGTCACGGGGCCCTGCTCCCGCAGCGCCTGGTGCACGCGAAAAACCTCCCGGCGGCCGTATTCGGACGGCTTAACGCCGTCAGCGATGGTTCGGACGCGGTCATCGAGCAGCGGGCCGTAGATGAATTTTGCCCAAATATTGAGCGCATCGATCAGTTTGCGATCTAGCTGCTTGAAGCCCCAGGTCTCATAGGCTTTGACCACGAGATCGTCGTCGCCGCGCTCGAGCCCGCGATAGAGATCGACAACTCCGCCGACGAAATCCGCGGGAAAAATCCGGATACAGCCGTAGTCGAGCAGATTGATGCCGCCGGGGCGCGGCTTGCCCCTGCCCTGTTTTTCATCGAAGACGGTGTAATTGCCCAGATGCGGATCGCCGTGGATGATCCCGAAGCGGCTGAAGGGAAACCACCAGGCGGTGAACATCGCCGTGGCAAGGCGGTTGCGTGTCGCCAGATCGTCGTCCTTGTGTTCGAGCAGCTTCCGGCCTTCGAGCCAATCCATCGTCAGCAGGCGGCGCGTCGATAACTGCGGCCAAACTTGCGGAACTTTAATCTGGTCGTTACCGGCGAGCACGGCGCGATACAGTGCCACGTGCTTGGCTTCACGATGGTAATCGAGTTCCTCGCGCAAGCGCGCGCCGATCTCAGTCGCGATCTCGCTGGTGTCGATCGCCGGGTCCATGCGCCGACGGATGGCGAACAGCCATCCAAGCTGCTGCAAATCCGCCTCGACCGCGGATTCCATGTCCGGATATTGCAGCTTGCAGGCAAGCGCGGTGCCATCCAGCGCGTTAGCACGATGCACCTGTCCCAGCGACGCCGCCGCGGCCGGTTGCTGCTCAAAACTTGCGAATTTCTGCTGCCAGTCGACGCCGAGTTCCGCCGTCATGCGCCGCTTGACGAAGGCCCAGCCCATGGGCGGCGCTTCGCTTTGCAGCTTTGTCAGCTCGAAGGTGTATTCCGGCGGCAGGGCGTCAGGAATCGTGGCAAGAAGCTGCGCCACCTTCATGATCGGGCCTTTCAGCCCGCCGAGCGCCGCGGCGAGATCGAGCGCATTCTTGGCGCGATCGAGGTCCATGCCGAGAAAGCGGGCGCCCGCCATCTTCGCAGCAACGCCGCCGACGTTCGCGCCGACGCGGGCGTAGCGCTTGGCGCGGGCGGAGAGACGGTTTCTTTCGCGGTCGGTCATGATGTGGTCGCCGCATTGACCAGGGAAAAAGCAGCCTCACCCGCACTCTCCATATAGGACGGGTCGCGATGCAGGAGAACGACGGCGAAAGAGCCATCGAGCAGCAAAAGGATGTGGCGGGCCAACTGCGGCGCGCCGGCGATGCCCTCGGCCTCGAATGTGGCGCGCAACCAGTTCTCGAATTTCTTTTTATGAGCGGCGCCGAGCTTGATGGCCGGATGCCCCGGCATATTGGCAAGTTCGGCGGAGGTGCGCAGGAAGCCGCAGCCCTTCCACTTCGGATGCCGTGCGGACTTTGCAAGATTCGTGAAAATCGCCTGCACCTTCTTCGCTGGCCCGCCGTCGGCGGCGGCGAACCATCGCTTGAAGAGCTCAAGGTTGGGCTGGTCGCGCATCGCGAGATAAGCGGTGACGAGATCGTCCTTGCTCCGGAAATGATAGTACAACGTCTTCTTGGTGATGCCGGCCTGTTTGGCCACCGCATCGACCCCGACAGCCCGAATGCCCTCGCTGTAGAACAGCCGCGAAGCCGCGGAAATAATGCGTTCCTGCGTGGTCTGGGGCGTTTTCGCCATGCCCCGATGTATACCGATCGGTGAGTTTACTCAATCGGCACGGCGCCTAGGCTGTGTTGCGGACCTCGAACCGCCTCCGGGAGCCGATCATGTCCGATACGGTATTGATGCAAGTCACCGGCAGCATCGCCCTACTGACGCTCAACCGCCCCGACAAGCTCAATGCGCTGAATTACGAAATGATCGATCGCCTGATGGCTCTGCTCGACGATCTCGAAGTCGCGCCGGACGTTCATGCGATCATCCTCACCGGCGCTGGCCCGCGCGCATTCTCGGCGGGCGGCGACATCCATGAGTTTTCGCGGAGTGTGAAGCTGGGCGCCAACACCGCCGTTCGCGACTTCGTGCGGCGGGGCCAGTCGATGACCGCGCGCCTCGAAGCGTTCTGTAAGCCGGTGATCGCCGCAGTCAACGGCATCGCCTTCGGCGGCGGCTGCGAAATCACGGAAGCAGCCCATCTCGCCATCGCCAGCGAAAAGGCGATGTTTGCCAAACCTGAAATCAACCTGGGGATGCCGCCGACCTTCGGCGGAACGCAACGGCTGCCCCGGCTTGCCGGACGCAAGCGCGCGCTTGAGCTATTGTTGACCGGCGATCCGTTCTCGCCCGCGCAGGCGCTGGCAATGGGTCTGGTCAACGCCGTCATGCCGCATGAGGAATTACTGCCCGCCGCGCGCCGACTGGCGGAGCGCATTCTGCGTCACTCGCCGCTCGCAGCAGGCAGCATCATCACCGCCGTCACGCGCGGCTTGAACATGACCATCGGCGAAGGATTGCAAATGGAAAGCGAGCAGTTCGCCCGCATGGTGCCAACGCACGATCTCAGCGAAGGATTATCCGCCTGGATCGCGCGGCGGGCGCCGTATTACACCGGAAGCTAATCCAGCTATTCCAACTCTGTGGTTATTCCCTCACCAGGCCGCCCTGCCAGAGCCGACGCGGGCCTAGCGCTTGGCGCGGGCGGAGACGGTTTCTTTCGCGGTCTTTTTTTCGAAGCGGGCGTGATGCCTATCCGGTCCGCCGATCAACCGCCTCCAATTCGTCGATTAGCTTTTCAATCACGCTCAAGCCGCCCTGCCAGAAGGCCGGGTCGCGGGCGTCCAGGCCGAAGGGCTTGAGCAGTTCGGTATAGTGCTTGGTGCCGCCGGCGGCCAACATGGCGAGATAGCGGTCGGCAAAACCTTCGTTGGCCTTTTCATAAACCGCGTAGAGCGAGTTCACCAGGCAATCACCAAAGGCGTAAGCGTAAACGTAAAACGGCGAATGGATGAAATGCGGGATATAGGTCCAAAACACTTCATATCCCGGCCTGATATCGATGGCGGGACCAAGGCTTTCACGCTGCACCTCTAGCCAGATTTCGCAAATTCGATCCGAGGTGAGTTCGCCATTCTTCCGCTCGACATGCACCTTGCGCTCGAAGCTGTAGAACGCGATCTGCCGCACCACTGTGTTGATCATGTCCTCGGCTTTGGCAGCCAGCATCGCCTTGCGCTGTTTGCGGTCGGTGGTGATGGCAAGCAGTCTTTGGAAGGTCAGCATTTCGCCGAACACGCTTGCGGTTTCAGCCAGCGTCAGCGGCGTCGGCGCCATCAGCGCGCCGTTCGGCGCTGCCAGAACCTGATGCACCCCGTGGCCCAGTTCATGAGCGAGGGTCATGACGTCGCGCGGCTTGCCCTGATAATTAAGCAGCACATATGGGTGCGCCGAAGGCACCGTGGGATGCGCGAAAGCGCCAGGCGACTTGCCGGGACTTACCGATGCGTGAATCCAGCGTCGGCTGAAGAACTGCTCCGCAATCGCCGCCATTTTTGGCGAGAAAGCACCATAGGCGGTGAGCACGGTGTCTTTGGCTTCGTCCCAGCCGATGGTGCGGGTTGCCACCTTCGGCAGCGGCGCGTTGCGGTCCCAGTGCGGTAGCCGCTTCTTGCCGAACCAACTGGCCTTGAGCGCGTAGTAGCGGTGCGACAGCCGGGGATAAGCATCGCGCACCGCCGACATCAATGCGTCGACCACCTCGGGTTCGACCCGATTGGACAGGTGGCGCGAATCCGCCACGTCGGCAAAACCGCGCCAGCGATCGGAAATCTCCTTATCCTTGGCGAGCGTATTGGTAATATGCGTGAACAGCCGCAGATTGCCTTTGAACGTATTCGCGAGCGCCGTGGCTGCCGCTTTGCGTTTGTTCGGGGTGGGGTCTTGCAGCAGATTAAGCGTGGGTTCGATGGCAAGCATCTTGCCGCCGACCTTGAAGCGGAGTGTCGCGATGGTTTCGTCGAACAGCCGGTTCCACGCCGAGAAACCGGTCATCGATTTTTCGTGGAACAACTGCTCGATGCGATCTTCCAGCTGGTACGGCTTCTCCTTGCGGACATCTTCCACCCACGGCCGGTAATGGCCGAGAGCCGGATCGGCCATCGCCGCTTCCAGTACCGGATCGTCGATACGGTTGAGCTCCAACGTGAAGAACAGCAGGCGCAAGGAGGCGGCAGTGATGCGTTCCTGCACATCGCCGTAGAATTTTCCGCGCACCGGATCCGTGGTGTTTTCGGCGTGCACCAGACCGGCAAAGGATATGAGCCGGCCGATACGATCGTCGATCGCCTCATAGCGCTTCACCGCCTCGGCAAGAATGCGTCCGGCGTCCGGCCCTTGGGCAATTTCGGCGAGCCGCCCCTTGTATGCCTCCTCGAAGGATAAGCATTCCGCGTCGATCTGATCGAGATCGCGCTTAACCTCCGGCGCGTCGATCGCCGGATAAAGGTCGGCAAGGTTCCACTCCGGCAACCGTCGCAGATCGGATGTCGGACGAGGCCGGGCGGCGCGTTTGGCGGAAGCTTTGGTCGGTCGCGGGGGCATGGAATTTCTATTCAGGAGGGAGCCGGAAAACATATGGAGCGGAGCGAGCGCCGGATCAACCGGCGCAGATGTGTCGACATTTAACAGGGCATTAAGCCAAAACGGCGACGATGCCCCAAATCGGCACATTGGTGCTGCGTTGGAGCCGATATGGCCGAAACTATTCTCATCGTCGACGATGACCCGGTGCAGCGCCGGTTACTGGAAGCCATGGCCAGCCGTTTCGGCTATGAGGCCATCACGGCCGAGGGAGGTGACGCTGCGGCGGCCTTGCTGACCGGAGCCGACGCGCCCCGCATTGATTGCGTCATCCTCGACCTGGTCATGCCCGACCTCGACGGCCTTGGCGTACTGGCGCGGATGCGAGAAGCGGGCCTACGCGTCCCCGTCATCGTACAGACCGCTCATGGCGGAATCGACAATGTGGTCTCCGCCATGCGTGCCGGCGCGGTCGATTTCGTCGTCAAGCCGGTCGGGCCCGAACGTCTCCAGGTGTCTCTGCGCAACGCGCTCGCCGCCAGCGCGCTGGAAGACGAGGTCACACGCCTCAAGCGCACCCGCGACGGCACTCTTACGTTTCGCGACATCGTCACGCGAAACGCAGGCATGCGCGCTGTGCTGCGCACCGCGGAAAAGGCTGCGGCATCTTCAATCCCGGTGTTGGTCGAAGGTGAGTCCGGAGTCGGCAAGGAATTGATCGCACGCGCCATCCACGGCAGCGGCGAGCGTCGCGCCAAGCCTTTCGTTGCCGTCAATTGCGGCGCAATCCCGGAAAATCTCGTGGAATCGATTCTCTTCGGGCACGAGAAAGGCGCCTTCACCGGAGCGACCGAGCGCCATGCCGGCAAATTCGCCGAGGCGGCGGGGGGAACTTTGTTTCTCGACGAGGTCGGCGAATTGCCGCCCGCGGCGCAGGTCAAGCTCCTGCGCGTGATTCAAGAAAACGAGATCGAGCCGGTAGGCGCGCGCAAGCCGCTGAAAGTCGACGTGCGCCTTATTTCGGCGACCAACCGGCATCTGCTGACTGACGTGAAGAACGGGCGGTTCCGCGAGGACTTGTTCTACCGCCTGCACGTGTTTCCGATCACGGTGCCGCCGCTACGCCAGCGCCGTGAGGATATCCCCGATCTTACCCGCCACTTCCTCGCCCGTTTCTGCGCGGAAGAGGGAAAACGCATTCAGATCGTGAGCGCAGAGGTACTTACGATGCTTGGAAACCATGCCTGGCCGGGAAATGTGCGTCAGCTTGAGAACGCGGTATTCCGCGCCGTCGTGCTGGCGGAGAACGCCCACATCGGCGTTGAAGAGTTCCCGCAAATCGCAGCGCAGTTAGCACAGGCGCCACCGTCAGTCCCGAGCGCGGACGCTCTGGCTGAGGCAACCCAGGCACCTCCGCTGACGGCGGACATGGTGTCCTTCGCCGATGCTTATCCGCCTTGGATTGAGTCGGCGGCGCCGCCGATGGGTTTGTCTTCAGCAGCCGCGTTGCCGCTGCTCGGCCCGGACGGCGAAATTCGGCCGCTGGAGGAGATCGAGTCCGAAGCCATACGCTTCGCGATCACCCATTATGGTGGACAAATGTCGGAAGTAGCCCGCCGATTGCGGATTGGGCGTTCCACACTTTACCGTAAGCTGGATACTCTAAGTTCCGATAGCGAAAAGCCTAGCTCGGAGACGGAACCCGTGGCCGCTGGGTAACAACATTCGCAAATTCGGGGATATAGGGTTATTCCGTGCTTTGCTGGGGTGGCAAACCATAGCTACTCGCTTTAATTTGATCCAAATTGCGAAACGTTCACTCTTCGAAACAATCGTTTCGGGAGTTTAAGTGTCGGAAGGTGGGACGAGAATGCGCACGGTCCGTTGCGATCACATCATTACTGCCACGCTCGCCCTATCGTTAACGGCTACTGTGGCAGGTTGGGCGGCCCCTGAAACAGGTGCCGTGGCTGAATCCGAGAAGATTGAGGCCGTTTCCGAGCCGGTTCCGTCCCCCGAGCCCGCCGCTATCTCGTCTGCCGCAGCCGATACGAATGAGCTGAGTACCGGCGCTGTGGAAATGCCGAGTACAGTCGCCGCGACGCCGGCTGACACCGACCTCAATGCGCGGGTTCCGCTTCCGGCGCCTCTCGATCTGCCGCCGCCTTCTGCTCAAGACGTCGCTGTACCCGCCGTAACTCCGGATACTTCCGATAAAGCTCCCGCCACCGTGCAGGCGCCGGAGCCCGAAAAGGAACTCAAGGTTCCGGCGACCAGTGTTGCCGCGACGGACGATCCGGTCGTCGGAAAGCTGCGCGAGGTCGTCACCAGCAAGTCCGCTCGGATTATCGATCGACCGCGCGACCGCGCGGCGGTGGAGGCGTTCTATGCTGCCCGCCAATATGCTCCGCTATGGATCGAGAATGGCGCGGCAAGCGAACGTGCCAATGCAGCCATTGCCCATCTCGCGGCCGTCGCCGCGGATGGTCTTGATGCCGCCGACTATCCGACGCCGGATTTCAAGGCGAGCGCCGATCCCGCGGCACTGGCACAGGCCGAACTGAAGCTGACCAACTCCGTGTTGGCCTACGCCCGTCATGCGCAAGTCGGCCGCGTGCATTACTCCCGTGTCAGCGAAGATATTTCTTACAATCAAGTCGCTCCCGAACCCGCCGACATTCTGTCGAAGATGGCGGAGGCGAAGAACGTCGGCGATGCACTCGCGAGCTATAACCCGGCACATCAAGGTTACAAAGCGTTGCGGGCAAAGCTTGCCGAAGCACGCGCCAAGACCGGTGAGACCGGCCCGGCGCGCATTGCCGGAGGATCGGTACTTAAGGTCGGCATGCAGGATCAGCGCGTGCCGCAACTGCGTGCCCGTTTGGGTGTCGCAGGCGACGCCGCCAATACAACCTATGAGAAAGCAGTGGCGGCGGCTGTGAAGAAATTCCAGGGTCAGCACGACTTGTCCGAGACCGGAAATTTGAACTCGGCCACCGTCGAAGCGCTGAACGGGCCGCGGCGTCAACGCGAGGCGGACATCATCATTGCCAACATGGAGCGCTGGCGGTGGATGCCGCGCGACCTCGGCAAAGCCTATGTAGTGCTGAACGTTCCGGATTATACGCTAAAGGTTGTCAACGGCGAAAAGGTCGTGTGGACCACGCGCGTCGTCACCGGCAAGCCTGGAAAGATGGCGACGCCGATTCTCAGCGAGACGATGAAATACATCACCATCAATCCAACCTGGAACGTGCCGCCGTCGATCATCAACAACGAGTATCTGCCGGCACTGCAACAAGACCCGAATGCGCTCGAGCGCATCGGCCTGAAGATCAAGTACGATTCAGACGGCGACATCCATATTTATCAGCCGCCCGGCGAAGGCAACGCGCTCGGCCGCATCCGATTCAACTTCCCCAACAAATTCCTGGTCTACCAGCATGACACGCCGGACAAGCATCTTTTCGCGCAGGAAAAGCGAGCGTTCAGTCATGGCTGCATGCGCGTGCAATATCCCGACAAATATGCCGAGGTTCTGCTCAGTATCTCGCAACCCAACGAAGGCTGGACCGTAGAGAAGTTGCACAAGATGTACGGCAACAACGAGCAGAACATTAATCTCGCCCATCCCATCCCCGTGCATATCACCTATCAGACCGCGTTCGTGGACGAAGCCGGACGCCTGCAGATTCGCGACGACGTTTACGGCCGCGATGCTGCCTTGCTTGGCATCCTCAAGGGCAGTGAGCGTCGGATCGCCGACGTGGCGGTGGAGCGCAGAGAAACGGCGACAACCGTGCGCAAGGACATCCAGCTGCCATACAGGACCTATGGCGAGGGACGCGCTCCTGGTTATGCCCGCGAAGCCTCGTTTTTTGACATGCTTTTCGGCGGCGGAAGCTACGCTCCGGCTACGCCCGTACCAGCGAAAAAGCGCAGGACTTACACCCGCTGATCCCGCGAAAAGTTCCGTAAACTGCCAGCAACTTTTCGCCATACTCAGCCTATAGCCCTTCCGCATGAAGGGTGGCGGGGGCGCTAAGGGCGCGTTAACCGATCCCGGTAACACTGCGTTAGGCATCTTCGTGGCGGCAGCCGCGGGGCCTTGCTTGTCGAGTGGCCATTACGCGAGATTGTACGTGCTGGATTGTGTCGCGCGCAGCGTTGCATCTATCATCTCGTCGCGCACCGCATATCGCATTGGTCTCGCAGCGCTCGCTCTCATCCTCGGATGTGAAGATTTGCAGAATGCCGCCGCCGACGGCGACACGCGCACGCTTTCGCTGCATCACGTTCACACCAACGAAAATCTCACCGTCACCTACAAGATCAACGGCCGGTATGACGACGAAGCGCTAAAAAAGTTGAATTGGATTCTGCGCGATTGGCGGCGTGAGGAATCGACCAAGATGGATCCGCATTTGTTGGATCTGCTCTGGGAAGTGCAGCGCGAAGTCAACGCCAAGCAAGCCGTTGAAATTATCTGCGGCTATCGGGCGCCTCAGACCAACGCGATGCTTCGCCGCCGCAGCGGCGGCGTTGCCCAGTTCAGCCAGCATACGCTGGGCAAGGCCATGGATTTCTACATTCCCGGAGTGCCGCTCGAAGACCTGCGCACGATCGGCTTGCGGCTCCAGCGCGGCGGCGTCGGCTTTTATCCCACGTCGGGATCGCCTTTCGTTCATCTCGACGTCGGCAACGTGCGGCACTGGCCGACAATGAGTCGGGATCAATTGGTGCGCGTATTCCCCAACGGGCGAACCGTTCATATTCCAAGCGACGGCCATCCACTGCCGGGCTATGCCCTCGCCCGGGCGGACATCGAGCGGCGGGGCAACGATGCGTCGGCACCTTCGCTCAACGCGGCGCGTACGGCTGGCGTGCTGACCGCCAGCGCGGCGGGCGATAGTGAAAAATTTTCGGGTAATGCGCTCGCCAAACTTTTTGGCTTTGGCAAGGACGACGTCGTGAGTTCCACGGCTGTCGCCAGCCGCGCGCCATCACAGGCCGCACGCCCCGTCGTGGTGGCGGATGCCACGCCAGCGAAAACACCCACAACGCTTCCGCGCAGCAGGCCAGCGATCGAGGCCGCAGCGGTTCCGACGCCGGTGCGCGCCGACACTGCAGCTCCCGGCCTTGCTCTCGCTTATGCCGCGCAGCCAGGGCCTGAGCTAACAGCCCGTCCCGGAGCCGTCGCCCTGCGTAGCGTACCTTCGACCGCAGCTATACCGGCGGCGACCTCGGTGGTGCTCAAGCAACCGCTCGGCACGCCGGCCGTGGTGCAATCCACCTCCGCATCGGCGGGTCAGCGGTTTAATGATCCGTGGCTGCGCGCCGCAGTCATGGCGCCCGACCTGCAGAACTTCATGAATACGGCGGTATTGGGCGCATTCGATTCCCGCGGCCTGGGAACCTTCATGAAGAAACCGGCGTCATCGGTGATGATGAGCTTCTCCGACGACCCGGATCGCGGCCTTGCCGCCGGACGCTTCACCGGCAACGCCGTCGTTTTTGTCGCCACGGTGACATTCAACGCGCGGCTGGCATCGCTTCAGTAGCGATGCGGACGTGACCGCCGCGATCAGGCGATCATTCCCAGTGCGTGCATGTAAGTCTCCAGGATCGCTTCCTGCTCCTTGCGCTCATCGGTATCGAGCTTGCGCAGCCGCACGATGGTCCGCAGCGCCTTGACCTCGAACCCATTGGCCTTGGCCTCGGAATAGACATCGCGGATGTCGTCGGCGATCGCCTTCTTCTCCTCCTCAAGCCGTTCGACCCGCTCGATCACGGCCTTGAGCTGATCCTTGGCAAATCGGGTGGCAGGCTGTTCCTTGGCAGCGGCGGCGGTTGCAGGCATCGGGCATTCCTCACGGGTGACGCAACGGACGGGATAGCGCACCCAGCTTTCGGAAGCCCAGGGCTTCCCGTCAAGGCGCGTCACAAATCATCCACAGCACCCTGGGGACAGCGCTAGTGCCGATGGGAACCTTTGTCGAAAGCCGCCTGCTGGTTCGGCGAAGCTTCCTTCTGGTACTTTGCCCGCCACTCGTCGTAAGGCATGCCGTAGACGATCTCGCGGCTTTCGTCCTTGGTCATGGGGAGAGCTTTGGCGTCCGCCGCTTCCTTCATCCAATTGGAGAGGCAATTGCGGCAGAAGCCGGCGAGGTTCATCAGATCGATGTTCTGCACGTCGGTCCGGCCGCGCAGGTGCTCGACCAGCCGCCGGTACACGGCGGCTTCCAATTCAACGCGGTTGTCGTTGTCGATGGGCATGGTCGAAATCCCTCCGCTGCAATGGTACCGGCGCCGCAAGGGGCTCGCGGCGGGAGCATGGAAGCAGGATAGTGATGACAGCCCCGGCTTGCCAGCCGGTTCAGCAGCAATGACGCGATGATGAATGACGCTCGCACATTCTTGGAAGGCCTTTTCCGCACGGCGGTGGCAGCCGTGCATCCGGCGAGCTTTCTCCACACGCACCTACCGCGGCCTCCGGCTGGCCGGCTGATCGTGCTTGCCGCCGGCAAAGCGGCGGGCTCGATGACCGAGATTGCTGAGGGGCATTATCTAGACCACGTCAACCTGCCGGCAGCACGCCTCGGCGGTCTCGCCGTCACTAGGGCCGGCTATGGCCGGCCGACACGGCACATTCCCGTGGTCGAGGCCGGCCACCCCGTACCCAATGAAGCGGGGCTGGAGGCCACGGAAAAGATACTGGCCCTCGCCGACCATGCCGGCCCGGATGATCTTGTGCTGGTGCTGCTCTCGGGAGGGGCTTCGGCGAATTGGATCGCACCGGCGCCGGGCCTTAAGCTTACGGACAAGCAGGCAACAACCAAGGCATTGCTGCGCTCGGGTGCCTCGATTGGAGAGATCAATACCGTACGCAAACACCTTTCCCGGGTGAAAGGCGGACGCTTGGCTGCCCACGCGCATCCTGCGCCGTTACTCACATTGGCCATCTCCGACGTTCCCGGTGACGATCCCGCGGTCATCGGCTCAGGTCCGACCGTGCCCGATCCTTCCACCCTGGCCGAGGCTCGGGCGATTGTGCAGCGCTATCGGCTCCAACTGCCCGCAAGCGTGGGCCACGCTCTTTCCGTTCCCGCCAACGAAACCCCAAAACCCGGGGACGCGATCTTCGACGGCACCGAATTTCGCTTGGTGGCCTGCCCGGCTGACGTGTTCCGTGCCGCCGAAACGGCGGTTCGCATCGCGGGTTTCGATTGCGTGTTCCTGGGAGACCGCGTCGAGGGCGAGGCCCGTGCCGTCGCGGCCGATCATGCCCGTGTGGCGCGGGAGTTGCGGGCGCAGGGCCGGCGCACCGTCATTTTGTCCGGCGGGGAACTCACGGTCACTCTACGAGGTGCGGGTCGCGGCGGGCCTAATCAGGAATATGCGCTGGCGCTGGCGCTCGCCATTGACGGGATGCCGGCTACCGCCGCCATTGCGGCGGATACGGACGGCACGGACGGGGGGGCCGGGAACCGGGACGACCCCGCGGGTGCATTTGTGGACGGTTCCACCGTGTCTCGGGCGCGTACGCTCGGCCTCGATCCGGCCTCCTTTCTTGCCGAAAACGACTCCACCGGGTTTTTCCGGCGTCTCGGCGACTTGCTGGTGCCCGGACCGACCTTCACCAATGCCAATGACTTCCGAGCCATCCTCGTTGACAGCGTATGATCCTTCACGCGAAATCCCGCTTTTCGGCATGAGACTCAAAAGCATCATCGTGAATTTCTTTCGACTTCAGCCAACCCGGCACTTATTGACGGCGCGCGCGCTTATCCGGGTTATCGGAGTAACGGCCGGAGTGTTCATGTTCGCTCAGCCCGCAGCCGCCGATTTTCGTCTCTGCAACAACACCGGCAGCCGCGTTGGCATAGCCATCGGCTACAAGGTTAACGAAGGCTGGACCACCGAGGGCTGGTGGAACCTTTCAGCGCGCAGTTGCGACACGCTGCTGAGGGGAACGCTCGTGGCTCGTTTTTACTACATATACGCCCTCGACTATGATCGCGGCGGCGAA